>JAYVPO010000001.1:0-2950 GCA_043757325.1 bacterium
TCCGGTTATTTTAGGTTTCATCGGCTGGACGACCTTCGGGCTTTCGGTTGCCACTACACTGGCCGTATTTTATCTACAGTTCTGGTTTTTAGAGCGAAAACTTTCTGATAAAAAAGTTTTGTTTGAAGCGGTTTTAGTGCCTAGTTTTTCGGTTCTTACGGTCTTTACGCTTTTTTATGTTTTAGGTTGGATTCCGCCCATTCCGCTCAGCGTAAAAGAACAAGGCATTTATCATTTAGTTCAAAAAAAAGAAGGCCACTATCTTCTATCGACCGAAAAAATTTGGTGGAAGTTCTGGCAATCCGGGGATTCAGAATTCAAGGCTCGCCCGCAGGACATAATTTATTATTACTCGCAGATTTACTCTCCCGCCCGCTTCTCAGACCAAATTTTTATTCAGTGGCTTTGGAAAGACCCCCAACATGGCTGGAAAAAAACCGACCGCATCCCGTTGCAGATCCTAGGTGGTCGTAAAGAGGGCTTTCGGGGATACGCCAGCAAATCCAATTATCAGCCCGGCGAATGGCGCGTGCAGGTCGAAACCGCGATGGGACATGAAATCTCGCGGCTCGACTTTGAAGTCACCGCAGATACCGGCACAGAGCCGCGTAACTTTACGGTACACGAACAATAAAGCGAAAATAATGCGTTAAATTAATTTTTTCTGTTGGCAGGAAAGAAAATATCGGCCAGGGGCGAGATATTTTTGAAGGTTCGGCCACCATCTTTTCGTCCGACGATTGAAATTTCATAGTTCCAATAGCCGGCTGGTGGTCCCAACGTAATCAGCGAGTCCGCCGATTTAAAGTCAACCAACGACGGAGTCGGAAAAAAACCCATAGCCAGGCCGCGCTCAAGTAACTGCATGATTGCTTCGGAATTATTGCACTCGACTGTTCGTTCGGGACGGACTTTTAAATTCAATAGAAACTGGTCGGTCGCGGTTCTTAAAACAGTTCCCGGTTCAGGAAGTATAAGCGATATATTAAGCTTGTTGGCCTGTTCAACCAATAGGTCATGATCTAAGTTATCAGATACCTGACCGGTCGGATTAGTTTCCTTAAACAATTTCGGCGGCACAAAAAGCCGCACCGGGAAACTGAGCTTTTGAAAAGTCCAAACAGAACTTTCAGTCGAAGCAAATAAAAAAGCACCGATGATTAAATCGTACTTGCCGTTACCGAAGTCGGCTTGAAGATTTTCAGTTGAGTCAAAATGAATGTCAGCCTGCTCTGCACTTAAAAACTGATCTGGGTCAGCCAGTGACAGCAAATCGAAAGAAAACTGCGCGCCAAGATTATTACTTATGCCGATTCTGAATAGATTTTCGGGCTTTGCCTTCAGATTCACGCGGCTTTTTAGCTCTTCATACGCTGAGAACATTTTATCAGCGTAGTGGGCAACTAATTTACCTTCTTCAGTAATAGCGACTTTTCCGTTGTTTCTGTTGGTGAGCTGAAAACCGAGATATGTTTCGAGCTCTTTCAATTGATTCGACAATGCAGGAACGCTGATACTTAAACGCTTCGCTGCCTCAGTGGTGCTGAGCTCTTTGGAAAAAACATGAAAATAATAGAGGTGTTTAAGGTTCAACATTAATTATTCACAAGTGCACTTTTTAAGCCACATAAGATGTTCTGTAAGCATAGTAATTTTAATCATAACCTAGTATCGACACAGTTCAAAAAAATTTCTATTTCAAAAAACGAAATAAAATCTCAAAGCATTAGAAAAATCTTAAAACTTTACTCGATGCCAAAAAATAAGACATCGGAAGCCCCTCTTCGCAATGTCACTGAGCTCGATGCATAGATTACGCCACATTCGTGAATTATTTATTTGACCTGAATGATGCCGTGACAGCATAAGATGCCGACTTAGATGGAACGGCTTTCATTCGTTACTATTTCGTGCACAACATACCCTGCTGATGAGTACTAAATGACCTTAACGGTGTAGGCAGCGTATTACCACTAACGCTTTGCTTCAACAGTCATGGTACTTCTCGTGCGACGCATGGTCTTTCGGTTTTTTCTTGCGTGGTTTAGCATTCGGATCATCCCACCATTGCTCAGAGCAATCGGTAGCCTCTTTTGGGCATTTTAGACGTATATGAAAATGATCTTCGTGGCCTTTTTCGGCAAAAATATGTTTCATGATCGAGCTCGGCTTTTTCTTATCGTAAGCTTCAAGGGCATCATAAATCCCGCAACCGACAAATATTTTAAAAGTGGTCGGTTCGTGAAATAATTTTTCGAAAAGACTATAATTTGATTCGATGTCGAAATTATTTCCTAGTTGTCCCTTAAGACCGAACTGCTCTGTAAACCGATCGTTAAATTTATCTGACCGGTGACCACTTAGTTGGTGCTGATACACAAGATAGGCCACATCAGCATCCAGCCCTCTTTGATGAGTTTTATGTTGCGCGAGTTTGCCTCCACCTTTTTTCGATATATCGCCCACCCAGACCGGTTGACGATTAAACTCTTTGGCCCAATTGCCGATTGATAGAATTGTATCGGCCATTTGAGTTGTACCGTACTGGTATTCGGCCGGAGAAACGCTGTGAAGGACGTCAGGATGACTTTTAATAAGTGTATTGATGTTTTCACCGTCTTGCAAAGCACCGCGGTTGGGTTGACCCGTAGGAACCGAAAGGCTCCACGAAAAGAATGGAATAAATAGGCTGATCGTAAAAAGGAAGACTTTCATTTAGTAATATGTAACCGCCAATAACTCTGGGATTCAATCGAACAATTTTTTGCCCCGAATATAAGCAATTTTTAAAGGTACATTCTTACCTGTACAAAAAATTAGGTCAAAGATTGACGAATCATTTTGAAACCGGTCGCGGCTTCAATTTCAGCGACCAATGGAATTTCGTACTCCGTCGCAATTGAAACGGCTACGCCTTTTCGGCCTGCCCGACCTGTGCGGCCAATGCGGT
>JAYVPO010000002.1:0-10924 GCA_043757325.1 bacterium
GGCGCGAGGAGGGTTTTCAATTCAGTTGGAGGGTGGCGCGAGGAGGGTTTTCAATTCAGTTGGAGGGTGGCGCGAGGAGATCCCTTCGCCGCTGCGCGACTCGGGATTGGTTAAAACGCACCCATTCATAGCGATCGCGAATCGAGTGTCCCCTGTTCGAATTATGGCCTGATGAGTTTAAACTACAACCCAAATAACCAGTAAGCGCTTAACTGATAACCAGTAGACTGAATCTTTTGCGCTGCGGTTATAAATGACAGAGCAATCACGCTCCCTTCCAAACCGACCGCGTCGGCTGCACCCATTCCTCGACTGTATCCTAATCCACATTGTAATTCCAAATTAGACCCTTGAATCGATTCTTTAGAATCTGGAAGCATCGTCTGGTAGTTATTGTTCATCGCCCGCAAAATTCCATACAGCGCTTGATTTCCATAGCTCACCATAGAAAACTCGCTTTGATTCACCTCGTATCTGTGAGCTTTACCCAGTAAGACAAGCTGCAAATAACCGCCATAGGAATAGCGGCTGATTTCTTTCGAGGCGAAATTTAAAAGTGGCTCAAAAGCCAGTCCGAAAGTTAGTTTTCGAGAAACACTTTTTTGCACTGCTAGGCCTAACGAATACCCAGAAACCAAAACGTTCTGAGCAGTCACCGTCGACTGCAAACTTAAAGAGACAATATTATTAGTCAGCAAAAAATCCGCAGCGAGTACCGATCGTCCCTGGCATATTAAAACCAAAACACAAAAAAAGCGCATGATTAAAATTCCTTTAACCAACGTTCAATAGCAGGATCCGAAGGATCGAGTGTCCGAGCTTTTTCGAATTCTGCTTTAGATTCGGATTTTTGGCCTTTTTGAAAAAAAACTATTCCCAAAAGTAAATGCGAAGCACTGCTTTTCGGGGCGCTCTTTACGAGCTCTTGCGCCAAAGACAGAGCTTTTACATAGTCCTCGTCATTTAAAGCCGCATAAGTCGTGAGTGTCGTCTTAATCAAAAAGTTATCAGTATTTACAACTTCTTTTGTCAGAACCTCGGGTTTGTCATTCAAATCTTTTAGACTTACAGATAAATTGAATTTACTTGTGGAATTTTCATCAGGGAAAAACCAGTACTGCGACTGCTTTTTATCTTGGGACAAAATGAGAATTTTATCTTTTAGCTTCTTTGTTTCTACATCTAGCGGAGTTTTACCTAAAGATTCTCCACCTTGGTCTATACCGGAAAAAGACGCCATTCTCACATTAACATCCTGACTTGCGTTGATGTGAACCACCCTAGAAGTTTGACAGCCCTGGCAAATTACTCCACTTACTAAAAATAATCTAAACATATTTTTTTTCTAACCGATTGACCGTTGGACATGAAAAACTTTTTAATAATCTTAGCTTACTTCAATTTTATGGAAATTGCATCAGCCCAAAATGCGACTTCTAAAGGTAACAAATTAAAAGAACTTTCAGATCGTATCAGTGAAATCTACCAGCACCGAGTAGAGATCTATTTAGAACGGACTTTTGAAAAAGATGAATTCACTGTAATCGTCAACGCGGAAAATATTGTCACATCAAATCTTGAGCTGCCTTTTTTAAAAACTGCGCCGAGTAATGAAGCCCTCGAGAGCCTTGGTAAGGGCCGGCTTCGAGGTTTGATCAAAAATATAAACATAGAAATCGCAATTGCAAAAGACATCCCAGCAAACGTGCGGTCGCAAATTAAAAAGACCTTAAGCGATCGCCTAGGATTAAATGCTAGCGATTCGATAAATGTTAAAAAAGCCCCTTTTTTAATAAAAGCAAAAAACGAATTTGAAAATAAACTTAACCAATCTCAAAATGACATCCGCGCTACTAAGCTGCAAAACGATACACTTAAAAAAGAACGTGAAGACGCTCTGCGCAGTGCTACGGTTTACAAAACTGAAAACGAGCGCCTGAAAAGTGACCTTACTATAAAATCTGGTGAAGTATCTGTTCTGCAAAAAAACAACAAAATAGAAACTCACACTTTAATCGAAACTTTTAAAAATGCTTCGCCATTGCTAATCTGCGGTATTCTACTTGCCTTGGCAGTAAGTCTTATTGGCTTTGGGTTTTTTGGCACAGGCCAAAAGCTTTCGAGCTCTTTTAACGCCATCGCACAGTCGATTAAAAGTATCCAAATTTCTGACAACCAAAATTCTAGCGGTGGAAATCCCTCTACTATTGCTATGTTGCCAGAAGACCATATTTCTGACCCAAAAAACTCACCTCTTATCGGCTCGCAAGTGATGACATTGGAATCAATTCAGGCACGGATCGCAAAACTTTGTGATTCGATTACTTTGCAATTAACTCCAACCACCGAAGCTCTTATTCTGCAATACATAATGAACATTGCATTAAAGAAAAAAGATATTTCTCGAGCTGTTATTACGCTGGAGCTTTTAGGCAAAGAAGTTGCCAACAAATTATTTCAAAGACTCCCACTTGATACCCAAGATCAGATCTTAAAATTTCTAAAGGAAGGCACTTACGGCCATGCTAAAAGTGAGCTGATGCTCGAAACGGGCGAAGAACTTATGACGAAATTAATGGCCGAATCATTTATGGCTTCTCGTTCTGCTCTCGATCAAAAAGTTTATGAAAGGCTCTATAAAATTCCGCGCGATGAAATTGTAAATATTTTTACTCGAATCGACGCAGACTTAGTGCCACGGCTGGTTCTTTACACGGATGCGCCGCTACTTAGTGAAATCCTACAAAAAGTTAAGCGTAAAGATAGTGTCCGGTTTAAAGAGCTTGCGGTGCTACTATCACGGCTTCCTGAAGCAGAACGCTCGCAGGCAAAAGACGAGGCAATTTTAAGCTATTTGGACTCAACACTAAGTCAAATTCGCAGCAATGCACACTTAGGCTATATTAAATTCTACCAAGAAATCGTCGAGGGAGTTGACGAAGATACGGGTGACGAACTGGTTAATCTAATGGGTGCATCTTATCCGTTACTTGAAAAACAAATCCGTAGCAATATGGTAAATATTCAGACCCTGTTCCAGCTTCCAAAGCATCTAATGCTGGAATTTACCACCAAGGTTTCGAATAAACATCTGGCGGTTTTAGCCAATCAAATGGGCCAAAAAATCACAGATCTGTTCTTTGCGCAAATTTCCGCTCGTCGCCGCGACATGATTCAAGATGAACTTAATATTTTGGCGAATATCCCTGCAGATGATTTGAAAGTCCTATTTAAAGCAGCCCGGGATAAGGCCGTTGTTCTGATGAAACAGTGGCAGGCGCAAGGTTACCTCGAAGCACTTGAACAGCAAAATGATGTTCAAGTGATTGTAGGAGATATAGCCGCATGAACTTTTCAACCCTCTTAGGATTTGTTCTTTCGGCAGTAGTTTTTTTCTCCGCTGTTGTAAAATCAACCACGAATTTCGGAATATTTTTTGACTTCCATGCGTTTTTGATTGTGTTCGGTGGAACTTGCACCGCGTCTCTAGTGTGTTTTAATCAAAAAAAGCTTTTTGCTCTGGTGAAAGTTTTTATCTACCGGATTATGGGTCTTAATAAAAGAAATTACCCGAAGCTCATTGAAGAAGTAATTAGATTAACGCAGGCCTATCAGCAAAGCTCGCGAGCTTACGAAGATGAAATCTCTCAGGTCACAGATCCATTTTTGTCCGATGCAGCCGAAGTTTTGTTCTGGATTGAATCCGATGTGCCACCTGAGCAGCTGCGAGATTTATTAGAAACCCGTGCTGGAACTCACTTTGAACAGTATATGGATCAGGCCAATATGTTTCGCACCATTTCAAAATTTCCGCCCGCTTTTGGTTTGCTTGGGACCACGTTGGGGATGATTACATTGCTGCAATCTTTGGGTGCGATTGCCAGTAAAAACCAAATCGGTCCAGCCATGGCTATCGGTCTTGTGGCTACATTGTACGGCATTGCACTTTCGAATTTTTTATTTATTCCGATTGCAGAAAATTTAACCAAGCAAACCAAAGAAGATATGGTAGCAAGGCGTATTGTGGTCGAAGGCATTATGTTGATTTACGAAAAACTTCCGCCGCGCTTCGTAGAAGAAAAAATTAAATCTTTCTTGCTGCCTGGAGAACGTGGACCAGCTATTGTTGGTAACACTAAAACCACTAAAAACAGGATGGCTGCGTGAAAGGCGCATGGCTTCCAAAAGCTGGAAAGACCTACGACACAACACACCATGATGACGGTGACGCGTGGCTGATTTCTTATGCGGATATGATGACATTGTTACTTGGATTTTTTGTACTGCTTTATAGTATGTCAACATTCGACCAGGAAAAAACCAAGACGGTTTCCAAGGAAATATCAAAAGCATTTGAAAAAGACGCTGAAGCCGAAGTTGATGATTCTGATATTGTGACATTAACCGAAAATCAGCTGCGAGCCATAAAGGTACTACTTTCTCTTTCTAGTCCCGGCAGGCAAAGTGTGGACCAGTTCGCAGAAACCGCGCAGAGTAAAGCTCAATCTGCAAGTGATGGTAAAAATATCGGTGCAGCTTCTGGAAGCTTGCCTTCAAAGATACAAGGTCAGTTTGCCGAACTACAGGGGACAGGTCTCGCTAAGCGTAGCTACCGTATCATTTTACCGTCGGAAATCTTGTTCGAGCCGGGACGAGAAATACTGCAATCCGAATCAGCACGTCACTTGCAGGGTTTCATTGCTAGGTTAAAGGCAGTTCAAAATATTGAATACATAGAGATTGTTGGCCACACTGACTCGATTCAAATTTCTAAAAACAATAAAAACGGATTCAATTCAAATCTTGCGTTGTCAAGTGCACGGGCAGCAGAGATAGCAGATATTTTTATAAGAAATGGCTTCGCTCCTAGGCAGATTTCAGCATCAGGCCAAGGCGACTCGCAGCCGTTATTTCAAGAAGTTATAGCTAATAAAACCGTGCCGGAAAATATGAAGAAAAACCGCCGCGTAGAAATTACTGTTCACCTCAGGGGGCAGTGAACTGTGAAAATTTCATTTAAAAAATCCCTTACGATTTCGAGAATACTAAACGCGTCTTTTTTAAGCGCGGTATTTATAAGCACTGTTTTGATCGCCGTGTCGCTATTTTCGACGTTTTATCGCGAGAAAGTTCAGGACATTCGGTCGTCACTGTTTACCGACTCAGAAATTATGACTTTACGTTTTGAAGACATTATGTCCAAGAAGTTGACGACAAAAACCAACCAAGCAAATTCCGACCTGAATTTTTCTACCGTAAACGGTGAATTTTTCGTGAGTTTAAACAAAAAAAATTCCGAGATTTTCAATCTTTTGCCTGTGATTGATGAAGTTTCTAGTCAAATCAAGCGCAAAAATTCGCGCTTTTTCTTGGCCACCATCGACGGTGAACTTCTTTACAGTAGTAAAGATAGTAACAATTTAAAATTCAGGAACAAAAAAATATTTGCTTATATCGCTACAAATCCTTTTCATCAAGGAATGTGGGAATATATTGAAAGAGATGAGCGACTGATGGGTTTTGCGGCTCAGATTGCCCATACGAATCTTATTGTTGTAAATGAATTCCCAGTTGCGACATTGTATTTAAGTATTTTAAAAGACATGCGGGTAACGCTCTTTTTTAGTCTTGGAATTATTATTTTCAGTATTCTAATCATTCAAATACCCATTCAACAAATCGTCGGTCCCATTCAGAATTTAACCAAGGCTTCGGAGCTGATGGTGGCTGGGCAGATTCCACGAATGAAAAATTTTGGTGGCCTAGGTGAGATCTCATCGCTGTCACAAACATTTAAGTCCATGGTCGAAGGGATCGAGGTTCGAAACCGGAAAATTGAATCTTTACTTGAAGAAACCGTCGCCAAAACCCGACTTGAATCCGAAATAAATCTCGCACGAAACATTCAGGCCAATCTTTTGCCTTCAGAACTTCCTCCGAAAAGCCTTGGTGTAGAATTAAATTCATTTTACAAGCCGGCAGAAGAGGTAGCGGGCGATTGGTTTCAGTATCGGTGGGATCTCGGTCGTGATGAATTTACCGCCGTTATTGCCGATGTTTCAGGGCACGGAGCTGGAGCATCACTTTTTACGGCTATACTTTCCGGCTTATTTGAAGAAGAAAACCAAACTGCAAAAGACGAAGCTCGAAGTTTTGCGCCGCATGCATTTTTATACAAGGCTAATCACGTTATTCGGCATATTGGAAAAGGAAATTGGCATGCATCGTGCCTGGTAATGACTATTGTTAAAGATCAAGTCACAATAATCAACGCTGGCCACACACCGTTGATTATTATGGATAGTGAAGATTTAAAAAAAACACGCATTGTTTCTTTGCCATCCACACCATTGGGAATCGATCATAAAATATCTACAAAAGAAAAAGTTATGAAATTCTGCCGCAGCGACCGGATATTTCTGTACACGGATGGTCTTAACGAAACCCGCCGTGAAGATGGTGAATTGTACGGTTTTAAACGCCTTGTGGCAGCCTGCCAGAACAACAGAAATTTGCGGTTGTCAGAAATGGTAGACAAAATTTTTGAAGATGTTGCTTTTTTCGGTGGCAACCAAAAGCAGGGAGACGACATATGTGTTGTCGCTATCCAAAAATCGGCTTGATTTTGCTTTTTTGCGCTTCCACGGCGTTTGCAGACGGCATTTTTCGTGTGCGGCGTTCGCGTGGATCGATCAAACAAAAAAGCCCCTTAGATTTTGTCTGGACCAATGTTGGTCTCGCAGACGAGCTAGGTTCTGGAAATTTAATTTCACTTGAGTATGGCGCTAAAATTCTACTAGAGTGGACTCCAAAGTATCGACCTGCTGGGGCGCAAGCTCGGATCACCATAGCTGGGCCGCTAGTGCTTAGACTGCGTCCGGAAAACTTAAAGAAAATTTCTTCGACGCCTTATTTCTTGCCGTCTCTACCGAGTGTGGCTGGAGAAATCGATTTTGACGATAAAGGTGACAGTGGCAGTTTAGATGTTTTTTTCAAACAAGCTTATCAGCCAACGACGCAGGTTTTAGTTGATGTTTCTAATCGTACAAAGCAATTTGTGGCCCAACAAGTAGCCTTGTTTTCGTTATCTTCGGTGACCGAATCTGCTGCTATCCAGTTACGTTACAAGCCAATTACGATTATTTATCCGCAGAGTGAAAGTTATTTTTTAGCGGAATCGTTTCCGTTTCAGCAGAGGATTGTTTGGAGCAAGCCCGCAGATCAGGTAAAAAAATACGGTCTCTATTTATGGACATCCAAAATGCCGCGACCTTCCGAACCTAATTTTTTGGCAGACTCGGAATATTATAATTTGATTATAAAAAAGCCGGGTGATTACTTTTTGCAGGTAGAATCAGAGGATAAAATTTATCAATCACCGGTGCATGCTTTGTCCTTTGATGAAAATATTTTGGAAAAATTAAAAGCTACGGCGAGTTCTAGTCGTGTTTTTGAATTTCCGTATCCCATCGAAGAGCAAGTTGTTCGAGCAGACAAATATCCGATTCAGTTTAGATTGAAAAATTCTTGGTTTGAAAAACACCCAGATTTAAATTTGGTTGTTGTGGATCTGCAAAGTCATAAACAGCAGATTTACAAGGTAAACGAATCGAGTTTTAACAAAGAATTTTTGCCGGGTAAATACGTATGGACTTTGCAAAACCTAAAAAAAGAGGTTCTGATTCAACCTAAGAAAATTCAAATTCTAAAGTTCGAAGGGATAGTGGCCTTGGACAAAAAATTGGATTTTTATTTGACCCGCATCAAAAGTCCGTCGAAAACAAATTCTGGATTTGAAACTCTGGGTTTTGAGTAGAGGTATGTTTTTTGCGTATGTTTTTTGCAAGGGTTAAGTTTTCTAATTTTACCGCGTCAACGCGTGTTTAAGTCTTCTGCATTTGCCTAATCGTAACCTAAAGTTCCCCCAAAAACCAAGTCGCCGCTAATTTATGGTTTGGGTGAATATCATTGATTTAAAACTCGTTCAATTTCTGTAGCAATAGCAGCAAACGGTTTGGCATGAGGCCTATTCTCAGCACCAGATTGCGCATTTGGGTAAAGAATCCACCGTTCAACAATATTAATTTGTAATGAATCGAGAAGTCGAGTTTGTTTTTTTGTAAAAGAGTGTACAGACGCTTTAACTTCCGCAGCAATGTACCTTTGATTTGGAAGCGCAATAAGAAAATCTACTTCAACTTTTTCTTTTGAACGCACAAAGTAGATTTCCGGTTGCATCACACGATTCACAAAAAATTTAACTATTTCGCTCAACGCTAAATTTTCCAGAAGGCTTCCGAAAGCAGGACTTAATAGCAAAGGTTCAAATTGGCTCCACCCTTGAAGTCGGCAGGCCATCGCCGTATCTTCGAGATAATATTTCGGAGCTTTAATTAATCTTTGATTTAGATTTGTGTAGAAAGGGGCAATGCGCCGCAAAATTCCATTTTGTTCAAGAAGCGCTAACCAAGACTGCACCGTTGTTACATCAACAGAAACGTTTGTCGCAATATCAGAAGCATTAAAAAGCTGACCAACGCGACCAGCTGTGAGACGCAACGTTTGCATAAAAGCAGCGATTTTTTCAACTCTAGCAGCTGCAGCAATGTCTTTTTCGATAAACGTAACAATGAGGTCATCTAAATAACGGCTAGTAGGTAAACTCGGTTGCACATAAAGCTGGGGCCAACCGCCTTTTAAAAGTTGATCTTGCAGTGTGCAGTCGCCTAACTCCTCAAGTGAAAGAGTGCTTAGATCAAAATATGATGCGCGCCCAGCTAGAGACTCCTGCACTTGACGGCGTAGCAAAGTTTGATTTGACCCGGTGATCCAGATATCGGGTGGGGATTTTTTCTCACGTCGGCTTTCGTCAACTCGCCGTTTAAGTTCTAGAAAAATTTCTGGAACTAAAGTCGCTTCATCTAGCAGAAGTGGTTTGCCTTGAAAGCTATCGAGAAAAAGCCTTGGATTCTCACGCGCAAAAGTCCGCACATTCAAATCATCGAAAAAAATTGGATGATGAGTTTTTAATTGGAGTAAAAGTGACGTTTTACCGCACTGCCTTGGCCCTTTTAAAATTTTAATTGGCAGAGCTACGATATCTTTTAATTTGTCAATTAAGATTCTATTAATCCACATACTTGACTATATTAGGATACTACCCAAATATAGTCAACAAATTAGCGTAAGGCGCGTTGTGGGATTTATTTCGACAATACTTAGAACTCTTTACGCCCAAAAAGTAAAATCGGCTTAATTTTTCTTACTTTTAACCGATTGCATTTGTATGAGGTAAATTGGGGGATTTTGTACTTGCTAAAATTTATGAAAATTCTAAGCACTTTTTTATTTTTTTCAATAATAGCGAGCTGTGCAAAAATCGTTGGAACTGCCAACGTAAAAACTGCTGTTAATGATCTATTAATCGCATCTGGAAACATTCAAGTCGGAACGGTTGACTCGCTTTTTTCCCAAAGTCTTACCGTAAAGTTAACTTCTGCAGACGACCAATCTGCAAATCAAAACATTATTTGGGCGTCAACTTCTGGCGGTCAACTGATTACCCCGACAAGCAAAAGTCTTACTACCGTAACGACTAAAACGGATGCTACGGGCATAAGTTCAATCAATTTCAACGCGCCTACCGCAGGTGGTAGCTATACAGTCACTGCAAGTTGGAACGATTCCAAGCAAGTCGAATTTACATTGGTCGGAATTTCTGCCACTCAGTCGCGTGCGGTAAAAATACTAACTGGAGTTTCTGGAAATACTTCAGTCGTAAGCGCTGCAAATTTGACGATCGGAACGACCTACGATTACCACTGTGCGTTGTTTAATTTGTCGAGCGTCTACCAATCTGACGCAACCTGTATTTGGCACACTCAAGGCTGGCCAGCGCAAAACGCAAATGATTTAAACTCTGGTTCGGCAACAGCAGTGACCGTGGGTGAATTTATACCCACTACCGTCGGACAACTTAGTCTTACCGCACTTTATCAAGGCACTGATTCAACGGTTGTTTCAACCATTGGTTACACACCTAATTTGATTGTGGATACTGCGGGCACACCAACAACATTAACGCTTGCTGCTGGAAGTAATAATCAATTGGGCACAGTTCATCAGGCATTGGGCAACCCTTTTGTGGTAAAAGTAAAAGATCAGTACGGTAGAAATTTGCAGGGTGCCAGCGTAGTTTTTTCTGTGGTCGGAGGTGGAGGTAATTTTTCAGGTTCTACGAGTCCAGTCACCGTTACAACAAATGCAACTGGAGATGGGTCAATCAGTGGAAGTTTAGACGACACAGCCGGAGTGAATGTTTATCGAGCGGCGCTGGCGACAAATACTGCAATTTACGCTGATATAAGTGCGACGGGTTCACCGGGCGCTCCCGCGAATTTAATTTTTACCAGAAATCCTTCTGGAACCTATGCCGGCATTCCTTTTGTAACGCCGCCTATCGTAACGGTCCAAGATAGCTATTCCAATGTGGTAACCGCAGCTACGGGCAGTGTTGTTTTATCGGTTCAAACTGGAGCCGGAACCTTATCTGGTGCTTTTTCTGTCACACCAGTAAATGGAGTCGCAACTTTCACCAATGTGATTTACAGCGCAGCTGGTGCAGGAGTTGTATTGCGTGCAACTTTAGCAGGTGGCGGTGGCAACTCCTCTCCGTTCACAGTTTTGGCCGCACCGCCGGGCGCTTGCCAGGTGAATGATGCGTATTTTACGACGGCTTCCGGAGGTTGCAAGGATTTAAATACTAGCCTTGTCTGGAGCAGTTTAGGGCCTAGTTTATCGAGGCACGATGCAGTTTGGGATACGATGCTATAGTATTCAAGAAAAGTAATTTGGTCTAAATCCGTGCTTTAAGCTCTTCGTTTATACATTCCAAACAGATCAAGAACTTCTTCTTTTACATTTT
>JAYVPO010000003.1:0-2934 GCA_043757325.1 bacterium
GCCATAATTAGTGTAATTAAGGTGGTCAATGCGAATAATCGTTTGAAGTATGTCATGCTACTTCTTTCCAGCGGAACAATCCGATTATTTTAATTGCAGTGAACACAGACAAGATTAATCCGGCGATTTTAATATCTCGCGGCGTAATATCTTGGGGGACTGGTGTCGGGCCGGTTGTCCCGAAGTTTCGGGTTGCAGTTGCCGCTGCTTGGTCGACTGTTAGGGCTGAAACACCGTTAGCAGTTACGGCTGACAAATTATAGTAATAGGTTCGGCCGTTAGTAAGGCCGGTATCAATGGTTGTTGCGACAACATCATCTAAGAACGGGACTGGACTTGATACGGAATTTTTGCGGAAATACCAATATTTTTGAACTGTTTGGGGGTCACTAGCATTAATTGTTACTTGTTTATCGGCGGCTGTAGTTGTAATCGTTGGGAGTGGTGGGCCGGATACTGTAGTGGTGGGGTTAAATACTAGCTGATCACCTGCCGTACGATATTGAGATTCAATTTGTCCAGCGTAGTTACCTGTTTGATTACTAGCGTAGCTGTAGATATTTTGATTTTTAGCAAAATTTGTTGTAGTGCCAGTAATTTTATTAGGACAGGTTGCATTGTAGTAGTTCAAACTTACTTCGACATCTTGGCCTGGGGCGATTGTCATCGCGGCGTTTTGCGCTGGACTTGTTGATACGTTTGGGGATATTGTGAGATAGCTTAGTGTACTGGTGTAGCTGATGGTACTAGGGGGTGAGTCAGTAGACAGGAAAGACAGGTCATTTTTAGCGACATAAACACTATCTATTATCTGTTTTGAAGTATCAAAATAAAAGCTATAGTAGTTGTATGTCTGGGTTGCGGAACTGTTTTTGAAGATGTAACGCATATGAACTAGCCCACAGCCAGTGCTGGAGTAGGTTGGGGAGTCGTAAGTGGTACTTTGTAAATACATATAGACTTCGGACGGTGCAAATGCGGCTACAGGTGCAGGGGGAAATAGCATTATTGGAGAACACAAGATTATAGCACACGCTAAAGCGCGTGCCTTTCCCCTAATACCTCCAAAAATACTATTTAGACAGAGAGTTTTCACAGAGCTTTGCGCCAGTCAGAACGAATAGCTGCCTGGGCTGCTGCGAGTGTCATAGAACCGGCGCAAACTCTGGCCTTAAGCTCATTCTCCACATTATCTTTAGGGTTAGGGATAGGGCCTATTTCGGCCCATAAATTGGCGATGTCGCGCGGGTCGCCGCCTAGTTCTAGGGGTATGAGATGATCAAGTTCGCCCTTTTGTCCGGTTACGCCATAGTTAGTAAATAGCTGATGTTTTAGCTGAGTGCTTTCAGACAAAGACGGGCGAATAGTTTTAGTGTAACCATGAACGCATATAGTTTGAGCGATATTGCTTTGCGATACATTCGGATTAAGCGCCCCAGGAGTACAATCAGGATCCGGCAAAGCACCTTGATCGCGAAAACGACAAATCGCATTAGTTGTATTCACCTTGACGGGCGTTAAGGTTGATTGTTTGGGGATCTGTTTTGAGCCAAATGCGATACCGGCAAATAGTAAAATCAATGCTAAACTGATGAATTTGTGCCGTAGAAAAAAGCCCATGCATGTTACCCCTTAAAGGTTCGGCGACCAAGCCCGAATGTTATTGAAACTAAGAAACTAAAGATAAAGTTAAGTCCGGCTAATACGCCGATAATTGGGGCCATGTATGAAAAGAATTGCTGAAATATGGTTAAAAGCTGGTTGATAACATCTGCGCTAGCCACGATAGAACTTATTCTCTTGATTATTCACAAAGCGGCCCGTCGCGGTTTGTCCCGTATGGTCGAACCATCCTAGGGCAAACTTTAGCCTGGCTAAATATAAGGGCGTGGATAACGGTATGGTTGGTATGCTAGTCATTACATCATCCAATCGGCGCGTTCTTCTCTCGCGCGGCGGCCATTCCTAGTTTGCAATCCATTTTCGTCATGGACTAAGCCGCCAGTAATGCCGTTAAACAAAAGAATAGCTAGAGCAAGGCCCGATACAAGCCCCATGGCTACAAGAATAGGGACAATGTTTGCAGTTATCTGATCGGTGATACCGGAGAAAACTGTTTGAGGGGCAGATAAAGGTATGGTGGCTTGAGACATATGTTGCTTTCTAAATTAATAATGCTATCTATACGCAAGAATTTGTGTATAGAATTGCAGGGGGGTGCTACAGTACCCCCCGAAGAAGTTAGCCTTGGACTTTGGCTGTTTTCTTAAACCAGCGCATTGCTAGTGAAAGACCAACAGTAAGACCAAGCAATACAAGGATAGGTGCGATGTTTGCAGTTATCTGATCGGTGATGCCGGTAAAGACATCAGTGCCGCCAGTAGAAGGGATAACTTGGACACCAACTGCGAAGTATGGCATATGATTGTTCCTTAATTAATGGTTAATATTATTGACTTAAACTAAGTCTTGACTTTGGCTGTTTTCTTAAACCAGCGCATTGCTAGTGAAAGACCAACAGTAAGACCAAGCAATACAAGGATAGGTGCGATGTTTGCTGTAACTTCTGACGTAATGCCGTTAAAGACATCAGTTCCAGCAGTTACGGGTAATGTTGCGGCTGCAAAGTATGGCATGTGAAGTGTTCCTTTCTCCGATAGGGTTTCGGTTGTTTTTAGCCCTGTAAATATTTATACATCATGATGTATATATTTATACGGTGTAGTTTTTGAGTCATTATTTACCCCTGTTAAAATAAACTTATTTTATAGGGTTGTAAATCTTGCCACAGTTTACGCATAGGATTATGTCCCTATTCTTTAATTTGCGCATTTGGAATCTGTGTTTGCACGAAAGTGTCGTGCCAGTAGTCCAAAATGCAATCTTGTAGATGGGCAGTGATATAGAATAATGACGTATCTTCCGCCAAAGTGA
>JAYVPO010000004.1:0-10764 GCA_043757325.1 bacterium
CTAAAGTAGTTACGCTTACAAAAAAACAAGAAAAAATCTTGCGCGCAATTTCTCCAACACTGCTTTTGTAGTGAGAAAAATTTAGGAAAAGTCAGGTAATCAGCTTTGTATTTAGCTCCGTGCCGAAATTTTTAGCTTTAAATTTAGCTCCGTGCCGAAATTAATCAGCTTTGTATTTAGCTCCGTGCCGAAATTATTTGCAGTTCGATTTCCGAATTCGTGAGAAGCGAGTGAGACAAGGAAGACAAGGGCGAGGTGAAGGAGTGGACGTACTGGTCCATGACTGAGACGAGATCCGCCAGTCTGACGCCGTATCACGACGCTTATCGCGGATTCGAGAGCGGATTCGAGAGCGGAGAAGAAGGCCGGAGAAGGTGGGATTCGAACCCACGAGGCCCGCTAAGGCCTACCTGATTTCGAATCAGGTACTTTCGGCCACTCAGACACTTCTCCAGTCGAGAACACTAGCCTATTAAGCCTGTGCTATAAAATCATCAACTTTTTTCTTTTCTGCAAAAAAAAATCCCGCAGAATTCTTGCGCAGTCCGTTTGCAAAACCCCTTCCACAATCTCAAACTGGTGATTAAGCCGCGTGTCTTTTGGTATATCAAAAAGCGAACCGCAAGCTCCAGCCTTGGGATCCCGCGTTCCAAATATAACCCTTTTAACTCGCGCTTGATACAATGCTCCCGCACACATCAGGCAGGGTTCTAAAGTTACAAACACATCACACCCGGTTAATCGCCAAGACTTTTGTTTATTTGAAGCCTTTTGTAACGCACGGATTTCTGCATGCGCCGTAGGATCAAATTTTGTTTCGCGCAAGTTGTGTGATTTCGCTAAAACCAAGTCATCTCGCACAATCACTGCGCCCACCGGAACTTCACCTAAACTGCTTGCTTTTTCGGCTAAATTTAGCGCTACCCGCATCCATTTTTCTAAATAAACTTCACTCATGCTGATTCTGCTTCTTTAACAGTCAAAAATGGAATCGACAAACCAAACACAAGAATTAAAATCGCACCAATTTGCGCTACGATGCTAAGCCGTTCGTGAAATAAAAAAAATCCAAAAATCGTATTAAGAATCTGAGTCAAATAACTTACCGCAGCAACATGAGCCGCTGCGCTCAATTGGTAGGCTTTGGTCATGCAGAGCTGCGCATAGTAGGCTAAAACTCCAGCAAAACAGGAAAGTGCATAAGTGGTAGCTTGCTTTGGCCACTCAAATCTAAATAAACCAAAACCAATTAAATGAATGAGTGTCGCAACCAAACTGAAATAAAAAACAATAGTCTGCGCGGAGTATTTATTTCCTGACCGTGAAATAGTAAGATAAGCAAATGCACTTAAAACCCCATTAGCAAAAGCTATCTGCCTGCCAAAAATATCTCCGATAACAAATGACGGATGATACATTAGATAAATGCCAACCATGGAACCGAAAATGGCAACGTATGCCGACTTGGGATTTTTCTTTTGTAAAACCCACGGAGCCAAAAGCGCAACCCAAACAGCACTGGTAGCCTGAAAAAATGCCGCCTCAGTCAATCCGATGTGACTTACCGAATAAAAAAAACAAATTAACGAGCTACTGCCGAAAACACCGCGCAAAAAAAGCGCCCAGGTGGGTCGAATGATAACATTTTTCTGCCCAAAAAAAATTACGCCGCCGAGTACAAACCCGAGGCTTACTGCACTACGCAAAAAAGATCCAATAAAAATATCAAACCCGGGCTCTAAAAATACCGCGTACTTTATAGCCACGGCCATGGCAGAGAAAAGCACACAAGCCGCAACCATGTAAAGTAAACCAACCACCCGAACTATTCAGGCCAATTGTGAACGACGCCGCGCATTTCTTGTTTGATTAGCCGCATGTGCTCGGTGACCGAGGGATCGTTAGGATCAATTTTTTTTGGAAAGTAACTTTGAATATCTTGATTAAGTCGGAGCATTTTTGTCTGCCAAATATTTTCCGACTGCAGAGCCAAATCCACACACATATAATCTTTTAGAACTTCTGGATTAATAAAGTCTTGGATTGATTTAATTTGATGGTCCATAAAAACACGTTTGCCAGAATCGTCACGAGTAAAACCGCGCACAACATAATCAATAACAACCACATCGCTGTCGAGTTTTGCAAACATATAATTAAGAGCTCGAAGTGGCGAAATTTCTCCGCACGTCGCAATATCAATATCGATTCGAAACGAGCAAACACTTCCACCACCAGAAAAATCCGGATACGTGTGCGCACAAATATGACTTTTATCTAAATGGATAGCCTTATGAACCGAAACATCTGCTCCGACACCGCTGCCTTTCAAATCGCTCATTAATACCATGGAACTTGCGCCCCAGGGCTCGTAATTTTGATCGCTGACGGCTAACACCTGCGCTTCAATAATGCCGCAAATTCCTTTGAGAATTTCTGTAATTCGTTCCGCATTATAACGCTTAGTTATATAGTTGACGTAGGATTCGCGTTCGCTTTCGTCGCGCGCTGCGCAGAAATCATAAAGATTAAAACTCAGTGCTTTAGTTAAATTATTAAAGCCCGCAAGCTTTAAGCTTTTTTCGTTAAAAATTTTTTGCATTACTGACTCAACTTTTTTTGATTCACACGTTATACTTAAGGAATGCTTCTCAACATCCAAGATTTAGTTGTCAAAATTAAAACAAGACCAAACCCAACTAACAAGCGGATTTCTCATTATATCGAACCTGTGTCTCATGTCGAGCTCCAGGTTCAAAAAGGTGAAACCGTGGCCTTGGTCGGAGAATCGGGCAGTGGTAAAAGTATGCTGTCTTTAGCGATCATGCAACTTTTAAGTAAAAACACAAAGGTTACCGGCGGAAATATTTTCTTTGAAAATATCGATTTATTGACTTTACCAGAGTCAAAAGTCAGAAAAATTCGCGGAAAGCGTATAAGTATGATTTTTCAAGAACCCATGACTTCGCTCAATCCACTTTTCACGGTGGGCGAACAAATTGCAGAAGTTTACCGGATTCACGAAGGTTTTTCACACGCAAAAGCGCAAAAAGCTGCTTTAAAAATGCTCGAGCGCGTTCATATCTTAGAAGGCAAATCGAAATGTTATCCTCATGAATTATCAGGGGGCATGCGCCAAAGAGTTATGATTGCGATGGCACTGGCCTGCAAACCTGATTTATTAATTGCAGATGAACCCACAACCGCGTTAGATGTAACAACTCAAGCACAAATATTCGAGTTGATAGAAGAAATCAAAGCCGAATTAAATTTATCGGTGCTACTTATTACCCACGACTTAGGATTAGTTTCACAGTCGGCCAAGAGTGTTTATGTCATGTACGCCGGAAAAATCGTGGAATTTGGGCCAAAAAAGCGAATTTTTAGCAACCCGAAACATCCCTATACAGCAGGTTTATTAAGATGCTCACCGCGGCTCGGTGTTGTCCAAGAAAGGCTAGATACGATCGAAGGTCTGGTTCCAAAATTAGATAGTTTGCCCATAGGCTGCAGTTTTCAAAGCCGCTGCCCCCGAAAGTTAGCAATCTGCGAACAGCAAATCCCTCTACTTGATGCCGACCATGCAGCTTGCTGGAACCCCTTATGACAAATTTTTTACTTGAAGTCGCAAATTTAAATGTTTTTTACGCAGACAGAAAATTTTTTGGAAAAGAAAAAACTCATGTGGTGAAAAACTTAAGCTTTACGATTTCACCCGGAGAAACACTTGGACTTGTAGGAGAAAGCGGCAGTGGGAAATCTACTACTGGGCGCGCCATTTTAAAACTTATACCTGCAGACGGGGAAGTGGTATTTCAAGGTCAAAATTTAAATCAATTGGATTTCTCGACGCTGCAAAAAACCCGGCAGCATATGCAAATGATTTTTCAAGATCCCAACAGTGCGTTAAATCCAAAAATGAATGTTGAAACAATTTTATCTGAACCATTTGATATACATCTGAAAATCTCTCGCGCCGAAAAAAGACAACGGATTTGCGGACTACTTACGGACGTGGGATTACACGAAGACTGTTTGCGCAAATATCCCCATGAATTTTCTGGTGGCCAGAAACAACGCATTGGAATCGCACGCGCCCTGGCTTTAAGACCAAAATTAATCATTGCGGATGAACCTGTCAGCGCACTGGATGTGTCCATTCAGGCGCAGATTCTCAATCTCTTAACGGATCTTAAAAAAAAATATGACTTGGCGTTTTTATTTATTGCCCATGATTTAGCCGTTGTTGAACATATTAGCGACCGAGTGGCAGTCATGCGAAAAGGCGAGATCGTCGAGATGAATACCCGGCAAGAAATCTTCAAAAATCCAAGTCATGAATACACCAAAAAACTTTTATCAGCTATTCCGGAAATTAAATAATGACCCAACTTAAAAAAATTGTTTTGACAGGTGGCGGCACTGCAGGTCATGTTATGCCAAATCTTGCATTGGTTGATGATTTAAAAACAGACGGTTGGGAAGTGTCTTATATTGGATCAAATGGTATTGAAAAAGAACTGATAACAAAAACGCACTTACCATTTCACGAAATTAAATCAGGAAAAATGCGGCGTTACATCAGTTTAAAAAATTTCACCGATATTTTTCGCATTGGTTTTGGTGTCCTGCAATCGCTTCTTTTTTTGCGGAAGTTGCGACCCCATGTGGTGTTTAGTAAAGGCGGTTTTGTGGCTGTCCCAGTAACTTTTGCGGCAAAACTTTTAAAAATTCCAGTCGTCTCGCACGAATCAGATATTACTCCGGGCTTAGCAAATAAAATCATCGCGCGTTTTGCAGTGAAAGTTCTGTGCGCGTTCCCGTCGACTTTGAGGTTACTTCCTCTTAAAAAAAGCGAATGGGTTGGAACACCTATCAGAAAAGAATTATTTAAAGGTCGACGGGACCTCGCCGAGAAGTTTTTGGAAGTAAAAATCGAAAAAAAAGTTATTTTGGTCATGGGAGGAAGTCTCGGAGCTCAGAAAGTAAACGAACTTCTCGAAAAAGCCCTTGAGGAATTAACTAAAGAATATTTTATTATTCACATTACAGGCAAAGGCAAATCCCTTACGGCTTCTCACCCAAACTACCGTCAATTTGAATTTCTTGGAGAAGAATTAAAAGATGTATACGCTTTGGCTGATATCATCATATCTCGAGCCGGGGCGAATTCTATTTTTGAATTTTTAGCGCTTAAAAAACCAATGATTTTAATTCCTTTGGAACAAGGCTCGCGCGGAGATCAGATCCTTAACGCTGCAGAATTTCAAAAACAAGGTTGGGCCATTATGGCGCGCGAGTCCGGACTTACCGATTTTAAGTTGCGAGAAATTATTAAAGAACTTCTTGAAAAATCAAAATCGATGATGTGGCGCCAAATGCAATTTACTGGCCATGACACTAATGAAAAAATCTTAGCTGTTTTAAATTCTGTAAGAAAATAACACTATTTGGAACGGCCTATGTAGTCTTGCCAAACTTTTCTTATGTAAAGAGAATTTTTATCTAAGAGTTCATTTAATTTATTCTTATCGGTGACGCTTTTTTCACCGATAAATCCCACCTTATCGCCAAGATCGGAAAACAACGGTCGTACTCGCACTGGTAGAAATAAATCCTGACCAATCTGAGAAATATTGAGGTCGAAAACCTGGGTCAAAAATCGAAAAATATCCAAATGATTGACCGGTTGATTATAAGTACTAGCAAAACCTAGAGATTTGGCATTTTCTGCAATCCCTCCAGAAATTAGCAGCGACACTCGTGTCGACAACAAAAAACTTTTTGCGATGGGATCCGTGGTCTCGTCGCTTGCATAATAACTCTGCTCTAAATGTCCATGGTCGCTGGTAAAAAAAATCAACGACCTCTCCCACTCGCCATTTTCCTTTAGTCGACTAACCAGGCTTCTGATAGCCGAATCCGTGTAGTTTACCGTGGCAAAACCCGGGTGCATTTTGTTTAAATTCTGCAAATTTACTTGGTCTTTAGAATCGTCAGGAATAGCCCAGGGAATATGATTGGTTATGGTTAGAGCAATTCCGATATTGATTTTTGATTGCAAACTTTTTAGCCAAGGTGAAAACCCATTGACCAATTCGAGATCTGAAATACCCCAGCCAGTTCGGGATGCGTTTTCGGCGAAATTTTTTTCAGTTAAGAAGTTTTTGATCTGATGCCTTGTCCAAAATGACCTCTGATTGTCGAAGTTTTCTGCACCTCCGTGCGCCCAAAACGTAGCGATGTTTTTTGCCGGTGCAAAATCCGAAAAACATAATCGGGAATTTTGGGGTAAATTTCTCATAAGTGAAGTATTCGCACCACTGGGAAATCCGCAAAAGACGGCTTCCTGGGCACTTCGCGTAACTGTACCAGTGGAGTAAGCGTTTTGAAATAACAGCCCTTTTTGCGCGAGATGATCGAAAAAAGGTGTTATGGAAGTTTTTCCTTGGCTGTTTTTTTGATACACCCCAATATCTGCAGGCCGAAAACTTTCCAAGAGAAAAATAATAATATTTGTCTTCTTTTGCTCGGCAATGCGTTGCAAGATTATTTGTTTAAAGGTCGACGTTTCAGATGAAATAGTTTCAGGATTTTTATCAAGTTCTGGCATAGCGTCGAAAAGTTTTTTCGATTCCTCACTGCTTAGATTACGTAGAGGCTTATATTTAAGCCACTGTTCGTAAAGCCTTTCTAATGGATGAGACTGAAGATTTTCGGGAACATACCATTGTATTTTTAAGCGTATGTGAATGATATGAAATAGCACTGCAAGAAGTGTAATGACAGCAACCTTCCAAAATCCGCATTTCGTATTTTTTCGCAATAATAATGGAGCTAACAAAATCCCAAATACAAATACAATAAAAGGTTTTAGCGTGAAAAGACTTTGGTTATTTGCCCCAATAAAAGAAGGATCGAATAAATAATTCAAATGAAATGGCGTTATAGGGAATTTGAAAAAATCAACGTAAGCTTGATGCGCACTGGCTAATAACACGAAAATTCCGTAAATTCCAATTATCAAAACCTTGCGGCGTGCAAAAAATACTGTAATTATATAGATGACTAAAGTAACCAACCAGCTGATCCAGAAGTCGCTTAAGAAGCCTACAAATAGTACTTCTGACGCCGATAAATTAACCGCAAGAAATTCCGTCAAAGGGCCGTACGACAAGATTCGGTGAAAAACTGACAGCAAGCAAAACACCAAAAAAAATCTAACGTATAAGTTCACTGTAAAAATCTCTCAATCAATGTAATGGTCGCAAAATGATCTGCGACACAGAATTTCGCCCCCGCGGCCTGTAGATCAGAGGAATCATTTTGGGTCATCACCCCCACAGCAAACATTCCAGCGTCTACTGCAGCGTGAATGCCATGAATGGAATCTTCTAAAACCAGAATACTTCCATGTTGGTCAAATTTAATGTCTAAACGCTTAGCACATGCCAAAAAAATATCAGGCTTGGGCTTTGGGCGTGGAGAATCTTCAATTCCCAAAACTGTTTTGATCTGAAATTTATGGTACAATAGCAACTCATCAATAAATTCTCGGGGTGCATTGCTTGCAATTCCAAAAGGTATCTGGCGCTCTCGCAGGAAATCCATACACTCGCGAACTCCGGGAATCAAAGGAACATAGTAATTTGATGATTTCAAAAGTTCACGTTTGAATTGCGCCAAATCCTTAGGGGCGGTAGATACCTGCAGTTTTTTAACAATGATTTCTGCAATTTTATCAGTCGCAAGTCCGATAATTTCATGTTCAAATGTTACGATAGATTGAGCAAAAAGTTTTTCACAGGCGTGATGCCAGGCCGCAAGATGAACGGGTAGACTATCAACCACAACACCATCAAAATCAAAAATAACCGCTTTAATCTTTTGCATATAATTACAATGTCACTCAGGAGAATTTTTTTAAATTAAACATGAAGCGTATAATATTTTTCATATTGTTACTATTTATTGCTGACCAAGGTGTAAAATTCTATGCTGAAACAAATTTATTAAATTACGCTGATAAGTCCGATTTGAGTCTCTACAAGGCGCGAAAAGTTGCGCTCATTGATCTGACAGTTTACAAAGCAAACTTGTCAGCTAGTTTAGGCTACGTTAGAAATTTTGGAGCCATGTGGAATTTGTATCAGTACGCTGCGGCATATACTCGCCAGATAATCTTTTTGATTTGTGGAGTCGGCGGTCTGCTTTTGATCGTTCTCGGGCGAAAAATATTTTCGCCGTTAATATTGACATTTCTTTGTGGAGGATTTTTTAGTAACGCTTTTGACCGGGTCTATCGTGGCTTTGTGGTTGATAACTTTGATCTCCGTGTTCATTCGCCAAATTTTTGGTATGCCTTTCCGAGTTTTAACCTGGCCGATGTGTTTTTGATTGTCGGAATTTTGCTGATTTTTTTAAAACCGCGTTTTTTAATGATTTTATTTATCTTAATACCTGGTGTCTCTCACGCGCAAAGTTTTCCAGCTACGACCAAGACGCAGGTACTGCAGATTTTAGAGGATTACCGCCTCGAAAAAGCCACTACGCTCAAGCAAAAAACTCAAGACCTGTTACAGTCCGCTTACAGCAAAACGGCTGCGCCAATGGAGCAAGCTGTGTTTCTGTTCGGTGCGGGACTGAAAAGTTATGAGCGCGGACTTTACTCTGACGCCGAGTATCAATTTAAACGTTCACTAAAGCATTTAGGCGAAAAAGATTTTCTAACCGATATTGTAAAAATTTATTTTTACCTTGCCACAAGAGAGAAAGTCAATCTTCCAACAGCTATTAATTTTGTAAAGCTTTTCGAAAAAAAGCCTGTGGCAAAGATTTTTCGCAAAGAACTTTTAGAACTTAAAATAAAAATATTTAGTTCACAAAAAAAATTTAAAGAATTAAAAATCACTTTAGACCGTTACGAAAAAGTGGTTAAACGCCCTTTACAAAATCCGGTGCTACTAAAAATTTCCTATGAGGTTTTTGCTCAGACTAAAGATTCTAACTATACAAATCTTCTTCTTGAGCGTCTTGCCATGCAATACCCCTTGCACAAGGAATCACAGTTTGCACTGCAAACCATCTTAAGGGTCTGCCCACCTTGGGAATTTTCAGATGAGTTACTAAAGCATCTAAGCTGGCTTGGGCCATTAAACACCGGAATTGGTGAGACTCTGGATTTACTGATTGCAGAAAAAATAAAAAGGAATTCTTTATTCTTTGACCTGCAAATACCCATGTTAATTAAAATGAGGCGACTGAAAACCGCCGAAAAACTTATTATTGACCAAGGAACTCCTTTTCAGAAAGCATCGGTACTCGCGCGGCTTGGCCAAACCGATGCCGCGATTCGTGTGCTATCTGCATCGCTTGCACAGACGCCCCGCATCAATGGTGATTATTCCTATGCTTTGGAATTTTTAGCGGATTTATTGTCAGCCTCCCGTCAGCATGCTGCGGCGGGTTCTCTTTACGCAACATTGAACACCAGACCTCAGGCCCTACCTGTTTTAAAGTGGCATCAGTTTTGGAATCTCTACCTGGCAAAAGATTATGCCGCTGCCAGAACTTTGCTTGAGCGCAAAGGTTTTTTGCCGCCGCGAGATCAAGGTTTGGATGCAGGTTCGGAATACTGGCAAGCGCAAATTTTAGAAAAACAAAATAAATCCGCCAACGACGCTCAATTAAAAAAAATATATGAAGATATTCTGGCTCATGACGTGCACGGTTACTATAAGCTATTGGTAACTTTAAAAATGCCTGCATCTAAACGCAAACTTGAAATCACCGATGATTTGGAAGGCGAAACTCATAATCAACAAAGCAATTTAAATGCTGATGCGGAGATAGAAAGTTCCAGCGAAGTCGTCGCTGAAAAAGCAGCTGAAGACCCCCAGATAG
The DNA here is from genome assembly GCA_043757325.1 of bacterium. Classification (GTDB taxonomy): domain Bacteria; phylum Bdellovibrionota_B; class Oligoflexia; order Oligoflexales; family RGVZ01; genus JAYVPO01. The sequence continues at coordinate 9,904 of JAYVPO010000004.1, forward strand.
TTTATTCAAAATATTTTCAAATCGTAAAACTTTTGGTGGATGCAGATGCTATTAAAATTGCGCGCAAAGTTTTCAGTGTCATACCAGCGGCAGAATTTCGCAAAAATACGGAACAGGTGCTTGCTTTATCCGATAGAATTTCAGACTTTAAATTGAATTTTATGTTTCGAAGTCGAATTCCTATTTCTCGAAATCTGCCTAAGCAATCTTTTGAAGTTCTGCGGCGTTTTTACCCACTAGCCTACATGCGGCACATTGAAAGCTCGGCGAAAATAGCTGGAGTAGACCCATTTCTTTTAGTCAGCCTCATGCGTGCCGAAAGTTACTTTGACCCTCAGGCGGTTTCACAAGTTGGGGCTCGGGGCTTAATTCAGCTTCTGCCTACAACGGCAATTCGTATAGCACAAGAAATAAGCGACGATCAATTTTCGCTTGCTGAATTAGAAGATCCAAAAATAAATATTTTATATGCGAGTTTATATTTAAGACTTTTATTTGATCGATACCATCATTTAGTACCTGTGATTGCGGCTTACAACGCAGGTCCCGACATGGCGGATTATTGGGTCAATAAATTTGGCGATTTAGATCCCGATGCTTTTATCGAGACTTTAAGTTTTAAAGAAACCAGAAAATATGTCAAGACTGTAACAAAAAATATGGCTTACTATCACTGGTTGTACACCAAAAAAGTTCCTGATTTGGATTTACTAAAAAGCATTCCAAAATCTACTATAGCTGGCGACTTGTTTTGACCATAAGCACTAAGGGCCCGTCACAAAATAACTTATACTTCTTGCCGACAATTTCTATTCATCTTCACAATTTTTCTTGGTAAAAAAATCCTCATTTGTCGCGGAC
>JAYVPO010000005.1:0-10748 GCA_043757325.1 bacterium
AAAAAAAAAGTGAAAATTTACAAAAAAAAGTAAATTTTCGTAGAAAAAAGTTAAAATTTATAAATAAAAATCATTTTGATAGTTAATTTTAGTTTTTCATTCAAAAATTAATTTGTTTCACGTGAAACAAAAATTATTTTGATATTTATCTTAAGAGTAGTTCTTTGTTTCACGTGAAACAGAGTTCTAACGATGATCCTAAATAAAAAATATGCATAATAACATTTGTAGATTTTATAATACACAAAAAAATAAATTTCAGAAAATTTAGTTCTAATTGTTTGGCGTGAAACAAAGCATTCGATTGTAAAATATCTTTACGTTCGATAATCTTGTTAAAACTACAGAAAAATAATGGAGAATTTTATGGCGCGCATTATTGCAGTCTCAAATCAAAAAGGTGGAGTGGGGAAAACAACTACTTCTGTAAATGTCGCGGCTTGTCTCGCGGCGGCAGAAAAAAGAGTTCTGCTTATTGATTTAGATCCTCAAGCCAACTCCTGCAGTGGTCTTGGAATCGATCCGGTGAAACTACAAAACACTATGTATAACGTTCTAGTAGACGAAGCTCCGATGAAAAATGTTATTTTACACACAGAACTTGAATTTTTACATCTTGCTCCTTCAAGCCAGGATCTAACTGGAGCTGAAATCGAACTAGTGACAGCTTTAGGGCGTGAGGTAAGGCTTAAAGAAGCTTTGAGTCAAGTTGAAGATCAGTACGACTACATGATTATTGACTGCCCACCCGCACTAGGTATTTTAACGGTCAATGCACTCACAGCAGCTCAAAAAGTTTTGATTCCAATGCAATGCGAATATTACGCCATGGAAGGACTTTCGCAACTTTTAAAAACCATTGGTCTGATTAAAAAAAGGCTCAATCCAGCCTTAGAAAAAGAAGGAATACTTTTAACGATGTACGACCGCAGAAATAATCTCTGTCACCAAGTTGAGCAAGAGGTTCGCACACATTTTAAGACTGAAGTATTTAAGACCGTCATTCCACGAAACGTAAGACTTTCCGAGGCTCCAAGTCATGGAAAGCCAGTCATCCTCTATGACATTACAAGCTCAGGAGCGAGCGCTTACATGGAAGTTGCAAGAGAAATTGTTTCACGTGAAACAAAAGTAGCAAGTTCTCCTCGTGACTTATCAAAATCAGATTATTCACTTAACTAGTCACGGGTTTAATCAGTCAATCAACAGTGTCTAAACAAATTTTCGGGAGTCATAAAACATGGATAAGCAAACGCAACCGCCAAGAAAAAGTGTGTTAGGAAAGGGAATTCAATCGCTTCTTGGTGACACGTCCGAAGAATTTACAGAATTTAAAATAACGCAACCTCAAAAAATTATTAAACGCAACGACTGGACACAAAGTGCGTCTCAAAATGGATTTTTAAGCTTAAGACCTGACCAAATTGAAGCAAATCCCAATCAACCGCGAAAAATATTTGATGAAAAAAAACTAAACGAGCTTGCAGAGAGTTTGAAAATTGATGGAATCATTCAGCCCATCATAGTTATAACGCATCCGAAAAATCCCGAAAAATATCTTCTTGTAGCCGGAGAAAGGCGACTTAGAGCTGCAAAAATTGCAAATCTAAAAGAAGTTCCCGCTATTTTAAAATCACATATAGAAAACGATCTTTTGAGAATTGCCCTCATAGAAAACATTCAAAGATCTGATCTAAATGTTATTGAAGAGGCTTTAGCTTACGAAGCCTTGGTTACAGAACAAGGTTTGTCTCATGAACAATGTGCGGACCGGGTAGGAAAAGATCGCACGACAGTCGTAAATATTTTAAGGCTTTTACAGTTGCCGCGAGAAATTCAAGACGACGTCGTTTCTGAACGATTGTCTATGGGACACGCTCGTGCACTGTTAGGTTTAGAAGATAAAAAAACCGCACTTAGAGCCAGAGATATTGTTATCAAAAAAAGTTTAAGTGTAAGGCAAACAGAGCAACTTGTTAGAAATTTTCGAAGTGGCAATCCCGTAACCCTTAATATGCCTAAAAATAAGGCTGATTTAGATTATGTTGCACAAAATTTACGCACACAATTTAAAACAAAAGTAAAACTCACAGGAAACGGTAGCAAAGGAAAAATCGAAATATCGTATTTTTCTGCAAGCGAATTGGAACGCATCGTTGCGATGCTTCAAGTAACTTAAGGTTAACGAGCCTATTGTTTTACTTGCTTACAAAAAAAAACTGCGATAATAAATATGTTAAATATTATCGTGGTGTAGAACGCAATGTCTTCAAAGTTAAATTTGGTTCCCGAAATTCCTGTAGTTGTTGGTCAATCCATTATATTTTTGACAAATATTTTCGTGGTCAAAAAACTTTTTATAGATCCTTATCTCAAATTGAGACATAAAAGGCTTTCGGCAACGACCGGTTCCCAACAAAATGCTTTGCAGCTTGTTGAAACGGCCCAAAAAATGAACCTTGGCATTGATGAATCCTTGACCAAGGCTTACTTAGAGACGTCTTCTAAAAAAGAACAAGAGCGGACTTTGGCCAACGCAAAGAAAACGGAAATAATTTCTGAGGCAGAGGCGACGTTAAAAAAAGAAATGACTCAATTTAAACAAGAGCTAAGTCAAGAAATTGCTTTGAAACGAAGCCAGCTTTCAAGCATTATTGAAAAGCTTACGCAAGACGCAGTCTCCAAGGTCATTCAATAAAAGGAATTTTTTACGTTGCCATCTATTGCCTATCAGTTTATTAATTTTTTTATATTTCTTGTGATACTTTATGTTTTTGCAAGAAAACCCATCGTAAAATCCATGGCGGAACGCCGAGCGGTTTACTTGAAAATGCAAAAAGACGCATCAGCAGCGTTAGAAATCGCTCAAAAAAGTTATGAAGAAGTAGAACTTCGAAAAAATCAACTCACATCAGAGCTTGAAAATCTCAAAACTCTGGCGACTCAAAGTACTGAGCGCGAATGCGCGCAAATCATCATTGAAGCCAAAGCTTTAGCAGAAGCTATAAAAAAAGAAACATTACGAATTAAAGATTCCCAATTAAATGAAGCAAGAGCGGAGCTGGAACAAGAAATTTCCGTACTTGTTAAACAAAAAGTTGAGGCTCTTTTGATCGAAAAACTTAAAGACAAAGTTACCCAAGATAAAGTAATCAAGAGTAAAATGACTTCTTTATCCGAGCTAAATATAAATTGAGAGTGCTTTAAAGAATGTCTAAAACATCGATTGCAAAACGTTATGCTAAAGCTCTTTTTAAGGTAGGAGATCTTCAGTCGTCACAAAAAATTTTGGAAGAACTAAAAATTGTGACCGACGTTTGCGAAGCGCCTGAAATAAAAGTCCTTTTAAAAAGCCCGGTTGTTGCGAACTCCCTGAAAGAAGAAATATTTAAGGCTATTTTTAAAGTACGACTTATTTCGGAAAGCTTGAAAGTTTTTATCTCGGAAGTTTTGGCCAGTGGGCGCGTAGCTTATCTTCACGAAGTTACGGAAGCTTTTGAAGAATTGATAAACGATAAAAATTCTGTATTAGACGTTACCCTAATGTTTGCCAGCGCACCAACTACCGAATTGGTGGTGGAGATTAAGCAAAAACTGGCCGAGAAATTTAAAAAGAATATTCACGAAAAAATTGCGATTGATCCAAAAATTATCGGGGGTTTTATAGTGGATATGGGTCACAAAAAAATTGATTTAAGTTTGCATTCAGAAGTCCAGGCATTATAAGAAAAACTAGAAAGAAAGGCGAAAAGCTTTATTTATGGAAAAAATTCGAGTCGAAGAAGTCAGTAGTATAATTAGCGAAAGAATCAAAAACTTTGGACAAAAAACCGAGTTACAAGAGACCGGAACCGTATTGTCTGTTGGCGACGGAATCGCTCGAGTTTATGGTCTAGAAGGAGCCATGTCAGGAGAACTTGTTCAGTTTAAAAGTGGCATTAAAGGTGTTGTTTTAAATTTGGAAGAAGACAATGTTGGTATAGCAATTTTTGGAAAGTCTGAAGAAATTGACGAAGGTGACTCGGTAAAACGCCTAAAGGAAATCAACGCAGTTCCGGTTGGGGAAAGTTTATTAGGGCGGGTAGTTGATGCCCTGGGAAATCCTTTAGATGGTCTGGGCGAATTGAAAAACACAACTCGTGGTACGGTCGAGGTTAAAGCACCAGGAATTATTGCGAGAAAGTCCGTTCACGAGCCTTTACAAACAGGCATTAAAGCAATCGACGCCATGGTACCGATTGGTCGTGGTCAAAGAGAGCTTATCATTGGAGACCGCCAAACTGGCAAAACAGCTTTGGTTGTCGACACGATTATCAATCAAAAAGGCCAAGATGTTGTCTGTATCTATGTGGCCATCGGCCAAAAAGCATCCACAGTGGCCCAGGTTGTTGATAAGCTTAAAAAGCACAACGCATTTGATTATACCATCGTCGTAGCTGCTACGGCTTTTGACCCAGCTCCGATGCAGTTTTTAGCCCCGTATTCCGGCTGCCGAATGGGCGAATATTTTATGAATAAGGGAAAGCACGTTGTTATTTTTTACGATGACTTGTCAAAACAAGCGTCAGCTTACCGCGAGTTGTCTTTGCTTCTTCGCCGTCCTCCAGGTCGCGAAGCTTTTCCGGGAGATGTATTTTATGTGCATAGCCGCCTTCTTGAACGTTCGTGCAAATTAAACGACGCACTTGGTGCGGGTTCGATGACAGCGTTTCCTGTTATTGAAACTCAGGCTGGAGATATTTCTGCTTATATTCCTACGAACGTAATTTCTATCACAGACGGGCAGATTTTCTTGGAGTCGGATTTGTTTTTTAGCGGTATTAGGCCAGCTATTAATGCCGGTCTTTCGGTTTCTCGAGTCGGTGGCTCGGCACAAGTTCCTGCCATGAAATCGGTGGCTGGAAATTTACGATTAGAGCTTGCTCAATATCGAGAACTGGCTGCATTTGCGCAGTTTGGATCTGACCTTGATGCTGCAACTCAAAGAACGTTGGCGCGCGGCGCGCGGCTTGTGGAAATATTAAAACAAGGCCAATACGTTCCCATGGAAGTGGGGCTTCAAGTAGCAGTTATTTTTGCTGCTATCCAAGGTTATTTAGATAAAGTTCCAACCAACCAAATTGTACGCTACGAAAAAGGTCTTGCCGAACATCTAAAAAGCCACCATGACGGGTCGCTTAAAAAGATTGCGGCACGTGCAAAACTTTCTGAAGTTGAAGCTGATTTAAAAAAAGGTATTGAAGAATTCACACGAGGATTTAAAGGCTAATGCCTAGTCTAAAAGATACAAAACGCCGGATTGGAAGCGTAAAAAACACGCAAAAAATCACCCAGGCTATGAAGCTTGTGTCGGCGGCAAAATTTGCACGAGCAAACCATGCAGTAGTAAATGCCAGGCCTTATGCAGCGCATTTTCAAGAGCTGCTAAAAGTTTTATTAGATCAGGCAAACCTAAAAAATCTTGGGAATAAAAAGCTCCAAGCGTTGACCGAATCAGTTAAGACCAATAAAGAACTTTTAATAATCGTTTCTTCTGATCGAGGACTTTGTGGAAGTTTAAATAGTGCTTTATTTAAGAACGTAGTAAAATTTGTAACCGCAAAAAAAACCGAAAATAAAGAAATAGATATTGCGTGTTGGGGAAAAAGGGCGAGTCTTTTTGCGCGCAAATTAAACTGCCAAATTATTAAAGAAAAAGAAAAAGTTTCAGATCGACCGGACCACAAAAGAGCTATCTTACTGGCTGCCGATTTGGTGGAGGTTTTCAGTAAAGGATCCTACGAATCTGTCAGTGTGGCCTACGTTGAGTTTAAATCGGCCATGACGCAAACCCCAAAGATTCAGCAACTTTTACCTATTTCTTTTGAAGAAACTCAAACAGAAAAAAGCTTACCAAGTGGCGACATTTTGACCGAACCAGATCTGTTAACATTACTGGTCGCGGTTCTAGAACGGCTTGCCGCGGTAAAAATTCTAAAATTCTTGTTAGAAAGCTACGCTTCAGAACAAGGAGCGCGGATGAGTGCTATGGATAGCGCCACAAAAAATGCAAAAGAAGTCATCAGAAAATTAACGTTGCAGTACAACCGTGCTCGTCAGGCTGCAATTACCAAAGAACTTATTGAAATTACAAGTGGTGCGGAAGCACTCTAAGGAGAAAAATTTTATGCAAGCAACGGCAACGCAATTGGCGGTAGGAAAAATTGTTCAAGTAATGGGACCTGTAGTGGATGTGGAATTTTCCGAAGGAGAACTTCCAGCGATTTTTAACGCTCTCAAAGCATCTAACAAATCTATTAATGACATCAAAGATAACCTAACCCTTGAAGTGGCTTTACACTTAGGTGAAAAGGTTGTCCGAACCATCGCAATGGACAGTACCGACGGCCTAAGTAGGGGAGTTAGTGTTCGAGATACCGGGGAACAAATGACGGTTCCGGTTGGTAAAGAAGTTCTTGGTAGGATTATGAATGTAACGGGTGATCCGATCGATGATGCGGGGCCAGTTAACACAAAAAAACGTTACCCAATTCACCGGGCAGCCCCAAAGTTTACGGACTTATCCACTCAAATCGAAATTCTTGAAACCGGAATTAAAGTGGTTGATCTGATGGCTCCGTATTCTAAGGGCGGAAAGATCGGACTTTTCGGTGGAGCAGGGGTGGGAAAAACCGTTCTAATCCAAGAGTTAATTAATAATATTGCAACACATCATGGCGGCTTTTCGGTGTTTGCTGGAGTAGGGGAAAGAACTCGTGAGGGGAATGATCTATATCACGAAATGAAAGAATCAGGTGTACTTTCTAAGACAGCCCTGATTTTTGGCCAAATGAATGAACCACCTGGAGCTAGAGCGCGCGTAGCTTTGACAGCCTTGTCAGTGGCTGAATATTTTAGAGACGAGGAAAATCAAGACGTACTTTTGTTTGTGGATAATATTTTTAGATTTACCCAAGCAGGTTCTGAAGTGTCTGCATTGCTTGGCCGAATTCCATCCGCGGTTGGATATCAGCCGACTCTGGCCTCGGAAATGGGTGAACTTCAGGAACGAATCACCACCACTAAAAACGGTTCTATTACTTCCGTACAAGCGATCTACGTTCCAGCAGATGACTATACCGATCCTGCACCTGCGACAACATTTGCCCACTTAGATGCTTCGACAGTTCTTGAGCGCCGCATTGCCGAACTTGGAATTTATCCGGCCGTAGACCCCCTAGCTTCGTCGTCTCGTATTCTCGACCCACTCGTTGTAGGAGAAGAGCATTACGGCGTTGCCAGAAACGTTCAGGTAATTTTACAGCGCTACAAGGACCTACAAGATATTATCGCGATTTTAGGTATGGACGAACTTTCTGACGAAGATAGGTTGACGGTTTCTCGAGCGCGAAAAATTCAAAGATTTTTTAGTCAACCTTTTACGGTGGCAGAACAATTTACGGGCTCAAAAGGAAAGTACATTAAATTGACCGATACTATTCGAGGGTTTAAAGAAATTTGCGAAGGAAAACACGATAATCTTCCAGAGCAGGCTTTTTTATATGTGGGAACCATTGAAGAGGCGATCGAAAAAGCCCAGACCCTGAAATAAGGTTGATAAAAATATGCTTAGTTCACTTCACGTGCAGATTTTTACACCGCAAAAAACGGTCCAGAAAGACACTCTAAGTAGCCGCGTTGGCGCACCCGGAGTTGAAGGTTTTTTTGAAGTTTTGCCCGGTCACGCTCCCTTTGCTACTCAGCTTGAGGGTGGCGTAATTAAAGTTCAAACCGATGCGGCTCTTTTAAGTTACAAAACTTCCGGAGGGTTTCTTCGGGTTCAATTTGATACGGTGACTCTTTTACTGGATGATGCCGAAGAAGTTCACTGATTTATCAGATTATGAGCAAGTCCGAAAAAAAAATATACTGGGACGACGAGGGGCTTCAAAACCCTTATTCTGGAATTGGGGTTTACGCCCGAAGGCTGTACGAAGGTTTTAAAAGAGCCGGCAAAAAAACACCTAAAATTCTGTCTTTTTCCCAATCGATTGAGGGGTTTGACAACGATTCTATAGCGACTTTGCAAAAGCCTTTTTTTTTACCAACGGATAATTTGCTTCGGCACTTTACAAAATTCGTTGCCTATAAAAAAGATCAGCAGGGTTTATTTGAGACCACACCGCCGATTATTTTTCACGGACTTGCTAATACAAATATTCCTTTTGCAGCCGGGAAAAAAGCGTTTTTTATCTTAACAGTTCACGATTTGATTCCTTTGATCGTACCGACGGAATTTTCGGTCAAAAAATTTGCTCGTAGGCATTTTATAACTCAAAAAGCACTTGCTCGAGCCGATGCAATTATCGCTATCTCGAAATGGACAAAAGACAGCCTGTTGAAGTACTTCCCTGAAACAGGTCCAAAGATTTCGTACATCCCGCATGGTTGCGATCACGAAAAATTTTTAAATTCAACCGATTCAGGTCTTGCGATTGAGTCGGAGAATTTTATACAAGTCATAGCTGTGAGCCGTTTTGAAAGATATAAGCGGGTAGAGCTTGTTTTGGACGTTGCAAGGCGTTTACCCGATAAATTTGTAACGACTTTGGTTACCGATGAGCGTGGTGAGATTTTTGCCAGGCGTTATGCTGAGGATTTAATCGCCGCAAGAAAACTTGTGGTTTTGACCAACGTTAATCAAGACACTATGCGTCAACTTATGAAAAATTCAGCTGTTTTACTCCACCCAAGCCTCTACGAAGGTTATTGTTTCCCAGCGATTGAAGCATTAAGTTGCGGCGTACCAGTTATTTACACCGAAGGGTCTGCAACCTCCGAAACTGTTGGCCAAATCTGCGGACAGGCGCTTTCTGCCGATGCAAAAATCGACGATTGGGTTAGTGCTGTGGAGGAAGCTTCAAAGTTGAAAAACACCGTCTTGTTTCAGAAAAATATTACAGAACATTTTAAAACTTTACCTACCTGGCAAGACGCCGCCGAAAAGACGGTTAATTTATACAGTTCATTCTGATGAAATATTTTGTGCTTTTTTCCTCACAGACTAAACCTACATCCTGCTCTTAACTCAAGAATCATTGCCAGACGCGGATGGAAAATTGTAAACTTTAAAAAACTCGAGGATTTAAGTTTATGCGTCAAACCATTTTAGTTACCGGGAGTACGGGTCTTATCGGCAAGGAGCTTGTCAAAACATTGATTGAAAAAAATCATAACGTTGTAGCTCTTTACCATCGCACCACACCGGAACAAACCCGCGGTATAGTGCCGGTCTGCCATGATTTAGTCGCTCCTAAGCAAGATTTAAAGTCACCCATGCGAAGTGCCGTAACGGTCGTTCATTTGGCCTGGGATTTTGCGGCCAAAGCGTTAGAGAATACCCCAGCAAATCAATCAGATAACTATAAAATGCTTCAAAATGTTTACACTGCAGCCACCGACGTTGGAGTGAAAAAAATTATCTTTGTAAGCGCCTTAAATGCCAGTCCTTTTTCAGTAAGTCCTTTTCTGCAGGAAAAATACGCATGCGAACGGCTTTTGGTAAATTCCAAGAAAGATTTAACACGCATAATCGTTAGAACGCCATTGCTCGAAGCTTCAGAAAACCATCAGCTTTATAAGAGCATTTTAACTACCATGCAGTATCCTGGTTTTTACCCCATTCCACAGTCCAAAGAATCTATGGCCTTTGGGCTTGTGCAGCAAGTCGTACGTGATATTTGCGACTCATTGTCGGATTCGACTTTTAAAGTCCAAATTAAAAACGTGCATTCCGACTACAAAACTTCGGTGCAAGAACTTTTCAAAAGTGTCGCATTAAAGAGCTCCAAAACGGGAAAATTTGCAGTGGGCGGGATATTGGGAGAGGTGATGTATAATTTAGCGCAGAAATTACAGTTTAAAAAAACTGATAACGCGCCATCGGCACGCTATTTTATTGATATAGGTAAGGAAATGGGCGGCAGCAAAATCGATCAATAATTAGTCGCTGGCGCGAAATGATAAAAATGACTGCGTTGACTTCAAAAAACCCTTCTCGCCGTGCGCATAGCACTGTCTTCGTTGGGTTTTTCTCGTCGCCTTGTCCTTTTTCCATTTGGCGCCATCTCAGTTAGTTAGTTAGTTACGCGCCAACTACTCAATTTAACGAAGTGCGGTGCATTAATTTTGGAATATTATCGGTTACGATCATAAATTTCCCAAGCACCTATAATCATTGGCATTATTACACTAACACTGCAGCTGTTCTAGTAGTCTGTAAGAGCAAAGTGCTTACGTAGGCACCCAAATGCGCCTTGAATGCTGACTCGTTACAACAAATTAAACATTATGATTAGCCGGATCCGCTGGAAGATCCGCACTTCCGTTACGTAAAAAAGCAGGAATTTCTAAATCATCTTCGGCGCTATGATAACTTCTTTCTGATTTGAAATTTTCTGCGAGTGCTAGGGCATCATCAATTTGCTTTTCGATAGAATGAGTTATACCGTGAACTGCGTCTAAATTATCGTCAAAAACAGATGGTCTTTGTTCGAGAACATCAGACTTTCCAACTTGTGAGAAGAAATACTCATGCTGCTGTTGAATAACCTCAGTGACAATATCTTTTGGGTGGTCCGCAAAAACATCAAAATGCGGCACTGGCGGCATGTCTAGCGCTCTGTGAAGGGCCTCCTTTTCTGCGGTCAAAGGAATCTCTGGCAGCACCGCAACAGGTAACGACAATGTTGAAGCGGCGGCAGTTTCGA
>JAYVPO010000006.1:0-2885 GCA_043757325.1 bacterium
CCGCTTTATATTTTAAATTTTCATTCGTGTTGCTTTATATAAAAAAGTTAACGCACCAATTTAGTTCCTCGAGTAAAATTTGCGTCAAAAAAATAGCACAGCGAGAAAGTCATTGTTACCAATTTAAATTTATTGCAGAAAATTTAACACTCCTATTTTAACGATATAATTTTAAATATAAGAGGTGAAAAAAATGGGGGAGTGTTAAAAACTCCCCGCGATTATAGAACCTTCATCAACGAAAAACTTAAACGGTCACTTCGAGAGGATTGGGACAGGGTTTCCAGAAGCCTTCGGCAAGAGTCTTCGTGGAATCTACCCAGAATCCGTTCACCGTTTCCGTCGCCCCATCAAACACCAAGATTTCGGCCATGTGGTAAACGCCGTATTCTTGCTTCATGCCCTCCGATTCTCGCCACGATCGCACTCCGTGATTGAAACCGACCTTCGTGAACTCCTTCTTCAGTTGGTCACCGGTCAGATGCTGTTTTGCAACGAGATACTCCATGAATTCATCACGTTTCATCGTCGTGACGATCACGCAGTGCGTGACCGAATTGGGATGGGTTTTGTCCTCGTTGGCACCGATAATGCGCAGGACCACACACCCCTGTTCGACGAAGCCCGCCACACGACTTGCTTGATCTGTCATCGTTGTTCAACCTTATGTCAGAGTAAAAAAACCAGCTCATTTTGAGCACTAAGTTATCCAAATTTTTATATAACCTGCGACTTATAAAATATATAGATAGGGGCTCCTCCAGGGATGCCAACTTCGCCAGAAATCCATCAAATTCATTCAGAATTTTATAAACTCCTTTATTTATTGAGCATTAATTTTTCAGTTTCAGTAAAAATGCCACGTTTTACTATAATTTTAGTGTTGCTATCGGGCCACTATCGCAGATCTCCGCGCGGCGATTCGGAAGCTCGACGACGATTTCGATCTCACGATCACGAAGTTGCTCCGGGGTGTGAAGTCGAGAACGGCGAAGAAGCCGGTGACGGACTTCCTCGCCACGTTCGAACAGCGCGAGTACCGACCGCAGCTCCCCAAGTTGGAAGTGCATCTGCGACGTCTCGAAGATCTGCTGGTCGAATACGGTTGGTAGTGTTTTTTAGCAGAGTTGGATTTATCTAATTCTGACTAGGGAGATTTATTTTTTATTCTTCAACTCCCCTTTTATTATTTGAGTTCGCTAATTCTTTTTACCGTAAGCTCAAGCCCGATATATTTTCTGTGTAGCATCTTTGCCGCAAGTCCTGTTGTCCCACTACCGTTATAAGGATCAAAAATTAGATTATCTTCATTTGTACTGGCAAGAATAATCCTTTTTAGAAGCTACATTGGTTTTTAAGTAGGTGTTTACCATGGGTTTTTTCTTTCGGCTTGGGAGTTGGAATTGACCAGCCTGAGCGCATTTGCGACCCGATATTTTTTAATTTATCATCTTCCGACGAACCGTTTTTCATCGCGTCATAATTAAAGGTATGTTTTGCTTTTTATCTTTACGGGCCCAAAGGATCGTTTCATGACTTGCCGTAAAAACTCTGCAACTTACGTTGGGCGCAGCATTCGGTTTGAACCATGGAATATCATTTAGGAGGTGAAAATTATTTTCCCCAAGCGCAAACCCACATTGATATATTGAATATTATGTTGCATTTGAAAGGAAATAGGGTGGATCGGTAAAAACCATATCGAGGCTTTCATCAGGGATCTTTTGAATTAGTTCCATACTATACCCGTGGGAGAGATTGTAGTTTATATTAAACTTCTTCCCGCTCGATCCGATCTGCTGAAACTTTGAGCCTGATTGTAAATAATAAAAATCAATTTTTTCAATTAATCAAAAAATGCCTTAACAGGTATTTTTAAATTTTGTTTATACACAACGAGGTACAGAGTTTCAGGAGATTGGATCGAGCGGGAAGAAGTCAGTCTTTTTACTTGGCAGGCACCATTTTGGATAATAAGATAATGCAACAACGAATTTTTTAAAAACTATGTCAAAGACTCTCCGATTAGAGCGGATTTCTGAGCGCATCTTTAAGATCCCTGGTCAGATGTTTTATAATAATGAGGTGGGGGTTTATGTAATTGATGAACCAAATGAACTTTTTATTATCGACGGTCCCCAAAAAATAAATAAGAGTATCGTTAGCTTTATTAAAGACTTTAATAAGCCGGTTAAAGTTATTCTCACTCACGATGCAACAGGTGGGGATCTGGAAGCGTTAAAAAAAGAAATGGAGATTGAAATCTTACTGCATGAAGCAGATAAGAAAGGTGAATGGTTAAAAGTTACTCCTGACCGCTTTATTAAAGAAGGTGAAAATCTTACCGAAAATCTTACAGTAATTCATACGCCAGGACATACTAAGGGAAGTGTCTGTATTTATAATATACTAGACCAAATACTTTTTAGTGGAGATACCCTTGAGGGTGATTCTAAGAATGATTTTCGAGCTTTTGATAGCGGGGCTGGAGGACGGGGAGAAATTGAAGTTTGGAAGGAAAGTTTAAAGAAGCTTTTAAAATTAGAAATCAAAAGCGTTAAACCATTTCACTACTTCCAAGTTGCTGATAATATTAAGGTTAAATTAAACAAACTTATTTCTCTACAATAATTATCACAAATTAGCGACGACGCTTAATAATTCCTCACATAAATTGTTTGGGTGAGAGAATGTTAAATAAAGCGATATTTCTACTTATTATAGGATTAAATTTAGTTCCAACTTGCAAAGCAGATGAAAGTGCCGATCTCAAATTGAAATTGGCAAAGTTTAATGTTCGCGTAAATTCAATTGAGAAAAAAAATCGTACGTTGCAAAAGATCATCAACGAAGTAATGGAAGATGAAGGATCGCAGAGTACAAAT
>JAYVPO010000007.1:0-2869 GCA_043757325.1 bacterium
AGCATTTATACCTCAAAATTAGAAAAGTGTTAAGTATAATGGCTTATTTTCAGTCACACTTTACGAGTGTTTCACATAATTAAGATAGCTCTTTAATAATTTGTTGTATTTACAACACCTTTTCATCGATGGATGGCCAATTAATGGGCTTTGCATCGGTGTGAAGGTCGTTTCCAGAATCTAGGTTAAATTTAAAATATTTTGGGTCCTTAAAGGATTTTTAGATCTTTTGAGGGCCCAAAATGGAATCGCGTCGCGACTTGTCGTCGTGCGGATTATTGGGTTGGCATCAAAGAGGTGACTGAAAATGGGCAAGCCCCAGAAGCCGAAGGCGAAGAACGTCGAGAAGAAGAGCAGCGTTCGCAGCACGAAGTCGGCCGGTGGGTCGAAGAAGAAGCAGCTTCCGGAGCTGTTCGCCGCGGCCAAGCAGAAGCTCGAGTTGGCGCAGGCCCACTGGGAGACGGTGTACGCGGAGTTCGACGCGAAGTTTCCGGGTCTCGTGTACGGGGTGGGCAAGATCACCGGTCACAACAACCCGATCGAGTTGATCCTGTCGCTCGACCCGGCGATGTACGGTAAGTGGCTCGCCGAGACGGTCGAGCAGACGATCATCGCGATGAACGCGGACGCGCTCATCGGCAAGCAAGACCTGCTGATCCAGCAGTCCCTGGACAACCTGTGGGAGTGGGGGGAAGAAGTGACGAACGACTTGCTCGATTACGTCCGCGACAAGCTGAAGCCCGTGGCCGATGCCCAGATCGCGGCCGATCAGGAACTGTTCGACTTGGAGCGGCGCAAGCAGCAGGCCCGTCGTGCCCCCAACGGAGCGTTCGGTGGGTAGAAGTTAGGTGGTCTTTTGTGTGAACAAAAGCGTGAGGTTTAGTCTGGAAACGACTAAACACCACCTTATTTGGAAATTAAATATTCTTTAAGATCTAGATTTTCTTGCTTCTATAATGGAAGGCTGAGGCACCCCCCTTTAAATAGAGTCGAGGAACTCAAAAAAATCCTTAATATTAAAGATACTCACATCTTTTTCAATTCGTGAGCGGTGTGTATTGCAAACACAGATATATCTAACCTTAGATGCAAAACGACTGATAGCCTCAAATCCGGCGCGATAATCTTTTTCTTCTGGATTTTTTTTACTTTTAATTTCTACCGCAATAATTTCATTTTTTGGTGTTTCAATAACAAGATCAACTTCAGCTCCATTTTTTGTCCTTAAAAAAGAAAGTTTAAAATCTTTTTCGTAATATTTTGAAAATGCTTTGACCTCGTTAATTATCCAATTTTCAAAGTATTTGCCAAAATCATCTGGTGTTTCAAATGGATTTAGAGATAACTTATTTTGTAATGCCCTGACTACTCCAATATCAAAAAGATAAAATTTAGGTGCAATTTTTAAGCTTTTTCTCTCTGAATATGTAAAAGGATATAAAAAACTCCCAATTAAAGTATCTTCAAGAATCTGAAAATATTCCTTAACAGTGACTGAGGAGATCCCAATATCTTTTGAGATTTCTGAGTAGTTTAGCTGTTCTGATGACATTTGAGCAGCTACAGTTAAAAATCTTAAAAATCCTCCAATATTTCGAGACAATGCTTCAGCTTTAATTTCTTGTTCCAGATAAACATCGAGATAACTTTTTAAAATTGCTCTTTTAATATTAACATCGCTCTCAACAAATACGGGTGGTAATGATCCAAAAGATAAAATTTCATTTAAATTAAATGCGTTTTCGAGTTCATAATATGTTAGGGGAAATAAACTTAAACTAAGGGCCCTTCCTCCTAAAAGATTTGCATTTGTTCTTTTTAATTTTCTGGCACTTGATCCTGAGAGGATAAATTTTTGCGGCAATAGTGAGTCCATTAAAGACTGAACTTCATTCAATAGTTCAGGAACCCTTTGAACTTCGTCAATAAATATATGACTAACATCTGAGCTTAGTGCTCTTAATTCACTCCTAAGAAGTTCAGGCTGTTTTAAGTATTTTGCATATTCATCTGAGTGAAGCAGGTTGATTTCAAGAACCTTTTTATTTTTAAAGGTTTCACGAATCAACGAAGTTTTTCCAACTTGCCTTGGTCCAAAAAGAAAAAAACTATTATTAATCGGCAATTTAAGTGTTCTTTTTAGCATACTTTAAATATCGTCAAATATCTAGTTTAATTATTGTTTTTTAGGAAATTGGCACTAAATCACTGGCAAATTTCTGTTTTCCATCTTTCTAATTTTAAAAGAGGTCCAAAAATGCCAAGCTAACACCTAAAAAATAAGCCAAGCTAAAATAGGGCTAAAATGAACAAAAGTTCTATTGTAACCCTTTGAATCCGAGGAGGGTTGGGAGCGTCTCTAGTTAAGATATTAGAATCGTTGGGTAATTTTTACGATCTAAGGAGTCGCCTCCTCGGTAAACACAAGCTCTGTTTACTAAACTAAAGAACTATCAAAGTTCCCCTTATCATCCTGCCTAGAATCAAAAAAAGGTGTCCGTTGCGTGTATGTGCCCATTTACTTCTTTTTCAAGAAGCACGCGGTGTCCCCAGTAGCCAGAAGTTGTTTAGACTCCCAACTCGAGGTTTAGCACAAATCTCACCTTGAACTCTTCTAAATTCTCTAAGGGATCCATTTCGGCGTGAACTTGCCGCAAGGCTTTTTCCATGGCTTTCCGTGCGCCCAATACCGAGCGTAAGCGTGCAGTAGATTCCTCTGGCAACGAGGCCACTTCAGCCATCAACTCTTCATACTGCGGCGTTCCCTCATCGAATCCCATGCGACACAGAACGTGGAATCGACTCAGATACTCTAGAGTCAAATCAACTTGTCCTCCTTCTTGGTTTTCTGAGGCTCGCTCATTCTGGA
>JAYVPO010000008.1:0-10597 GCA_043757325.1 bacterium
ATCCTTTATTAAATTTTTACTTTCAATAGGATTTTCTCTTTATTGGCTGCCCCATTCACGGGGCAGCTATTTCCTACACATCTCTACATAGCAACTTCACGCACATTAAAGCGGACCGCACGCGAGTTTGGAATCAAAGCGATCCGGTTCCACGATCTCAGACATAGTTTTGCCAGCAACTTTATGATGCGCGGCGGTGATATCTACAAGCTTCAAAAACTTCTGGGACATTCATCGGTGCAAATGAGTGAACGGTATGCACATCTATCGCCAGAGCATCTCAAAGACGCTACAAGTATTTTGGATTTTGGGACAAAGGATTCAGCGAATGTGTTGGCGTTTGCAAAGTCAGGTTGACAAAAAGTTAACAAAAGATTTTTAAAACGCTAATTTAATCAATGATTTTATATGGTTATAGAGGCTTGGCGGAGAGAGAGGGATTTGAACCCTCGTGACGCTATTAACGTCAACATGCTTTCCAAGCATGCGCAATCGGCCACTCTGCCACCTCTCCATCTGCTCCAGCCCTTGTTTTATCAACTCAATCAGAATTCTGTCAAACTTTAATTACGGTTCAGCTTAAATGCCGGTTGCAGGAAAAACGTAATACACTCAAAAAACGAAATGTCAGAACCACAATTCAAAGTTGATCGTTTAAGCAACACGATTCCGTTTCGGAATCTAAACACCACTTCGTAGCCTCTAAATAAAGTCACTCAATGATACTTATATTTTTCCGATCCAGTTAATCAAAGCCTACCATTCCCGGTGAAAGAAACAATGGCGCTTTGACGTCTGGGCCGATCTGTATGGGGAAATCGCTCGTGGTTTTTACATGAAATATTTAGCAATTCAAAAAAAATGAAGGACCGTGAGGCTGCCTGAGATTTTACATTTAAAAAATTAGTTATAGTATTTCTCACAATTAGGAAAAGCCAAATCGGGAATTCCCATATGAGAGCGAAATATTATATCTATGAACAAATATGTGGTACCGTAAGAGTATGACAAGATTATGGACTGATTATAAAAAAACTTTTTCGACGGAAAATCTGATTTTCGACTTCGCGCGAACGGGAGATGTCGAAATGTTGAAAAATCTTGCCGACATTGCTTCTGTCATCAACGTAAGAAATAATAACGGGCACTCGGCTCTGATGATCGCTGCCTACAACGGAAATCTTTCGACGGCAAAATTTTTACTGGAATCAGGCGCGGATCCAAACACATCAGATTTAGCAGGCAGCACGGTACTTATGGGGGCCGCCTTTAAAGGTGATTTAGCGATGTTAAAACTGCTTATAGATAACGGCGCATCGGTAAAAATGCATAACGCAAAAAATCAAACCGCACTTAGTTTTGCTGAAATGTTCGAGAAGAAAGACGCTGTAGATCTTTTGCAAGATAATCAGAATTAATAAAGGAAACCTGAAGATGAGCAAGAAAAAGTACCTTACCACCGCAAATGGTGTTCCCGTTTCAGACAATCAGAACTCTCTCAGTGCGGGCGAACGTGGCCCATTGGTTTTTGAGGACGTGCATCTTTTCGAAAAACTTGCACACTTTAATCGCGAAAGAATACCGGAGCGCGTTGTGCATGCAAAAGGCTCTGGGGCGTTTGGTGAGCTAACCATCACGCACGACATCTCAAAATATTCAAAGGCAAAACTTTTTGCGCAAATCGGCAAAAAAACACCATTATTTATCCGATTTTCTACGGTTGGTGGTGAAGCCGGATCGGCTGACACCGAACGTGATCCACGTGGATTCGCAATTAAATTCTATACCGAAGATGGCAACTGGGACATCGTTGGAAATAACACACCCGTTTTTTTTATTCGCGATCCGTCGAAATTTCCTGATTTTGTCCATACACAAAAAAGACACCCACGCACACATACTAAAGACGCAACCATGCAGTGGGATTTTTGGTCTCTGCATCCTGAGTCTGTTCACGAGGTCACTATTCTGTTTTCGGACCGGGGCATTCCTGACGGCTACCGTTTTATGGATGGTTTCGGTAGCCACACTTTTAGTACCATTAATTCTAAAAACGAGCGCTTTTTTGTGAAGTATCATTTTAAAACCAAGCAAGGCATCAAAAATCTTCCTCCGGCGCGAGCGCGCGAACTTGCCGGTAGCGATCCCGAGCATTCTCAACGCGATCTGTTTGAAGCGATCGAGAAAAAAGATTTTCCAAAATGGACTATGTGCATCCAGGTGATGCCTGAAGCCGATGCTCTTAAAGCCAAAATAAATCCTTTCGACGTCACGAAAGTTTGGCCGCACAAGGAATTTCCTCGAATCGAAGTTGGAGAAATTATTTTAAATCGCAATCCAGAAAACTATTTCCACGACGTGGAGCAAGCCGCTTTTGCGCCTTCTTCTGTAGTTCCTGGGCTTGGTTTTTCTCCAGACAAAATGTTACAAGGCCGATTATTTTCTTATGCTGATGCGCACCGTTACCGGCTCGGAGTGAACTATCATCAGATTCCCGTCAACAAACCTAAAAACGACACCTTGCATTACCACAGAGATGGTGCGGGTCGAACAGATGGAAACGGGGGTGCTAGTCATCATTATCATCCCAATAGTTTTGATGAAGTCATAGAATTTGCAGATGATTCACCGCCGCCTTATTTAGGATCGGGCCCGATTCATCGGCACAATCATCGCGCCGACGAGGATTATTATTCTCAGGCAGGAGCTCTCTATCGCCTAATGAATAAGGAACAGAAATCATTGCTGGTTGATAATATCGCTGGCGCTATGAAATCTATTCCGGAATTTATTAAAGAGCGCCAGATTGCGCATTTTATGAAAGCCGATAAAGATTATGGTGAAGGTGTGCGGGTTGCTTTATCAAAGCTCACGCCCGATGACCCGAGACGAGTTCCTGTTACAAAATAATAATTGCTGCGGAATAAGCTTTTTCCGGCTTATACCGCGCGTTTTTTTAAATTGATTGCGGTTAATGTTTCAGCATCGCCGTGTGGCAAGAACTCCAACATATCACCATTTTTTAGTTCTTTAATTCCAGCCTGACTAACGTCCCATGGGAAAAATAAAATTTTCTGCTGGCGGTTATTTAGCAAATCTTTAATTTCTAAAAAACCATACCTTTTGTCGTCATAGAATTTTACAACACCAAGATGGATATCACGCTCGTGTGCATTCTCGATAATTAAGTTTCCAGTTGCCAAAGATTTCTGAATGGCTTTTTCAAAAACTTCAACTTTGCCGTCCTGCTGTTTCACAAAAATAAACAACAAGTGCTTAGCCCGAGTAGCCGCCACATAAGCTAAACTTGCCATTAATGGGTGCGAAAGTGGAAGGTTATATTCACTAAAATTAATCATAATTCCGACGTTGGTTTCTAAACCTTTAAACGACGAAACTGTTGAAAGCTGCAGTTTATTCTCCATTTCTAGCTTGCTTGATTTTCCACCGATACGGTTGAAATCTAAATTGTGGATTTTTTTGAGATTCTTGATAACTGATTCCTCAGCGTCGGGATTTCTGGCCGAAAGAAGCGTAATTTCATGGGGATTAATTTTTTCTTTTTCAGTTAGCTCCGCAATTAATTTCTGAAGTTTCACTTGGGCATCGGCAGCATCCTTGTAAGTTATCAAAACAGGCGCGTAACCCACTCTGTCGCTTGCGGCATCGTAAGATCCATTCTTGGTACGAAATTCTTGAGAAAATAAATGGATATCTCTGGTGTTTCTATAGTTATTTACTAAAGGAAAATACGGCTCTGGTACAGGTAGAATTTTTGCGGGCTTAAAATCTTCTGAAGCTTGAGTTGCGAATACACCTTGACAGCGATCAAAGAAAATATAAAGATGGGATTCTTCGGTCAAAAGCTCTTTAAAAGCGTCCCACCAAAAAGCTTGAACATCTTGCCCTTCGTCACAAATCACCACATTAAATT
Source organism: bacterium (assembly GCA_043757325.1). Classification (GTDB taxonomy): domain Bacteria; phylum Bdellovibrionota_B; class Oligoflexia; order Oligoflexales; family RGVZ01; genus JAYVPO01. Next base: position 3,935 of record JAYVPO010000008.1, read on the forward strand.
TCGTATTTTTTTCTACGAGTTTTTCTTTAAAAATTAACGGAGCATCTAACTGCACCCAATTTTCGTTTGATTTTGTATAATCTATAGGTGCGATTAGCAAACTAACCCCAAAGCTCGCAGCAAAATCATTATAAGTACTAACCTGCACATTTTGCGGAACCCAAGATTTTATATTTTGGGTTAGTAGGGAATTGGACGTTAAAAATAGCACGTTTTTATTTTGTTTTGCAAAGTGGGTGGCGAGACGCCCAGCCAATCGGGTTTTGCCAGTCCCAGCCTCCCCTTCAATGCCAAGGCGCCTGGAATTTGCAAACGGCGAAATCAGAGTGTCTAGAACTTTTTCGATATCATTAACTTTTCGTTCGTGAGTTTCTAAATAGTCTCGGTAGTAAAGTCGAGAAATAAAATCTTCACCCTGAAATATCCTTTTTACACTCTCCAAACAATCAGGAAACCGTAGAAAATGTTCCGGTTGAGAAATTTTTACGAGATTTTGCAAATAGGAATTTAAAAATCCAAGTTCTTTTTGGCCGATAATTACTTCCAAAGAAACGCCCGGGATCTGAGGCCATTCGGAAGTTTCAATATGGGGAAGACAAACCGCATGGGTAATGGGAACTCGCAAATCTTCAGAACGCAGTATTTTTATCAGGCGACTTTTCCAGGCTAAAACCTGCTCAAAGGGATTTTTAATTCCAAACTTTTCATCGTTTCGGTTGATGGAATAGAAATTCTTGGTGGCTGCATCGAACCCAATTCTTCCACCTTTTACTTCCACAACTATGAGCCCAAAATTTTTGTGGTAAAGCACAAAATCAATTTCGTTATCTCTTAGGCCAAGTGACCCTTCTATTTTTGACAAACTGCAGGAATGAAAAACATGCCAATCATTGTTAAGTTGATTTCGTGACTCAACGTAAAAAATCTCCTCAGCGCGGCTGGGGAAAATAACTTTTGTGGTATTTGAGTCAGGGTACATTTTTGCCATAATAAATTTTTCCCAAGTGAGAGTTGTTGGAAGTTCTGCAATTAATTGGCCACGATCTAAGTCGCTGATGTTAGGGAATTTAACCCAGAAGGTTGGCTAATGTTTGATCAAAACTGGCTAAAAGGTTGTCAGAACAACTTTTTAAAATTTTACTTAGTTCAATTAATGCATTAGGTTACACAACACCCAGGTCTCGTACATTAGTTGCAGTCTTAATTGTAAGCACAAACGCAAAGGGTCGAGACTTTATGAAACCGCTAAACAAAATCACAAACTCAAGGAAGATTTATTTCCTAACTTTGATTGCGCCAATCATAACTATTACGGGGTGTAATGCTTCAACTCAAACCCAGCAGAAAAAAGCCGCCGATTTTCCGATCGCTACAAGCACTCCGCTACCAACAGCAGTTCCAAAAACCTTTAATCCGAATTACAACCCGAACATAGATCCTTCACCTACTCCATTTAATAACGGTTACAAATACCCAATTCCACCGCAGTCGAATAATTTCAACTATCCAACTCCAAAGCCGATTCCAAATAATTCGTATTCGCCGCCTTTAAAACCAAGTCCTTCGGCCGCACCGCCTGCGCCTCAGCAATTGGGCGCAAACGAGGCGGAAACCACTGACTTACAATTGACTAATTCTTACCGAGCAGAAGTTGACGTGCGACCATTACAGCTCGACTCACAAATGTCGGAAGTTGCGCGTCAATGGTCTGTGGTGCAGCATGATCGCGGAGATATAGGCCATGACGGGTTCCAAGGCAGAGCATCAAAACTTAACCTCGGGAATGCGGGCGAAAATGTAGCTATGAACGGCGGCTTTGGAAATCAAACCGATTCTTCGATGGGTCTAAGGCTTTCGGAACAGTGGCGCGATAGTCCTGGCCATTACAGCAATATGATCGGCACGCAATTTCACCGAATCGGGATCGGAATTTACTGTGGCCAGAATGGTTGTTACGGAACACAAATATTTGGCGATTAAAAATTCATCGTTTTCTTAATCGGAATCTGATTCAATTAAAAGATGAGAATTTTCTTCGGTTTTATTATCTCACTTTTTTGCGGCTTTAACTTATACGCCAAAGACGTACGAATTTTATTTCTTGGTGACTCATTAACTGAAGGTTTTGGAGTCCAACCAGAACAAGCCTATCCTGTTTTAGTCCAGCAGAAATTTTCTAAAAACGCTAACCATATAAACTGCTTTAATGCTGGAATCTCTGGGTCTACTTCTCAGAGTGGGGTGTCTCGTTTGAAGTGGCATCTAAAATCTACCCCAAAATTCGATATAGTATTCATTGCTCTTGGTGCAAACGATGGTTTGCGTGGTTTAAGCACAAGTAACCTTGAAAAAAACTTGCAAGAGACGGTGGATCTTGCCAAACAAAATAATATGAAAGTTGTTTTAGCTGGAATTAGAATGCCGCAAAATTACGGCAAAAAATTCACTGAAGAATTCTATGGGACTTTTAAGAACGTAACGGCTAAAAACAAGCTACTTTTTTTACCATTTCTGCTGCTTAACGTAGCCGCAGAACCCTCGAAAAACATTAAGGATGGTATCCATCCTAATGTTGAAGGACACAAAATTATCGCACAAACAGTCTATGATTTTTTTGTGGCACACCAAAAAGAACTTGGAATTTAAGTACAATGCTAAACGCTCAGGGAATTTCAAAATCGTTTTTTTCGGCAACCGGCCAAGTTGATATTCTGAAAAATTTGAATTTTCAAATTTCAGGCAAAACAACATCTGCCATTATCGGTCCTTCTGGGGCTGGGAAAAGTAGTCTTTTAGCCATTCTTGCCGGTCTCGATGTTCCAGATTCTGGAACCGTCGACCTGTGCGGCTACAATACCGCCAAACTTAATGAAAAAGATCGACTTCAATTACGCCGCAAAGACATTGGTTTTATTTTTCAAACCTTTCATCTTATTCCGACTTTTTCGGCTTTAGAAAATGTTGAATTGACGTTAGTAGCCAACAATTTTTCCGACACCAAAAAAACGGCCACAAAAATTCTGGAACAAGTTGGTTTGGGGCATCGGCTTAAAAATCTTCCTTCGCAATTAAGTGGCGGCGAATGCCAAAGAGTTGCCATTGCTAGGGCTATGGCACACAATCCAAAAATTATTTTTGCGGACGAACCAAGCGGAAGTCTCGATCAGAAAACAGGCGATCAGGTGATGGAACTACTCATGCAGCAAATTGAAAACACCGATGCGGCTTTGGTTTTGGTGACTCACAACGAGAATTACGCAAGAAAATGCAAAAACACATTTGAGCTTCGAGCTGGTAGCCTTATTTCCGTATGAACAAGCGATTATTTCTCTATATTCTACGAGATCTTCCAAAACATGTGCAGTCTTGGATTTTTCCGCTTTTGTGCCTCACCACAGGGCTGGTTGGCATTTTTTTTATTTTAAATCTTAATAGTGAACTCCAGACGATGATTCGTCAAAAATCTTCTGCATTATTGGGTGGAGATCTGCGCATAAAAAGCATTCGGAAATTTACTGTCGAAGAAGAACGCAAAGTCGAAGCACTCATTGACGGGCGCAATATTGAGTATAATAAAGAACTTGTTTTTTTGTCGATGGTGACTTTTCAAGAGTCGACAAGATTAAACCAAATTCATTTTGTCGATGAGAATTTCCCGCTTGTGAAAACCCTGCGGTTTGAAGATGGCCGGACCGATCACACATTAATAGACAGCAGTGAAGTATGGATTGAAGAAAATCTTGCTAACTTAATGCAAATTCACATTGGTCAGACCATCAAATTTCTGGATTCTTCGGCTCGTGTTAGCCATATTATTGCAAAAGATGCTTCGATGATTGGTAACTTTTTTGCATTTGCGCCGAACATTTACCTATCTCGAAAACATCCGGCATTTGCAAAGTCCAATGATTTTGGAACTCGGCTTACGGACAGTTATTTATTTAAATTAACGAACCAAGGAGATATTTTAAAGCTCGAAAACGATCTCAAAGCTATAAATACCGACAGTTTTTTTCAGATTACAAATGCTAAAGATTACACCGAAAGAACAAGCCGTGATTTTTCCACCATCACCGACTATCTTGGCATTATTATGATTATTGGGTTGATTCTTCTAGCGGTGGCGTTGGTATTCTTAAGCCTTCGCGAGGCTCAAAAGCGCATGGCTTGGCAAGGAATTCTAACCGTTCTAGGGGTTTCTCGTTATTATATTTCTGCGGTTTATCTGCTCGAACGAAGTCTACTATATCTTACGGCGACATTTTGCGCGGTTGGAGCGCATTTTGTTGCATACAAATTTGCTTTATCTTATTTGGCGAAAAATTTTGATTTAATACTTTCACCAACATCCGATTATAGACTTATGGTTATGGTGAGTGTCGTAGGCCTTTTTGCTTTCTTACTACTTTCAGGAGTATTATTCTACGATGGCACCAAGCCAATTCGCAGTTATTTTGATGATTCTGTTCGGTCAAATTTTTCCTACAAAAGACTGATTCAAATATTTAGTTTTTTAATTTTTGCTGCGGTGGTTTTTATCTATTCATTTTCTCGGTCATTGGAACAAACCGAAATTTTTATCGGTCTTTTGTCGGGTTTATTTTTAGTATTTTTTGCCTGCGCCTATGTGATTCGGTATTTTATTCTAAAAATTCGCAAAAATAATTGGATTGGTTTTTGGCTTTTGCAATCAGAAATTCGAAATAGGTCAGTCAATTATTTTGCTATGTCGGTGGTGGCGGCAATTTCGTTGACGTTAATTTTAACTTTAGGCAAGGTTCAATATCTCATTGGCGAACAGTTTGCTTCAAAAACTCAAGACCGCGCCCAGATTTTTCTTTTTGATATTATTCCCGACCAGAAAGATAAGCTTATTCTTGAATTAAATACTCTTAAAATTACGGTGGATCAGTGGGCACCGCTTGTGCGGGGCAGACTTCTTGAAGTTGACGGCAACAAACAGAATCAGAACAACTCTATAAAAGGCGCCGGGTCTCCCACTCGTGAGCAGGATGAAGAAGAGTCTTTGCGCAACCGCTATCAAAATCTTACTTACCGGGGTCAACTGGGCCGAACGGAAAAGTTTCTAAGCGGTGTCCAAGAATTTGCTTATGATCCGCAAAAACCTGATGACATTCCAGTCTCATTGGAACAGCGTTTTGCGAAGAAAACAGGAATGCACATTGGTAGTACGATGATTTTTGATATTCAGGGAGTGCAATTAAAAACACGGGTGGTGCAAATTCGAAGCGTACGTTGGACTTCTTTTCAGCCTGGATTTTTTGTGGCGTTTCCTCCGGGTGTGCTTGAAGATGCACCCCAGATTTTAATTGCCACAATAAAAAATCTTTCCCCCGACCAGATAATATTACTAGAAAAAACTTTAGGACAAAAATTTCAAAATATTTCATTTGTCGACGTGGGACAAACCGCCGATAAAATTCTAAAAGTTTTGAATCAGTTTTTTAGCGCTTTGGTAACCATGTCGTATTTTGTATTAGGCAGTGGAATTTTACTTCTGATGACTTTATTTCTGATTCAGTGGCCCGACATGAAAAAAACTTTTGACCTAACTTTTCGCCTCGGCCTTCCCAAATCCTCTCGCATCCAGTTTTTGGGATTAACCGTACTAACATACCTGTCGATTGCCGTGTTATTAAGTTTAAGTTTTTCAAAACTTGTGGCGCAAATTTTGTATACGCAGCTTTTTACTTAATTGTTATAGATACTTCTTTGCCATTTCTTCCAAATTAATCTGGCGAATCTTCTGTGCATTCCCCGCTTGTCCAAAAGCAATCATGCGGTCCGCACAAACTTTTTGCATAGCTTCGCGAGCCGGCTTCATATAAGACCGAGGATCAAATTCGCTTGGTTTCTCCAAAAACACTTTGCGAATAGCTGCCGTAATTGCAAGACGATTATCCGTATCCACGTTTATTTTTCGGACACCGTGCTTAATTCCTTCTTGAATTTCGGCTACCGGAACTCCCCAAGTTTGCTTAATTTTGCCACCGTATTTATTGACTTCATCTTGTAATTCTTGCGGTACACTTGAGCTCCCATGCATGACCAGATGGGTATTCGGCAGTCGTTTATGGATTTCCGCTACCCTTTTCATGGCGAGAATATTGCCATCTGGTTTGCGCGTAAATTTATAAGCTCCGTGGCTTGTGCCAATCGCAATCGCCAAAGCATCGACCTTTGTTTGGCGCACAAATTCCTCGGCTTCATCCGGATCGGTTAACAATTGTGAGTGGTCTAAAGTTCCTTCAAATCCATGGCCGTCTTCTTTTTCCCCAGAGCCAGTCTCCAAGGATCCCAGACATCCCAACTCTCCTTCTACTGACACCCCGATGGCGTGTGCAACTTCGGTAACTTTTTTTGTAACCTGAACATTATACGCAAAATCCGCTGGTGTTTTTGCATCTTCTTTTAAGGAGCCATCCATCATTACCGAAGTAAATCCATTTTTCATGGCCGAATAACAAGTTGCCGGGCTATTGCCGTGATCTTGATGCATAACAATAGGAATGTGCGGATAAAGCTCGGCTGCTGCAAGCATCAGGTGTTTGAGGTAAGCGTCTTGCGAGTACGAGCGCGCTCCTCGAGATGCTTGAATTATCACAGGACTGTCAGTTTTGTGGGCGGCTTCCATTATGGACT
>JAYVPO010000009.1:0-2846 GCA_043757325.1 bacterium
TAGGTAGGCACCAAATCAGTGCCTAGGCACTGATTTGGTGCCTACCTAATTTCCAAAAAACTAAGGTAGTTCCATCGAAGATGTTTTAAAAAATTCGAAATTAATTCTGTATAGATTTTTACCTGAAAAATCTTGGTTCTCTCGGATGATGAAACCTTTCTCAATCATTGTTTTAATTGACTGGAATATATGGCTTCTATGTATATTTGTGCGAGTAGTAAGCTCATTTCCAGAAATTTCTGCTGATCCTGTTGGTGAGCATAAACATGAATAGGTAATTGCAAAAAGAATTTTAGCCTCTCGAACACTTAAATCCATTAGCGGTAAGTACTGGAAAAAGTAAGCTGGAACAACAACAGTAACTTCATTTGAGGTAGGCACTGATTCAGTGCCTACCTGTTTTTCGGATTTGTCACTTTTGTCATTTACTTTATAGTGCGTCTTTTTATGCAAGGTAGGCACCAAATCAGTGCCTACCTTGAGGGTAGGCCTGGATCTGGTGGTAGGCACTGATTTGGTGCCTACCTTGGACGCGGTTTTAAGGGCTAAATTATTTTTTATTTTTTTTTCGGGGGGGGGTGGATTCAGATTGGCCGAGGTAGGCACTGATTTGGTGCCTACCTCGGCCAATTCTTCATTTTTTAATTGTTTAGAACCAGTCGCGCCCTGCCGTTTAGAGCTTTTTCCTTCTTCATTTTTTGCTTTTGAACGGATTACAAGATCGTTGCCGTCTGCCAAAAGATCGTACTCCTGATTTGCAAACTTCTTAAAACGGCGGGACCTCATAAGCTGCGAAAGGCCTTTTTTCTCTTTATTAGGCATTTAACAAAGCCTCTTTAGGAGAAGAGTTTGAAGTCGAAACTTTCTTTGCGTTAGAATTAGATTTACGTTCAGCCCATATTTTAAGACCAAGAATTTCAACTAGTAAATTATTGAAATCATCTAAAGCGAAGTTCTTTCCAAGCCCCGGGTTCCAAATGCACTGATTCGCGGCTACGCTATTGTCGATTTGTTTTGAAACTGAAACATAGGTTTCACAAAGTATGTCTTTATGCTGCTCGTTGAGCTCGCCAATGATTTCGTAACCTAGTTTTTGTCTCGCATCAAATTTATTGATGACGACCTGTAGCGTCGCCGCTACTTTGAATTTACGAGAAAGAACGGTCAAGTGATCAAGCGTTAAATCAAGGCCATCAAGAGAATACCGATCCATATTCACAGGTAAAATAATTTTGTCCGAAAAACAGTGAGCGGCAGACGTCACACGAGAAAGTGAGGGCGGACAATCGATAAAAATTAGGTCGTAGTCTTTGCGGATAGGTTTAAACATGTCAGCAAAAAACTTTCCTATATTTTCTGTGCCCTGAATCATCGCCACATCGAGATTTGCAAGACTTAAATTTGAGGGAATAATATGCAGGTAAGGCGTGATTTTAACGATGAGATCTTTTGCAGAGACGGCCTTGTTTTCCATTCTTCCCATGTAGAGATCAAGAATGGTTGGGTCGATTTTTGGTCTGCACTGAACTCCAAAACTAGAGGTTAAGTTCGCTTGTTGATCTAAGTCGATCATTAAGGTCTTGCACCCAAGTGCGCTTGCCCTTGAGGCGAGAGCGTGAACAAGAGTAGTTTTGCCGACTCCGCCCTTCACCAGATGAACGGAAATAACCGCATTTGGTAGATTTAAATCTTTAATTTTTAATAGCTGCCTAAACGCTTCAGGATAAATACGGTGCTGCTTAGACTGGGTAGATCGGGATTTAATTTCATTTTCTTTAAGAAGCTTGTGGACTCCTTGTATTGTCATACCAAACAGGTTTCCAATATCTTTAGGCGTAAGAAAAAGATCGGCTGTCACGTTTTCCATGAATGTCTCCAAATGGCTGGTTTAATTATTTTGGCTCTTACTCAATATTATTTCAACTAATTGATTCAACTTGCAAGCATCAACTGAATTATTTCTTAAGGTCTCAAGGTAGGCACCACAACGGCGCCTACCTTGAGACCTTAAAAAAACTGTTCGGCATCAATTTTTCCCAGCCGCATTAAACTTTCATCTTTAGCATTAACCGATTGCGCGGAATTTGGACTACCTCTTTGCGTTAATCTGACCCACCTTAGTAGTTATTCCTAAATGGCATAAGCGGTGACGATTTTTTTATTGGAAGGTTTTGTGTTCAAACTTTAACCAGTGAAAAAAGGCTCACATTTATGGCAAGACGATAAGTAACGATTGCTATGCGATAACAACTGATAACGATGCGAAGTCAAGGAATTCCAATTCGGAATCTTGGTTAGACTTTGGGAATTTCCTGCCACACCGTACGCTGTGGACTAACTCGTACTGGGAGCGTCGGAAAATTGGTGTCTCATGACCTAACTGCATGATAAAAAGTTAGAGAAAGAAAACATCAAATGAAGGCTCTCATGTCGGTAATTAAGCTAGAAATTCGTTTCCGAGAAATTCCTCAAGCAATCGCGGCCTTCAGGAAAAGCCGTTGCGAAGCCCTCCAAATGCTTACGCAAGAAATTCGGTCGTCGGTAAGCGAGGGTTTAAATCAACTGTTAAATGCTGAAATAGACTTTTTTCTTGGTGAAAACGAACAAACAGACAATAAGCGCAATGGCAATCAGCCTGAACGTGATTACGTTTTAAAGGGCGTTGGAGCCCTTAAAATACGTGTTCCGAAGGATCGTTGCGGTCGTTTTGATAGCGTTATTATTCCTGCGAAAGAGCGTGTCGACCCACGAATTAAGGCAGAAATGGCGATTTTGCAGCTTGCAGGATTATCTTCGCGCACTCTTTCGATGATTTCAAAGCGTCTTTTAGGCGTCAAAATGGGAAA
>JAYVPO010000010.1:0-2845 GCA_043757325.1 bacterium
CAAGGCCGACGGGGCGATTTCGTTGTTTCCATACAACACTTCCGATTGTAATATCAAAAAGTCCTTGGGTTTCTTTAAAGGCGGTGTCAGCAAGTCCCAGACCTTCGATAAATAACGGACTAGCATGTTTTGGAGAGGGATCAGCTAAGCCTGAGAGCTCAAGGCGTCTCAGCTCGCTTGAGTCACTCCAATCAGAAAATGTCTCATCATAACGCTGAAGAAGCCGCTCGGCAAAGTCTTTGATTTGGGCATCGGGCAGACTTGTGTTTTCAGACTTAATCCATTCGAACTCAAAGAGAGTTCCCATAGCGGCTAGCTGCAGCTTTGAGGCTTGGGAAAGTTCAAAGTTATGGTTTGCCTTGGAGTCATAATCTTTAGAACTACAAGAGCCTAACAAAACAAAAAGGCAGGAAAGATAAATGAATGTTTGGTGTTTGATCATTGGCTCAAGCTTGATTTTAGCTTATTTTTGTAAATTGTAAGTATCCTCTATATGATGAAAGCAAGTATTTTCCTTTTAAATGAGATCAATTCTCTCAAAAAACGAGGCAAAAACTCGGTGAGATTTGCGCCGTCGCCTACAGGGAAGTTTCATGTGGGAAATTTCCGAACAGCTTGGGCATCAAAACACCTTAGTCATGAGCTAGGGCTGCCTCTTTGGGTTCGCTATGAAGACATAGACTCAGCTCGGGTGAATAATGACTTTTTAAAAACTCAGATACGAGAGTTGAGTTTTTTTGATGTGGAGTCGTTGCCCGTTGATGCTCAGAGTAAACGCCTTGCCTTTTATGAAGAACTTTTCAAAGAGGGAGCGCGCCAAGGAATTTTTTATCCTTGCTCCTGCTCGCGCAAAACTGTTCAAGAAGATATTTTATCCATGCAGTCTGCACCTCACTTTGATGTGCCCCTGTACTCAGGCGTCTGCCGCGTGCCAAGTGCCAGGCCAACGAGTCTGCAACCTACGATTGGATGGAGACTAAAAAGCTCATTAAATGTTGAGGGACATCAAGACATTTTGGTCGGTAAAACAAATAACTTTTCAGGCGAATTGACGGACTCAACACAGGTTAATTTTCAACCTAGCTACCATTTTGCGTGTGCGGCAGATGATTATTTCTCCCAATGCTTGTGGATTGTCAGGTCTTGGGATTTGAAATCTGCCGTCTTGCACCAGCGAGAGTTGATGAAAACATTTCAGCAACTTTTTTTAGCAAATAGTACATTGGATTTTCCCTCTGTTTTTCATACATCTCTTGTCACGGATAATCATGGCCATCGACTCGAAAAACGCACTCAAGGGGTTACTTTGGACGAGCTTTTAAAGAAATATCAACTAGCGGAGCTTAAAAAAATATTTTTTAACTCTTTCTCAGGCGGTGCAGCAATCGTTGATAATCCATTAAAAATTTATGGTGAGGCAAAAAAGACGCTGACTCTGCTTGAGATCGGGCTTAAATAAAGATGCGTTATTTGGTAGTTTAGTCGGGGCAGGGGCACATTGTGACATTTGAACAATATTTTTCGAACTTAAAAAATTCCATTCCGCTCTCGGGCGCAAGTTCAGTGCTTTCGCTTTGCGAAGAAGGGGCCACTGTTCCGTTTATTGCAAGATATCGAAAAGAAAAAACCGGAAACTTAGACGAGATGCAGATTCGAACGGTCATCGAATCAAAAGAGAAATTCGATGAAGTGATCAAACGACAAGCTTATGTTTTAGCTGAAATCGAAAAACAGGGTAAATTAACCCCTGCACTCAAAGATCAGCTTGAAGCTACTTTTGACATTGATAAGATCGAAGATCTTTATCTTCCCTTTAAACAAAAAAGAAAAACCAAAGCAGCACTTGCAAAAGAGCAAGGTCTTGAGCCGTTAGCTGATTTGGCACATCAATTGGTTCAAGGCTTGAGCACGCAGTTTTCATCGCTTGTAGAGTGGACCGAAGAGCTTGCGAAATATCAAAGTGAAGAAAAGAAACTCCCGACTCCTGATCTAGTTTTACAAGGAGTGAGTGATATTTTGGTCGAGCGTGTATCACTTGATCCCACGGTCCGAGAATTTGTCCGCAACGAATATCATCAATATGGCTTTTTACACTCAAAAAAGGGCTCGAAAGCTGCGACTCCGTCTAAGTTCGAAAATTATTTTGACTATCGAGAGCCAGTAAAATCTTTAAAAGAAGCTAAAAATTCTCACCGCTATTTGGCACTGCGCCGTGGCTGGATGGAAGAAGAGTTGGTTGTTAATTTAGGATCTCCTCCTGACCTGCAAGATGCGTTTGAGCAAAAACTACTCTCGCGTTTTGAAACCTTTTTTAATATAAAAAAGGGACACTTTTTATCTGATTTCTTTGCAAAAGTTTCTAAGACTGCTTTTAAGGTTCACGTTTTTTCGTCAATCGAAACTGAGGTTCATCGTATTTTGAAAGAATTGGCAGATACTGCTGCCATACACGTGTTTGCAGAAAATGTTCGCAATCTTCTTTTATCATCTCCTTACGGGGCTCAAACCACACTCGGTGTTGATCCCGGCATCCGTACTGGCTGTAAACTGGCCATCGTAAATTCCAATGGCCAGTATGTGGCAAGCACTGTAATTTATCCTCAAACGCCCGTTGGGCAAAAAGAAGCAGCTGTTATTGTAAAAAGTTGTATAGAAGAAGCTAAAATTTCAGCCATTGCTGTTGGAAATGGTACGGCTGGGCGCGAGACCGAGGTCTTTTTGAGAAAGACTTTGCTTGAAGCTGGGAAGCAAAACATTCCAGTGGTGATGGTAAGTGAATCGGGTGCGAGCGTATATTCGGCCAGCGAAACAGCACGTGAAGAATTTCCCGACCTCGATTTAACAG
>JAYVPO010000011.1:0-2838 GCA_043757325.1 bacterium
CGAAGCTGCAACCACATCGAAACTCAAAGCAACGAAAAAATCACATCCTAGCCCGAAAACGGCGCGCGACGACGACGCGCAAAGCGCGTTTCGTTCATCAGTAGTATTTTGTGTGTTCGGACTGTTTCGGTAGTTCCACGGAAGAAAGAGTTCTGGCGATTTTTTGAGGTTGTTTTGGTTTTGTTGTAAAAAGTTAAGATAGTCAAAAACATTTACTTTTTGTGCCGAAGCGGTTGCGATTACGCTCATTAGAATATCTGACACGGCTGCCCCGACCGGGTGTTTAAAGAAAAGTGAATTTTTACGGTGCAAGACAGCTATTTTTAATTTTTGTTCTTGAAGGTTATTGTCGAGCGGAGCATTTTCTACGTGACAGAATGCACTCAGCCCAATTTTTCGGTCTAGAATATATTTTACGGCCTTGCCCATGGTCGAATTTGGTTCACAGGTTTTTTTAGTTTGCATATCTTCCAGGTAAGAAAACATTTCGTTGATGACCGGTAGACTTTCCTGGTGGTGAAATGAAAGGCGCTCGTTTGGTGGCATTTTTTCTAGTTTGGTGTGGGCATCGTGCCGGTAAATAATAGCGTAGAATTCTATAACTTTTTCGGCTTCAACTTTAAAATGTTTGACGAGGTCAACAAACTGGCGGCGGGCATGAGAATTACAGAATGTTTCGACGTAGTTTTTAGTGACCGTAATTTTATTGCTGGACAGCCCGTCTGACATGGCGATAAGTGGGGCAGTCGATTTTCGCAGGTTTAAGATTTCGTCCAGAAATTCACCGACATGATTGATGCCGGTTTTATATAAAACAACGTAACCTCTTTGGTTGTCGCAAAAATCAACGGTAATGCCCGACGTGTGAACACCCGACCGGACGACGTCCTTACCAGTTGCCCGGTTTTGTTTTAAAACATGTGTTGGCTGATTGATAATGCGGGCCCACGTGTCGTCTCCGTAAAAAACTACACCCTGGTTCGCAGCAATTTTTTTTAAATACTCGAAGACTGGTTTTACCTCGTTAGCCAAAGCTTCACACTGATTCCATAACGTCACTGGGTCGACTGGAACGCCGAGCATGGCCTGGAGCGTGTGTTGCCTAAAAAATGGAGTTCCCGCGCCGTATTTCAACATGGCTATCATCGACCTCGCTGAATTAGCGTAGCGGCGACTGGGGTCGCCGTCTTGCATCAATTCTTGCGGAAGTTCAGCCTTAAAAACTGCCAAGCACAGGTTACATCTTAACGTGTGCTGGACGTGTACTTGGGCTTGTAAAGGAGCCAGGCCGATAATGCGAACAAACTCTGCGGGACGAAACTTATAAATTTTTCCTGCGCCACAAGTCGGGCAAACATCTCCACTTTTTAAAGTCTCGTGGCAGTGGTAAACCAACTTGGCATCTTTATATTCTGCAGCCGGCTTCTTGCCACCACCGTTGCGAGTTTTTTTTGGCTCTGGTGGTGGAGTTTGACTTCCCGCCGAGCTTGCACCGTTCCCAGGTTCACTCGCTTCTTGATCTTGCGGATGAGTTGGCGAATTTTGATCGTCTTTTAAAAGGTTTCGGGTCTTCTCGCTGGCAGGTTGCATGCCCAAGAGTTTGCGTAGTTTTGTTAAAGTAAGATCATCGTGTTGAAGTCTTTCTTGAATGTGCAAAAAACCCTGAACGATTAGCATTAAAAGTGAGAAATCAGACTCGTCTATTGGACTTTTACTGGCTACCTTAGCTTGGCAACGACCAATCAATGCCTCGATCTCGTCTTCCGTGAGGTCTTTAACATTGATAGGTTTAGCGCCGGCTTTTTGCAAAAAATATCTTTTTTTTTCGTGTCGATTAAATCTTCCTTTCACTATGATTTATTTTTCGTCCATCAATCAAGCACATTTATTTTTCGCCACTCAGGAAGGCCAGAAACTTCGGCCGGGTCACCACCTCTAAAAAGAACGTAAACCTGCTCGGCAATGCAGCCTAGTAAACTTTTCGCAGGAAGTTTCGGGTAGTGTTTAAATTTTCCCGCCGACAATCTTTTTGTCGACAGCCAGAAACCTTGACCGTCGTAACTTAGAATTTTTAAGCTCGTGCCACTGTGGTTTATAAAAACAAACACGCTGCCGTCCATCGGGTCCATTTTAAAACTATTACGGCAAATACAAGACAGGGCGTCAATCCCCGAGCGAAAATCAACGTACTGCGTGGCAATATAAATTTTAACCGTAGAACTAAAAGACAACATAAAGGTTTTTCTTCAGTAGCCTCCGAGTTCATTAAAAACTTCTGCCAAATAACGGGCCGGAGTTGCCACGGAACTTAAAATAATAAATTCTTTTGGCGAAGGCGGTGTCTTTATTTTAATCGGGCTTACAAAATTCACAGTTGAAAATTCGGTGAAACCTAGCTTCTTTGCTCCGTGGACCTTAATAGCACTTTTTTCTGGAAAATAAATCTTCCGCCAACGCCGCAGAGCCGACTCGGATAAGCCCGTGCCACTTAAAATCCGCGCATAATCAAACGTGTTCGACGCGTCTGCAAGTCTTTTTTTAAAATCAAGGGGAATTGCTCTAGGCCTCGTCACGTCTTTCAAAGTTGCTTTTTTCCACTCAATATACTGCTCAAATAAATTATCTAATTCAACTTCTGTCATTGCAATTGATCCTCTAAAATACCAGGGGTTATATGAACACTTTGTAAGATTACTTTAGGTAGGCAGGAAAGTTCTACGCACACTCATAACAAGGACACGAACCATTGTTCGGGCGTGCGTTAATTCGTCGTCGTTTCCTGGCCCCAACTTATAGGACGCTACATGAAAGAGATCGTCAGAGATATCCACGTGTAAA
>JAYVPO010000012.1:0-10469 GCA_043757325.1 bacterium
AAAAGAATAATCTCACTACAATGAAGGTTTTTTGAAGGTAAGTCAAATGATTTTAACGAGTTACATTTGTAGTGAGAAAAATTTAGGAAAAGTCAGGTAGTTGCTTATACGAAAGAAACTTTTTTCAAACTTTATATTTTCGACGTAGGAATTCTAGGAGCGATGACAAATCTAGCTCCCGCCAGCATTTTAAATTATGACTTTGGATCGTTTAAAGGCTACTTAGCAGAAAATTTCGTATGTCAGGAATTCAACGCCCTCGAGAAAAAAATATTTTACTGGCACGAAAATACTTCCGAGTTGGAATTTTTATTTTCCGAGAACGATAAAGTTACAGGTGTCGAAGTAAAGTCCGGGCAAAATACCAAGGCAAAAAGTCTCACAGTATTTTTAAAAAAATATTTGAAGGCAAAGTCCATTGTATTTTCAACAAAGCACATAGCTGCTATTCATCAAGACCATCCTTTACAGAACCGAACTATGCAAATTCCGATTTACGCGGCCGGCTTTTTGCCAGTATCTTGCTAATTAAAGAAATGCCAAATGCAATCTTCGGCATAATGATTTCGAAAATTGGGTAACCGTAGATTCCTCTTTCTTAGTTGCGGCTAAAGATGTGAGTGTATTGGTATCTCAATTTAAAAAAATATAGGCTACGAATAAAAAAGTATCAGTTCATAGCGAATAATTTTTCTGTAATTTGGTGATTGAAAAACTTTTCGAAAATACGGTTTCGAAACCAAATTTTTTTATATACTGATACGCGATAGAATTTGCCGCGGCCCATTTGTGCAGCGGTTGCAACCCACTGTTAATTTCATTAATTGCAGATCTAACCCGATCGGTCCATTCCAATTTCAGATTTAGCGAGATTTTTGATTTAGATGAAATCAATTTTTCACACGATTTCGAACTGCATTTGCAGTCGAAACCCCATGAATCCAAAGAACTAGCACTGAATGTTCGGTAATCCTGAGTAATCTCTTCACCCGCTTCAATATCTTTCACGGCAATGCAAAAATCCAATCCAAAATCCAAAATATTAGCTGCGCAGCTGTGATTGACAGCTGGCATTACGCCGCATGAAACCCATAAGGATTTGTCTTCTAAATAAAAGCCTCCAAGCTCGACTGCCAGAAGATCGGTTTTCGATAATGCCTTCAAATCCGCCGGATAGATTAACCGACACATGCGGCAAGGTACCCAGACAACCGTTCCACAAAGAATAGGTGCTGATGCAAATACACCAAAACCCGAAAGCGCGCTTGGAAGTCTACAAAAATCTTTATGATGCATAAGATACCCTTAGCCGAGTTTTTTGGATTACACAATCTACAGCAGCGCGATTTCAACGCCTACGTAAATCTATAAATCGCAAACAAAGCTTTAGTTTTTTCGGTCAGATTTGCGTCATCCGGCTTTTTCAGTTTGCCGGGGTCGCACAAAGTTTTTACGTACAGGATTTCATAGAGTAATTGACCTACGTCTGCTGAGCTGTCTGTATCGCATGCCGGTATATTTCCACAGCCTACATAACCGCATGCTTCTGCCACCTTTTGTGGATGAATCAATTCCAATGTTGCCAAATACTGTACTCGAAAGCATCCCATAGCCCGACCGAGACTTTCCAGTAACTTCGGCCCAACATCTAAATATCGCCGACTGAGAAAAGTTATGCGCTTAATCTTAAGTCAACTAACAAATCATTTTGCCAGTTTATGCTATGACGGAGGCCGTATGGCTATTATTTAAGATAAGACGTCTAAGCCGTTATCCCCCTACAACTATAATCTAACCGGTACTCCAGCTCACGAGAAGATTGAGCTCCGCTCAATTCAATATAGGAAAACAACCGCCACTAATCTCTTGTTAAAACATGATAATTGTATTATAATCGCGTTTCTATTAACCCTTTTTAAGGAGATTTTATGAAATTCAAATCAAAACGCAAGTCGACCGGCGCAGATTACACACATTAAGTTGGAAATTGTTGAGAAAACTTTTTTCAAAACTGGGCCTTTTTGGGGGCCCATTTTAAATGAGCTTAAACCACTTCTAACAGATCAACTAAACTGCAATGAATTTATTTTTCCCAACATATCGCACGGCTATTTGGGTGGTTCCTGTCCACAACAAACATTGAACTCCAGCTTTTTTTATCTTTTTCTAAATAACTGTCTTGCCGAAAACTCAATCTCTTACCCATACATAATTTTTCCACAAAGAATCCCAAGGTCTGAGTTTTTTCAAGAAATAATGCGGAACGAAAACGTCGCATTCAAAAAAAGATTTGTTCCAATAACAGATTGTTTCGCAGTGGCTTGCAAATCCCACCTTGAGGAAATATCAAAAGTTCCTAAAAATGTCAGATTTTCGAATGAAAAAATCAAAGATCTTACCGTTTTGTTTGCTTTGACTGCCCGTTTGGGTAGATTGGAAGCGTTTTCCAAATTTGAGTTTAGCGAATTACCTGAAAGTTTAGACTTGGTTCGTTTACTGGTTTCTATTTTAGGATATCAAATTTCCTACTCAGTATCAGAAGGGGCCAAGGTTGACCTTTCTCCGCTCAGCAGCTTAGTTGCAAAAATTGAAGCAAAAGTGAACTCGGATCAGCTATTGTTAAGCATAGCCACGAATCGATTGCTAGTATCGATGATGAGATACTGTCCGAATGATCCAACCGCGGACGACATATGCTCTCGTCTAGGCGGCAACTTATCCAATTTTCTACTACAAAGAAAACCGCTGGGCTTGCAAGAGCACTTTGAAGTAGCTGTCGCTTTAAGAGGTTTTTCAATGCATCGAGGACTGTCGGAAAAAATAGCTCGCCAGTGTCTGCAGAGATCACTTGAACTACCCATGGAATATTTAGAAAACAGTGGCAACTATTTCGCACCTCTACTTATTAAAGAGTTGACTTACACCTGCTTACTTTCTTGCTCAAAATTAGCAAGGGCGACGGACGATGATTTAGATGAAGAAAAAATACTTGAACGAATGGTTACGGTAGATCCATATGACTCCACAGCTTTTTCCGAACTAGGTTTGTTTAGTCTCCGCAAAGAAAAATATACTGTAGCTTTTGAACATTTTGCGCAAGCTGCTCGATTAGGACCGCCTGCATTCGCCATGAACTTATTTTATGCGGCAGTTTGCTTGATTGAAGTGAAAAATTATATTCTTGCTATAGAATATTTGGATAAAAGCATAGCTGCTGATGATCTTGCTTTAAGCCCGTTGATTTTGTTATTCCAGTGCTACCAAAATACTTCCCAATTTGAAGCAGCATTATACATTCGAAATAAAATACTAACAACTGAAGATTTGCGAGATTTGCTTGACGATTCAGAAAAAATCATTCTAGGTGTCGCATAACATGAAAAAATATTTTTTGCTGCTTATTATATTAACCACTGTAAGCACAATTTCTCCGGCATCAGACTTACGCGTCATCGTTCCCAATCCCATAGCAGAAACCAACCCCTTAAAAACGAAAACGGCGCAAGAACATTTTGTTCTAGGTTTGATATACGAATACCTATTCACATCAGGTCCAGATGGCCAGCTTATACCGACGTTAGTAGAAGACTGGTCTTTTGATAAAATAAAAAAAACTCTTTCATTAAAGATTAGACGACAGCATTTTTTTTCGGACGGAGTACAACTTAAAGCTGATCACATTCGCATAGCACTTCAGAAAATCTGCGAGACGCCTGGTCGTGGCCCTGACTTTTTGCTTGGACTTGAAGACTGTGGAATCAAAAAGGACTTGGGTCGTGCAGTTAATATTATGGGTGAATTTGAGATAGAGCTCAAAATATCTATTCAACCGTCCGCTTTTTTGTACAGACTTTCTGCCGTACAAATTCCCATGTTTTATATAAATAATCTCGGTGAATATTTAGGTTCAGGTCCTTATAAAATAAGCCGTTTGAAGGGTGGTCAATTAACACTCGTTAAGAACGCATTCGCGAAGGACCGAGGTATCGCCTCGGCAAAATTTGATAGCATGGATTTCAATTACCAACCAGAATTGACCCTCAACGTCAGACTTGTTAAAGATCCCAAAACTTTCGACATTGCCGCTATGTACTTATCTTCAAGCGCAGACAGTCTTCCGAAAAGTTCTTTCAAAACCATTTACCATGCTCCTTTGGTAACAAGTACTTTAGTGTTAAATCCTCTTAAAAAACCTCTGGATCAAAAACTAATACGTCAGCAACTCAATTATTTACTAACAAAAGTCTTGAAGGTCGACGAATGTTATTCTCATGTGGGGAAACCTTTTGGTTTTGTCCCTCCAGGAATTGGTGGGTCTTTAGACAACGACATTGAAGAACTAAACAGGACGGTTTATAGAAACCATAACGTCCAAGTTAAAATAAAAGATGCTGAGTCAATCACAATTTTTAGACATAGCGATAGAGCCAATAAATGCGAGGAGAATAGAATAACTCAAGCTTTTAAGACTCTGGGGATGGTAGCCGTGTTCAAGCATATTGATAAATATCAAGAAATTTTCCCAAAGTACACTGATCCCAACACGCAAGCATATCTGGAACTTTTCGTCTTTTGGAACCGAGATGCAACTTCAGTTCTTAGAAGGTTTTCAACGCAGTCTTTGGAAAACTTCTATTTCTTCCAATCTAAATCTGTTGATACGCTGTTGTTGAAAGCATTTGCACTCCCGAGCTTGTCGGACCGTTTTGCTACATATAGACAAATTAATAATTTAGTGTCTTCCAACTCCACTATCGTCCCGCTGTATTATGTTGGCCATTTTAATTTGATCTCCCCATGTTTTCAAATACGCAAGAACGAAGAGTTGTTTTTGACTGCTAATTCCTTCATTTATTTAAATAATTTAATTCCAGTCCCAAATTGCAGGTTAAAATAATTGAACCTAAATCAGCTGAGAGCAATCGCAACAAAATATTTAAGTAAAAAAAAATTATCTGAATGGTTCGTGGATTTCGCAGAAAAAAACAGATTTCCAACGATATTTACAGTAAGCGAAGTTAGTTGTCTAGCCAACTGGAACTCGAACTTATCAAAAATATTAGTTTCTGCTTTGGCTGAGATCGGCACACTTGCCAAAGACAGTGACGACATGTATTCCATAAAATCAGCTGATACGACGTGGACAATTCAAGAGTCACAAATTACAAAATTCTTGTTTGATGAACCTTTACTAACTGCAAAAGACGTGGTGGATACTAGTGAAGTCTTTAAAAAACCCGGCATGATTTTCAGCGGGCAAATTCCAAAGTGGTTTGATTTATTAAATAGCGCTGAGCAAAAAGAAATATTGTGTTACATACACTACCAAAGATCATTTTTGCAGAGATTTTATGAGCCAGAAATAATCATATCGACTTTGAAAAGTGGTTTTTCTGGATTGGAAGTCGTTTTAGGTTTGTCTGCAAAAGAACCTTTTGAATTGTACGATAAATTGCCCAATTTATTAAAACTTATGGCCTTTTGTTTTACTGCGTCAAACCCTACTTCCAATGCAGCGGTTTGTACCTATTTGAAACAAAAGAAAATTCTCTCTGTGTTAGACGTCGGAGGAGGACTCGGTCAAATTTATGACCGCGGAAATTTAGCGGAATATCCAGAAATTGACTATCAGCTTTTCGAACACAAAAGTTTAGTCAAAAAAATAATGGAATGGCGCAGAGAACTTGAGAAACCGGGTTTTTTCAAAGTAATTTCTGGAGATTTTTTCAAAGACGAAAGCAAAACGCTATTTTTACCTGAGCAAAAATTTGAAGTCATAATACTGGGTTGGATTCTGCACGATTGGGAAGATTTAAATTGTGAAATAATAATCAGAAAATGTATGAATCATCTTGCACCAGGCGGTCACATTTTAGTGTTAGAAAAGCCAAAAACACCATCTCAAAACAACTCTTATCATTTCATGATGCAGCTCATTGCGGGGGGCATTGAAAGAACGATTGATGAATATATTAAGTTGTTAATTCCATTTGATTTGCAATTTACAAGTCATATGGAAATTACTGGTGAGCGCGATATTTTAGTTTTTACTCATGAGATTGGAGTTGACGGCTAATGTCGAAGATTAAAGCGAATATATTTATAGGTTACGCCCTCACTACTTTTGGATCGTTACTAAGTACCTTTGTTGGATTTGATCAAATATTTAAGTTTTATGACAGTAGCGTGCTTGCTTTAGCTTTTTCACTAAGTTATAAAACTTTCTTTGTTGCCATAGTCGTAGCTTTGTCTAAGAAAATTGTAAGTAAGTTTGGCCTGACAAAGACCGTTGTTGTCACGCAGGGGATTGGAATGTTAGGTAACTTTTGTCTAATTTTCGCAATTCGCAACAGTGACAAAACAGCTGCGTGGGCTGCAATTGGACTGTCCAGTATTCCTGGTATTTTTTTAGTAAATGCGTTGACCGAAACTTTTAAGTTTTTAAGCACAAACGAAACTCAATTTCGGAAGTTACAGTCTGCCCGTGGAATGCTGTCAGGACTAATGTTTCTAACAGCAGGTCTCGTGTTTCCACTCATAGCTAATTCCGTTCCAGTCGATGCAATAGTAGCATTTGATCTTGTTACTTACGTCGTCGCGGCTGCGTTGTTTGCTGGATTTTTAAAAGAATTCACAACTACGGGACCAGTGAATGTCTCATGCGTTAAAACAAACATTCCCATTATTCACTACTGGAAATCATTAATTAGCTTAATCATATCCTACTGTCTTGTGGCAATACCTCCGATGATTTCGGCAAGTCAATCAAGTCACCGAGTATTCCTACGCGTTGATAGTCGCTGGGCCCACTACTTTTGGGCGTTAGAGGCCGCAGCGTTTATGATCTCTAATTTTATTTATCATTTCAGCGTTAAAAAATTACCCCAAGTATCATTTGCGGCGCTGGGATCGATCGTTTTGTTGGTAGCTTTGTATGCTGAAGTTAATATGTTTCTGTCAATTCTAGCTATACTAACTCTACGAATTTTGATCGAAATTGAGATGGTAAGGGCAAGAGACACATTCGTTTTTAAAGGCGCTAATTTTGATGAAGTGCACTCTAGGACAACTGTAGCCTCAGTCATCGTCAATCTAACCATGGCTCTGTCTCCATTTCTTATCGCAGCTCTGTTTGCTAATCCTGTTTATGCAACGGTTATTTTGATATTATTAATTCCTAGCCAAACAATGGCTTATAAATCCTACATCCGGACACTAAACTAATGGTTTCTAATTCGGCATCAGTCACAAGTCATCAAAGCATCGCACGTCGCATATTGAAGCTCACGTCATTGGCGACGGTAACCGCCGGAATTATCGCTACGATAATTCTAGAAATTATCCTCTACATTGCATTAAAGGCAGAAACCAGTCGCCAAGCTCAAATTTGGGAAAATTCTCTACCAGCTGCACTGCTTCCACATTTAGTTGATTCGGATGGAATGCCCATTAAGAACAAAATATTTTTAGTGCAAAATACTGATTTGTTTTCTTACCTCGCTGTTAAAAATAAAAATGGAATAATTCTTGCCTCATTCGGCGAATTAGATTTACTGGGTGAAAGTCGCCTAATACCAGTTGTAGATGAAGTGGGAACCTCTTGGGGAAGTATAACATTAACTGAGAATCGGCTAGCTTGGGCTAGTCAGTTTATCACATTCGGTTTTTGTGTACTTCTTTTGTTTATGTTACTTGCGTTGGTAATTCGTGCATTAACCAAAAGAATAGTACAGGCAGAAATGTTTAAATTTAATCGAGCTCTGGAAACAATTGCGGAGCTTAAAAAAAGGGTGGCGTCGCAATCTTTACATGAATTCTCTATCGAATTCAAAACCGGAATTGATCCTGAATCGGAAGAAGAAGTTCAGGTACAAAAACTGGCTACATCCTTGCTCGCAGAAATTCATAAATTGAATCAAGAAATCCGCAAAGACGAGATGGAAAAAGCCGAAGCGGAGAGGCGGATTGCAATGCTCGATGCTATCGCAAAAAGCACCAAGATGTTAGCCCACGACGTCAGAAAGCCACTAAATTTAATTAAAGTGTTGTCGCAGATTTTAAAAAATGTCTCCACCGTTGAGGATTTTCGAAATATCATGAATAGGTTTCAACCCGAGCTTGATCGGGCAACGGCATCAGTCCAAAGCCTTGTTGAAGATGTAATGGAAGCTAGTCGTCAAAAAAATCTTGTGCTTAATAAATGCAGCTTGGTGGAGATCATTGGTCAACTGATCAGTGAAATCACTCTTACTGAAAAACATCCTAATATTGTCATCGAGTACGTTTTCGATCATAAACACAAGGTTCTAGCCGACCAAGTGCGTCTGTCGAGAGCCTTAACTAATATTTTCCAAAATGCTGTGCAAGCTATTGGAGATAGACGTGAAAAAATTTGGTTCATTACGACTGAAGTTGCATCAATAACAACTTTAGTTATTGGAAATTCAGGAAGCTTTATGGAGAAAGATGACTGCGAAAAGGCCTTTGAAAGTTTTTTTACTAAACAGAAAATTGGCGGTACTGGATTTGGGTTGATGATTGTTAAAAAAATTATTACCGCGCATGGTGGGGAGGTATTTTGTCGGTCCGATAAATCTGCAGGAACGGAGTTTGTTTTAACTATCCCATGCTCAGATGAGGTAGACCATTCCACCGCTGATAAACTGCCATTAAAGCTTTAAAAAATTCAAATTAAGAAAATATTAACCTTGATTGTAAATAATCATTTTAACGAACTGAAATTAACCCGCGATACAAAAACCTCCTGAAAATTTCTTGTCAAATCGCTCAACGCCTGTATGACTTTTATGAAATCAGCCGGGCTGGGATTTTCAATCTTCCTTAATAATCCTGGTTGCAATACTCCAAATTCAATATTATCAAAAAATCGAATATCGATTAAGGAGAACGCACCTCGGGCTTGTTGCATGAGCTTCAACTCGTTAGGATCTTCGGTTGATACCCGCCCAACGGAGACCATAAAAAATTGACTAGAATGACCGAATTTAATTCAAACAAAAACATTTTCGCCATTTTTATTGCGTATCTGAAATTTAATTCGGCCCGAGTAAAACGCTGCAAATATGGCTGTATGCTCGTATGGTATCGGAATATTTGAAACGGGAAAATGGGTTGGGTTTATTGTTAAGGAAGGAATTAAAGACTGTAACTTCAAAAGGGTTATCCGAGTTGGAGACTTGGTTACTTTGTCCAAAAACTGAATATCAAAAAGCAATCCGGTTAGGTATTTAAGATACCCATCTACATCGTCAAGTTGCTTTGTCGCAAGTTTGACCGGCTCAAAATTTTGGAAATTCCTCGTGGTGAAATAGTTACGATCATCGACATGCTGCAATAATTCACTACGCTCATTCAGTTCTGCACCGAGTCGAGCTTTGCTTTGTTCGTAACCTTTAGGCAGGGTTAAAACGATCGTATGTTGCGAGTTTTGCAGTGCTCTCAATTTGGTTTGTAATTCTGTCAGGTGGTCACTTTTCATCTGCACCAGCCTCAATTAATCAGACTGAATTGAAGGGTTCAGCAATTGCGCAGGGCACATCTCAACATCGCATTGATGCGAGAGACTGGTGCAGCGCGAAATTAAAGGTTGAACGTCGTATTGCCTGTAAAATTCTGACGCAAACGTTTCAGAAAATTCTCTGTAACTGAACGTAAATCAAAAAAGCATCAATAGTTTTATAAATATATCACCACCAAGTTTCGGGCAGGTTTCTCTCATCTCGATGAGGAAGCAAGTGCATCTTAAAAGCATTTAAGAGCCGACGCTTTAAAAAGTTAGTGTTTTCTACTTATTAAGTCAGTCGTAAATTTTTGTACGAAAATCACAGAGAATTACTTTTTTTTATCTGAGCTTTTAAAATAATGGTATCCGGCCCGCCTGCGAATATTGGCATTACTTCAAACTCGATTTCCGAAAAACCGCTGTCTTCGATGGCCGCAAGTAAATCTTCCTTTTTCCAAAAATAAAACTCAATCGGCGAAACGTCCATGGTCTGAAACGCTTTGTGAACATACTGATGCGTTTCATTATTTCCAAGGGCAGTAAGTAAAATTAGAGTCCCGTCCGGCTTAAGTATTCGAAGAAACTCCGCCATTGCTTTTTTAAAATCGACTGGCTGCAAATGAATTATGGCAAACGCTGTAAAAACAACGTCGGCAGTTTGATTTTTGAGCGGAATATTAGCTAAGTCAGAAATAATAGCCTCGGCTTCGGGAAACCGCATTTGAAACAAATCAACCATCTTTTCACTGATATCTACGCCAATGACTTGATGCTGATATCTGAACGCAATCTCAGCCTCGTCTCCGGGTCCGCAGCCTACATCTACAACGAGTGCGCCGGGAGGAATGGACTAGCTTGTCGAAATCGGCAGGCTAAAGACCTACGCGGCTTTCCCGGGATTTGGACCTCATTTAACCCGCGGGATTAAAAAACAATTTTCTAAAAT
>JAYVPO010000013.1:0-10401 GCA_043757325.1 bacterium
TCCTTATTCTACAAAACATAAAATGGGGCAATTGCGGGCTGTCGAATAATAAGTGTTATTCAAACCTCAGACGATAATTGAATAAATGCGGCCAAATACCTCACCGCTTTACAAACTAACCGGTCAAAAGTTATAAAAAATCCGGCTGCATAAATGCCCCTGAATTATTCGCCGTAAAAATATGCGGTTTTATAAAAATATTTTTGACTTTTTTTTCGTTGCGATGAGGACACCAGTACTTATCCGTCTATCCTCCCAGCTCCGAAAACCCTTTATAGAGCATCATAAGTCCTAAAAGAAAAATAAGAGCCGAAATAGTCCTCTGAAATAAGACCTTCGGTAAGCGCGACAGCACATACACTCCTAATAGAGTGCCGACGGTGACGCCCACCGTTGCCCATCCCACAACGCGCCAGTGAGAGAGTATGGCAGAAGATTCAGTTGCGAAGTAAATCGGCATCCTGGCTATATCAACGATCACACCAATTGCCGTTGAAGTTGCGACGAATGCTTCAGGTGAAAGACCAAAGGTTAACATCGCAGCAGCACGAATTCCTCCTTGATTGCCCACAAGCCCTCCGAACGTTCCAGAGAGAAATCCTGCAACCCAAGAAAATGTTCGTCCGAAACGCATGCGCTGCATGAGCCCGCTCACACCCATGAAACCGGCAAACAGTAATAAGCAGGCAAAAATTATGGTGAGAAAAGGGCTGGCAAATCTCGTGTTCAGATAAGCCCCAAACAGTCCTCCCGCCGCACTCGTGATTCCAAAACTGAGTATGACGTTTCGATCTATATTTTTACGGAGTCTCCAAAACCTTTCCACCGTAGCGACAAAATGCGGAATCGACACAAGCGCAACGGCGACCTTTAGTTCAACTTCAAGATTTAAAAGTGGGGTCATGATGCTGCCAATACCAAAACCTGTAATTGCAGCTATGGCGGCAGAAATAATGGCGCACAAAGTAACAACGGCTTCAAAAATCATAGGGTGCTCTTTTCACTGGAGCTTGAGCAGCAGATTAAGAATATTAGGCCAACCAGCATCGCATAGCCAGTTCGCGATTCATGCTTCATGACCCAAAATCCTTTTTCAAAAAGCGTTGGATTTTTTATCGTGAAGATGGCGACAGAGATAACCGTTAACAGAGGAAGGGCAGTGAACCGAACATAAAATCCTATAAGAACTAAAAATCCGAAGATAATCTCTACACCCCCAACAAATGGCGCCACAATATTTGGAAAAGGAATGCCGATTTTTGCAAACCGGCTAACGCCCAAGGATGCGGAAAAAAGAAACTTTTGAATCCCCTCCGACGAGAAAACCGTGCCGATCATTGGGCGGATCAAAAAATTAGAACTCGGCTTTTCTCGGCACTTTTTAGTACACATATATACATCACTCCGTCATCATTTACCTTCGAACAATTCGCCGAATAGCTCCCTTACTTTTCCCCTCGCTTCTTTCAGGGCTTTTTTTCCCAGGGCGGTAGCAATATAGACTCGTCGAATCCTCTTGCCGTCCTTTTCTTCCTTGGATTTCAAATACCCCAATTTCTCCATGCCATGGAGTAGCGGATACAGAGTTCCAGCACTGAGGCGATAACCATGACACCCTAACTCCTCGATGATCCCAAAGCCAAACAATGGCTCATGGGCAGCATGATGCAGAATATGCAGTCGGATCAATCCGCTATAGAGATCTTGATATTGCGTCATGGTGCGAATTTTTGATTTGTAAATTCTGCGCTCTTTGGTAATTGAATGACGACGAAACCATGCTCAGCCGCCTGATGACAGGCGTTGCAGGAATTTGTCATTGCTGAATAGGTGCGAATAAAGTTGCCTTTGTCTTTTTTGTGAATCGCAGCAGCAACGTCTGCAAGAGAAGCTTTCATCATCTTAGGCATTAGCTCACTTATTGAGAGCTTCACTTCTTTGAAGGTCGGGTAATACTTTTGAATATCTTCAAGACCTTCTTTGATCTCGTCTAATTGGTATTGCGCTAATTCCCAGTTTTGAGCCACTCCGGCAAAGTAAAGTTTTGCGTGGTGTTGTTGTACGACGCCCATGATTTCGCCAAACCCTGGCTTCATTTCTGAGATTTGTTTCTCCAGAGCAGCAATCTTTGAGGCATCAGTACTTGGCACGGCGGAATGAGTACATCCGACCAAAAGTAACATCGCGACAGGCAGAAAAAATCGGCGAGATCCCATTTGAGATTCCTATATTCTATCTTATATTTATATCGAAATTCGATATCGAATGTCAATATATGGTTACTGCGGATGAGCCCACATAGGCAGGTCCATATACAGGGACACATTTAAAGGCGAAGAACAGGTCCATCGGTGTCACAAGAGAACAGGCAGAAACCGTCAGACTTTTTTGAATATGAATGGAAAACTTTTAGTGAAAGTACGAAACTTCCTGTAGTTGCATTTTTACTATTTTCTTTGACAAATTTATACGCCCGTGTTTTCAGTTTTTTTGAAATCTGACTGCATACGAGCACAAAATTTCTCATCAAAAAATAAAATTTAGATATTTAAAAATTTATTATTAGCCTCAGCAACCAAAATTGTAAATTACGTCAAAACACATATCTTTTTCAAATGCACATAACATTTTTTAAACTATTACAAATCCAAAAAAAATCTCAGTCAGTCTAGCAGTATTTCGAGAGTAGCCTGACATTTTGACGCATTGACTTTAATCGTCAACTTGCGAGACTAAAGATGGTGTTACGTTTTAAATTATAAAGGAGGAGATTCAATGCGCTTTTTAAACTGCTTGGCAACTATGACTGTTCTAACGTGGGGTACAATGACTTTTGCTCAAGACGACTCGCTAATCAATAACGACGCGAACGTCGAAACTTCAGCTCAGCCAGCTGAAACTGCAGCCGACGAATTAGTACACGGCTGGTACTTTCTCAGCTGTGTTCACAGCAGCCATCAGTGTAGTGATGAAGCTCATGAAAGTGGATACCATCATCACAAAACTGGTAATGACCATCGCTGCGATCATCATCATTTCGGTTGTTTCGTCCAATAAAATCACTTCGATTGCTTAGCCAGTTTAAAAATTAATTTGGCTAAGCAATTACTAGTTCTATTTGTCAGTAAAAGAAAACTTCGCGGTTGCATTTTTACCTTCGATACCTAAGTTTACAATCGCAGTAACTTTACCTTTTGCCGGGCCTTTCGCAGACTCTTCACTAAATTCCGACCCACTTGCGATAGATTTTTTTTCCGGTGCTTTTCCAACTCCGGCCACAGTGACACTTCCACCGCTGTGTTTGGAAATTTTTGCTGACTTTTCACCTTCAGCGTCTAGAACATAAAATGAAATTTGCTCACCTTTGCGTACGGCTTCCAAATGATTTTTGCTGCCAAATTCTTTCACGACACCCCCGTGCGGGCCAGATCCATGCGTATGATCCGATCCTGCAAATAAGTTTGCAGATAAGATAACCGATGAAATACTCAAGCCAATTTTAGAACTGAATCTTTTCAACATACTGTTTCTCCTTTTGTTGATCTTTACTGATTTTTGCTAATGCTTTTTCGGCAGCTTTTCGGCCAAAGGCGTAAAACACCGCTGGCGTTACTGCCATATCTAATAGCGTACTGCTTAGTAGACCTCCTAATATGACCACAGCAACGGGATGAAGTATCTCCTTGCCCGGTGTTCCCGACGCCATAACAATGGGAACCAGAGCCAATCCCGCCGTCAGTGCCGTCATCAAAACTGGCACCAACCTTTCTAGACTCCCTCTGATGACCATTTCTTTGGTAAATAGTTCACCCTCGTGCGCCATCAGATGCAGATAATGAGAAATCATCATAATGCCATTTCGCGAAGCAATACCGCAAAGGGTGACAAATCCAACCAACGTCGCAATTGAAAACGTCCCGCCACTTAGAAAAACAGCCGCTACACTTCCTATTAATGCCAGGGGAATATTAAGCATAATCTGAAGCGCGATAAGCCAAGAACCAAAATGGACATAAAGCACAAGAAGTATTCCAACAAGTGAAAGAATTGAAAGAAGGCCGATCGTTTTTGTTGCGTTGACCTGGCTTTCAAATTGTCCACCTAGCTCGAAAAAATATCCTTGAGGGAGTTTTATTTTTGATGAAATTGTTTTCTTAACATCCTCAACAACGCTTCCTAAATCCCGATTTTCCGTGTTAGCCGCGATTACAATGCGCCTTTGGCCATTTTCACGGTTAATCTGATTTGGTCCAAGGCTTAATTGAATTTTGGCAAGATCAGCGAGAGGTATTTTCAGGCCAGAAGGTGTATCAATTAAAAGTTGTTCCATAGTCCTCGGTTCTTGCCGGTATTCGCTTTTCATCCGAACAAGAACGTTATAAACAATGTCGTTTTCAAATACCTGCGCTGCATTATGGCCCAAGAAACTACTTTCCAAAAATTCTGTCAACTCCCCTTTTCTGAGCCCAAATGAGTTGAGTTTATTGACATCCGGAAGAATTTGAACCTGCGGTATTAAAACCATTTTTTCAATTTGCAAATCCGTAAGTCCTGGAATCGGTTTTAAATTATTTTGCACGTCCGCTGCAAGAGTTCGTAGAGTCGACAAATCTGGGCCGAAGATTTTTAATGCAATCTGAGCCCTGACGCCGCTAAGAAGGTGATCAAGTCTGTGTGAGATTGGCTGTCCGATATTGACAAAAATTCCAGGTATCTCGCCAAGTTTTGCGCGGATATCACCAAGCACCTGACTGCGGCTTCTTTTTGAACTTTTTAGATCGACGTCCACTTCTGAAGAGTGGACCCCTTCCGCATGTTCATCAAGTTCGGCTCTACCAGTTCTTCTTCCAACGGAAAGAACCTCGGCTACGGTTAGAATTTGTTTTTCCGCAATTGTTCCCAAACGATTTGACTCTGAAAGGCTTGTACCAGGTGCCGTCATAATGCTTATCGTAACAGTGCCTTCGTTAAAAGGTGGCAAGAACTCTCGACCCATAAAAAAAGTCGACGTTGCAGCGCATGCAACCAAAATACCGCTTCCAATAAGAATTGGCCTGGTATGAGATAAAGAAAAATTAAGAATTTTCAGATCAATTTTCTTAAGCCAGCGAACAAATTTTCCGTCTACCTCGTGGTGCGCGGATTTTTCACTTCCAAGTAAGTAAGAACATAAAACTGGAGTCACCGTCATCGACACGAAAAGTGACGCTAGGATCGAAGTGACATAGGCAATCCCAAGCGGGATAAAAAGTTTACATTCAATACCGCTCATGGAAAAAAGGGGAATAAACACCAGAATAACAATGATAGTTGCGAAAACAATGGAATTTCTCACTTCAGACGATGCCTGGAAGATGATTTTTAAAACCGGCTCTGGCGTTGCAAGAAATCTATTTTCTCGTAATCTTCTAAAAACATTTTCCACATCTACAATCGCGTCGTCTACCAGTTCGCCGATTGCGACCGCAAGCCCACCGAGAGTCATGGTGTTAATTGAGATTCCGAATGCGTGTAGTATTAAAGCCGTAATGACAAAAGATAGGGGAATTGCGGTTAGGGTTATCACTGTTGTTCTAAAATTCATGAGAAATAAGAATAAGATAATTGCGACTAAGATAGCACCGTCGCGCAAAGCTTCCTCGACGTTGCGAATGGCTGATTCGATAAAATTTGCTTGCTTAAAAAGCTCGTAAACTTTCACTTCTTCGGGAAGTGTCTTCTCAAGTTCTTTTAATGCCTGCTCAATTGATCTAGTTAAAGACACTGTGTTTGCGCCGGGTTGCTTTTGAATACTTAGTATAACCCCGGGAGTTCCATTGACGCTCGCGTCTCCTCGCATGTTTTGCACGCCGATTTTAACATCTGCGACCTGTTCCAAAGGAACAGAAATTCCATTTTTAAATAACACAGGTGCGGATTTAATATCTTCGATGCTGCCTAATTTTCCAATATTTCGAATAAGATATTCTTGATGGGCATCTTCTACGTATCCTCCGGTTGTATTTTTGCCAAGACTTGTTACGGCCTCTCTTAGATCTTTAAATGTCAGATTAAAATCTTTAAGTTTTAATGGATTAGCTTCGACTTGGAATTGCTTGACTCCACCTCCAATTGAAATAACTTGTGCAACGCCACCTATTGCCTGAAGCCTTGGCCTGATAGTCCAGTCAGCAAGCGAGCGTAAATCCATTGGCCGCATTTTTGGTGCGGTTAGACCCACAAGCATGATCTCTCCCATAATACTTGTAATTGGGCCCATGCTTGGTGTAACCGACGGCGGCAACAGTTCTTTTAGACTTGTTAATTTTTCTGCGACCATTTGCCGGGCAGTAAGTAAATTCGTATTCCAGTCGAACTCAATGTAGACAATCGAAAGTCCAATACCGCTCGTTGAGCGAACTCTTGAAACCCCTGCAAGGCCCGACATCGACTGTTCAATAGGCCGCGTCACTAGGGACTCTACTTCTTCTGGGGCAAAACCCTCAGACTCAGACATAACCGTAACCGTCGGCCGATTAAGATCTGGAAAAACGTCAATCGGCATATGAAAAATAATATTGAAACCAAAGACGACAATGAGTGCTGTCAACGCCAGAACCAGTAGGCGATTTTTCAAAGCAAAAACTATAATTCGATTGAGCATTATTTTGCCTTCATCAGAAGTTGATAGCCGCCTGTGACAACAACTCGGTCTCCTTCTTTAATACCAGATTTGATTAATACCTGGCCAGGGCGAGCGCTGTCTTCGTACGAAACAGGCCGTACAATAAACGTTTCAGCTCCAGTCTGAACAAAGATAACCGGCTCTCCAGCGCGGCTTAAGACTGCTGATTTTTGAATAATAAAACCCTGTTGTTTTTTAGCAGTACTATTGCCCGCATTTAATTCGAAAGTAATATCGACGAATGTTCCAACTTTTAAAGTCTCATGTCCAGTAACTAATTCTAGAAATACTTTTGCCGTTCTGGTTTCTTCCGAAATTGGAGTCATGGAGCCTTGAAGTTTTGCTTCAACAGTCGAATTACCACTACCGGCTGTTACGTATGCGCTTTGGATTTGAGGAAGCCTCTCGATCTGATTTGCAAAAAGCTCGGCATCCACCCACAAAGTTGACGGATTGATAATCCGGATTACTTTACCGCCGCCTTCAACACGCACACCGTTAAACGCAAAGATTTCAGAAACAAAACCTTCGATGGGAGATGAGAGTGCAATCTGATTAACCGTCTGAATGTAACCTAAAATTTCACCGCGTTTAACTTTTTTTCCTAATTTCAGATCTTGAGCAGTTTTAAGGTATCCCGCCTGTGGCGCAACAATGACCGCGTCATTTTGAGGCGGCGAAATCACATGACCAAAACTTTTCATAACCGTATTTGCATCTTCTAGTTTTGCTGGGACGGTTTTTAAGCCAATCAAAAATTGAGATTTCTTAGACATAATAATATCTGAACCAGTGCTTGTTTCTTCTGCAGATTGTTTGGCGTCCCCTGGGTGTTCATGACCACCGTGCGCATAAACGTTCTGGACGCAGTGGGTTGGAAAGGATACCAGGATTAAAATCCCCAGTGACGCAGAGATTGAACGCCGTTTTCTGAAATAAAAAATCAAGCATCCTAAAAGCAACCAAAATAGCGATGTGATTAACACGATAATGATTCCCGATCTCAACGAGATACTTGCGCTAGGCGGTATGCTGATCACCTGTTTTTTATACTCAGGCACAGAAATATCGATGGTGTCGACGTCGTCTCCACTCTGAACGATGACCTGGTTATAAATCTCGCTTGTAGTTAGTTTTGCAGAATAAATTCCGGGTTCAGATGACTCGGTAAACTCGATTTGATTTTTTTCAGCCTGTAAAAAAACTTTGGCTTTAAGCAGTGGCTGGTTTGTTAACTTGTCGGAAAGATAGAGACTTGCTTGTGCTCCCGATATTTCAATAGCCATGCTCGTAGATTCACCCTCGCCCGTTAGGTAATTTTGCACCAGATTTTCTGCAAACACCGACGTGGAGACGATGAACAGATTTAAAGTAAATAAAATTATTCGCACTACCTAACCCCCGCAACTAAAAAATAATGCAGTTCCAAAATGGATTTCTCGAACTCGGCTCTTGCTTCAAGATACTTTCGTCGTGACTCGATTGCTTCCTTGTAAAAATCAAGATACTCGTAGACGTCCTGATTTCCACGATTGAATGCAGCGCGAATTTTAATAAGCACTTCCTCAATCCGTTCTGCATTGCGGAGCGCAGTTTGAACAATTGTTTGATTTTTCGCAACATTGTTTCTTAAAAGAGATTTTTGTATTGCTGCATTTTTAAAAACAATATCGCTTTCGACTTCTAAAGCATCTTTTTCTTTTTGCAGGGCCGAAACTTGCGACGAAATCGCAAATCTTGTGCCGAGCGGTATGCCCACTTCAACAACATAGGATCTTTCTTTTTTATCTGCGTCATAAGTTATTCCTGCTCCGACATCCACCTCCGTTGTCGATGAAAGCAGTGAGGTTTGCGCTACCAACGCATTTTTTTTAAATATCGACTTTTTAACGGCGACGAGTTCCGTATCGTTCATATCAGCTTTAAAATCGCGCGGCTCAATTGGAGCAAGCACAATACTTTCATCTGTAAGATCGACGGGCGACTGTGTACAGCTTTTGACTGCCGTAGAGAGTGAATTGATTTCATTTGTGAGCTGCGCGAATTCAGATTGCAACGTGTCTCCATAAATTTGCAATTTTATTTGAAACAAGCTCGACACCGTGCCGTTGTTGACGGCCTTCTTAGCATTTGCAAGGGTCGGCGCTAAAAAATCATTGGCCCTTCGAAGTACAATTTTCAGATCTTTCTTTTGCCTTAATTCAGCGTAGATTTTCGATATGGAAATTTCCTGACCCAGAAGGTCTGATAATTTTTCCAAGTATTCTGCTTTATTTGTGTTCTGGTATTTACTTGTTGCAGTTTGCCTATCGTTTCCGAATAATAATTTCTGCCTCAAAATTGTTTCGTAGGAAACATTTTTGTTTTCTTCGGAGTTTACTTGGCCTTTTAGCCCTAGAGAAATTGCTCCGCCCAGAGTCTTTGAACCGGCGGAAATTTCAGCGCGCGTTTTGTCTTCATTAATATTTTGCCATTCTGAGACTGACGCTTGGGATTTGGATGTTAGAAGAATTTCCTGAAGTGTAATGGCATTGGCGAAAGTACTAGACAATGCTAAAGCCGATAACAAAAAATTGTTAATTAACGCGCAATTTTTATACAGTAGTTTCAGCATCTTAAACCCAAAAAACGTAATTACCCTTGTCGAGGTGAAGTACTAATGATTCGGAAGATTTGTGACATTAAAAAGTTGAATATTTTTAAATCAATAATTTAAGTTGACGGAAGAAGACTCGTATTAGCTTACGCAGGTTTTTTTGGTATCAGAATTCTTGACTTATATTTAGAAATTAAAGTTTAGGCCAAAACAAACGGACCACTCATCAGGCTCGCGGCAAAATAATTTAAATTTACTTGGAAGTGGAAAACTAAAATTAAATCAAACAAAAGTCCCGGCCAATGACCCTGCTTTTTTTCTTGCTTTCCCTAAAATACTATTCTACCACCCTAAATCCAAACATCATCCCTGCACCAAGATGTTCAGATATATGACAGTGGGACATCCATTGCCCCGGGTTTGAATTCTCAAGTATTATATCGATCGTCGCCCCCGATGGGATTAGCACCGTGTCTTTCCAAACAAGATTGGTTTGAGCAACACCGTTTACATGTGAAACAACAAACCTCTGCCCATGAAAATGGATCGGGTGCTGCATTGGATGCATCGACTCAGGATCATTAAAAAAGCGAACTTTTGTGTAAGTCCCTTTTTTTAAAGTCCACTCAATATCCATATTTTCTTTTTTTGTAGCTTGATCAACTATTTTCCAGTTCACACTCTTATCGTCACTTTGAGCGTTCATTTCAGGCATTACATCTTCCCATTCAATGCCATCTTCAGACTCAGAACTATGTGCCGCATGCTCCATGCTTAATTTTTTATGATCCAAAGCGACTGTAAGCGAAAATTTCTTTTCGGGGGGCGCGTCAAAATATTTTTTGGATTCAATAAACGAAGCAATGGTTTTGTCATGTTTATGTAGCATCTCGAATTTTTCTTTAAATATTGGGCGCGATTTCGCAGCTTGATTTTTTACGATCACCTGAGCAATAGACTTTTTTTGGACGGGGTTGTCGTTCAATAGCTCAAAGGTTCCATTTTTTTTAAACTCAACCTCAAAGACATAACGTTCCGAGGGCGAAATTATTAGACTGTCAATTATTGCATCCTGCTCGTAAAGACCGTTATCCCCACCGACTAGTTTGATTCTGTGGCCCGCCAAGCGCAGCTTGTAAAC
>JAYVPO010000014.1:0-10378 GCA_043757325.1 bacterium
AAAATCCAGCTGCATGGCTGCCCTGGAACTATTCGCCACAAAAATAGACCGGAATTTATAAAAATATTTTTGACTTTCTTTTGCTGCGGTGGGGACACACTTTACAAACGCTCAAGCGGAGCAGCTAGATCAACTGGCCGCAATGCTTTACAAGCTCATTCGAAACTCCAAATGATAAATAAAAGTCCTTGAAAAGGGACTTTTTTACTGTTTACTTATACGTCAAACAGGAAAATTTAAAACATTAAAAGATATGCATCACTTAGTCCAGTCGGTACGCTTCGTGTCTTCGTGTCTTCGTGTCAACTCAACTCGCCTTTCCTTGCTCTTCTGGTTTATGGACGATCAGGTTAGGGCATACTGTAAAATTTTCGTTTACAAATTTTTTAAGCTCACGGTAAAATCAAACTAAACTAACAAAGGTAACAAATGAAAAAATTTATTTTGAATACTGTGAAAAGTCTCGCATTTCTGGCAACTTTTAATTCGGTATTTGCTTTGGATGCAAACGATTTGAACCAAGCGATTCGGCTTAAGAAATTAAACTGGCAAGCTCGCACTGTCTCGGAAAGCGAACGGCGAAATTATGGATTAGGCTGGAATAAAGAAAAAGAAAAGTCTACCGCAGATTATTTTGAGCCCGATGCGCAACTTTTGTTGCCGGAAAAACTAGATTGGACAAACAAGGATGGTCGCAACTGGGTTTCGCCTGTTCGCAATCAAGGCCCTTGTGGCGCTTGCGTGGCATTTTCTGTCACAGGACTGTTTGAAGCACATTTAAATATTGCAAACAATACGCCGGGTCTCGATTTAAACTTGTCAGAACAAGACTTGCTTTCACGCACCGGAAGCTGTGAGGCCGGAGCGCAATTTGATAGTACTTTATATGCTTTGGTTAGTGGAGGAGAGCCTGATGAAGGCTGCATGCTTTACAAGGCCGTGGATATTCCGTTTTCAAAAACCTGCAAAAACCGCAGCGATCGTGCGTTCTATGCGAGTCGAGTCAAAAGAATTCGCAAAAATCAAATTCGTCATGCCTTGCAATACGGTCCAGTGCTAACGGGCATGGCGGTTTATGATGATTTTTTTGCCTATACAACTGGTGTTTATAAATATGTAAAAGGTCCTTTAGCAGGCGGACACGGCATAGTAATCGTCGGGTACAATGACGAGGAAAGAGCTTATATCGTCAAAAACTCTTGGGGCGCATACTGGGGAGATCATGGGTATGTAAAAATTTCTTATGACGAAACCCATAGTGGGTTTGGAAACGTTAATTACATGATTGATGTAGATAATCCTGCTATCGCAGCGAATTTTAAAACACCTTTGGAAATTAGAACGTACTACGCTGACACCAAAGTCAAAGCGCAAAATTTAACCGAAGAAAACTTAGGTGGTCTTAAAGCAAGTCTTGTGTCTCATCACGAACCTGTGGAAGAAATCAAACTCGAATTGAACTCGGTGACAAACGAAGGAAAAATCTCTCCAAAAAACATCCAAGCGGGAACTTATGATTTAATTTTGAGTGTCGCGGACGGAACCGATCGTTGGCATCCATTTTACACCACTGCAATTATTCAAAAAGTACCTGCTGATTTGGCTTTAAATCTGGTTCCCAAATTTAAGTCTGAAGAGCCCGTCAAAGATCGGATCGAATTTGAAATTATCACGCAAACCAAGCAAGAGAATACTTTGTTCGAAAGAGTTTCTTTGGTTTTTATTGATAAAGTTGGCGCTGAAAAAGAAAACGTAACTGAGACCCCAGACGCAAAATTTATTTTTGGGTGGAGAACCCAGCAGCTTTCGGACGGCGAGTATGTTGTTTTCGCGCGAGGGCACATTGGAGAAACCATCGTTGAGTCAAAGCCGCGTTTAAAAGTAAAGATTCAAAACAATAAAACGACGAATTAAATAAACGTTCTGACAAAGAAAAAAAGATTGACTGATTAGCCAATTTTTTCTTAGAGTACCTCCTTGGGGAAGTTAAACTTATTGAAAAGGAGGTAGTCTTAATGAAGACTTGCGTAAATTGGTTTTTATTGAATTGGTTTTTTAGTCTGTCGGGTTTTTCAACCACATTAAATGTTCAAATTATTCGAAAATTATCATATGCAGAAACCTCCACGGCTCAACTTTTTCACGCTCAAAAACTTTGGGTAGGAATTTCACGGCTTGGATTTGACCCTTACTACGCCGTCGAGACTTACACTTCTGATGGAAAATTACTGCAGCATTTGCCGCTCGCACACTCATCGGACAATATGTATAGGTACGGCCAAGATGGTGTTATAATTTTGGGAAGATCTAATGATGGACATGTGTCGAGTCATTATACCGTGGTTCAAATCAGGAATAGTCGCATGGTCAAAACTAAAGAAGTTAGTTTTGGAATGGATGCAATGGCGCAGTATTTTGCTGGAACATCACAAGGGCAGCAATTTTTTGGCGCTCCTGGAGGTTCCGATTCTATAAATCTTTCCGAGCCTTTCAATGGTCAATTTGGAACCAGAAGTTTATTTACTGAAGGTTTCTGGAATCCTAAATTTTTAATGGCCCGATTTAGTTCTGTCAAAGGCCTGGTAAAAATTTTCAATGAACTTTTTGTTCTGGAATCTGCTGGTTACAGAGCTGGAGATAATATTGCACTTGTCGATCTGGCAAATCCCGATGTGAGAATAGGCAAACGGCTTTTACCGCCAGGAGCTTATCAAAAAATTTCTAAAATTGAACAACTAGATGGTGAAACGCTTTTTGCTCCTACGACAATTGACGGGTCGGTTCTTTTGATTAACAGTAGAACCAAAGCCGTTCGAACTGTGGACCTAAAAGAATTAGGGGTGCCTGTTGATGCAAAAATATTAGGTAAATGTTTAGTCGTTGCATCGTACAACCCTAGAAAGATTATTTTTTACGATCTGCAAACCGATAAAGTTGCGAATGAATGGGATTTTTCGACTGTTGGAGAAGATCTTAGTAACATCCGAAGTTTAACTATTGATCGCGAAGCTAAGCGAATTTTTGTCAAAGGGGTATTGCCGTTTAATAAGTTAATGGGCGAACCACCGGCTAAAAGAAACAGCATGGTAGTGGGTCAAGAAGACGATGGCAAAACTTTTGCGGATTGTAATTCGTAAATTAAAATTTTAGGAGGGCAGGCTTTTTAAGTCTGCGTTCCTTTAAAATCACCATGGTTTTAGTTGCCAACAGCAGCAACATTGCGAGCCATATAAAGCCAAATCCTAATACTTTCAAAATAGTTATCGATTCGTGAAAGATAAAAACACCGGTGAAAAACTGCAGAGTTGGCGATAAGTATTGAAAAAATCCCATGATAAAATAAGGCAGCCTTTTTGCGGCGTCCGCAAACCAAACAAGTGGCATTCCTGTTACGAATCCAGCTCCTGCAAGCAGTAAAAAATCCTTAAGAGAGTAATCTTGCAAGTGATTACCTGTTGCAAAAAATACCGCGAGAACAGGCAGAATCATCATAAATGATTCAAGTTGACCCCCTTCCACACCTGAAACCGCAACTTTTTTGCGCATAAATCCATATAGCGAAAATGACGTCGCAAGATATAAAGATAAAATTGGAATGCCGCGCGCTTCATACGTGAAAATTGCAACTCCAACCAGCGTTAAGAAAAACGCCACTTGATGAGTTCGCTTTAATTTTTCTCTTAAAAAAACCACCCCAAGTACTATGGAAAATATAGGATTAATAAAATAACCAAGACTGGTCTCAATAATCTGCCCAGAATTGACGCCGTAAATATAGGTCAACCAGTTGGAGGTAATAAGTAGTGCGCTGATAAAAATGTAGCCGTAAGTTTTGCGGTCGTGTTTGATGCCCAAGGTCCAAGTTTTAGTACGAACACGCTGAAAAATGGTGTAAAAGATCCAAGACCAAAAAATCCGGTGAAGTAATATTTCAAACGGCGGGATGTGCTTTAGAAGTTTCCAGTAAATCGGAAAAAATCCCCAGGTACCGAACGCTAACAGAGCGTAGCGATGGCCGCGGCGGGTTTCTGAATTTTGCTCAGTTGGTGTCATTTCTTTTTGCCTATCTAGAATCTCTTGGCGATAAGAGAGATTATTTGATAAAGGATAAACTTCGTTTTGAATAGTGATATTTTAAAATAGGAAGTGAATGCAACCCATACTCGTTCATAAATATGGTGGAACGTCCGTAGGCACTGTATCCAAAATCTGGCATGTAGCGGAAAGAACCCAGCGTTTTCACCGCGCAAAAACCCCTCGAATAGCTGTGGTCGTCAGTGCAATGTCCGGCGAAACAAATCGATTGGTGAATCTTGTTAGAGAAACAAATCCTGCAGCTACCGGAAGTTGTTACGACTTAGCTGTCGCGTCAGGCGAGCAGGTGAGTGTGGCATTGGTCGGCGCAGCATTGGAGAAAGTTGGGCTAAAACCGGCTCTTTTTTTGTCGTATCAGCTGGGGATCTTAACCGACGAAAACCACAGCAAAGCGAGAATCAAAAGTATTGCAGTTGAAAAAATTTTTGCTGCTTGGAATCAAGGTTTGGTGCCAGTGGTTGCAGGGTTTCAAGGAATTAACGATCTCGGCGGCATAACAACCCTGGGCCGTGGCGGTAGTGACACCAGTGCAGTGGCATTGGCAGCTGCTTTAGGCGCCGAGTCCTGTGAAATAAATACGGATGTGGATGGAGTTTATTCGTGCGATCCACGCATCGTTTCGAACGCTAAACACATTGCAAAAATGGATTTTGCCACGGCCTTAGAAATGGCGGCATTGGGCAGCAAAGTTTTGCATCCACGCTGTGTGGAACTCGCATGGAAGTATGATATCCCACTTATAGTTCGCAATACTTTTAGCCCCGATGATCATCGAAGGACATATATTATGAAAAATGCCTATGAAAACCTCGAAGCACCAATTGTTTCTGGGGTAACATTAGAAAAAGACGTTGTGCAGTATCAGGTTGAGGCAAAAAATTTATCCGTGCCGCTTCTAGGATTTTTATTTCAGCATTTGGCCAAAGAAAATATTAATGTAGATATCATTGTGAAAGGTATCTCTGCGGCCAAAGAAACTTTAGGTTTTACTGTTGGGGCAACCGATAAATCAGCCACAGAAAATATATTAAAAGAAATGCAGGCAAAAGATTTTATAGATTTTGAACACTGGCAAAATCTTTCCAAGGTTTCTATTGTGGGAGTTGGAATGCATTCGCATTCTGGAGTGGCGAGTCAAACATTTTTAGTTTTAGAAAAAGCACAGATAAAAGTTTCGATGATTTCCACGTCTGAAATAAAAATATCTTGCGTCGTAACCCAAAAGGATGGAGAGAAAGCCTGCAAAATTTTGCACGAAAGTTTTATTTGAGAAACTTTTTCAAAAAAAGGTTTCCGGAATGCGCACTTGTTGTTTTAAGTTCTCTGCTATGGGTCATTTGTTTTTATTTTACCAAAAATCATTTCCGCTTTTGGGAACATAACCCTTACGATATTCATACCGTTCAGGCCATGGCTTGGTTACAAGGCAAAATTACGATTCCCAATGACGCGTGGAATGAAGTAAGTTTTTACAAAGGTAGTTATTTTAATAGCTTTCCTCCGGTGCCAAGTCTTTTAGAAATTCCTTGGGTTATTTTCTTTGGTCGTGCATCCCCAAATATTTTAAGTTGCTTTTTATTTATAATAGCGGCTTTAGTTTTTCTTAATAACTTTGCCGAAAAAATGTCAGGCAGTAAGCCACTCGCGTTTATTCTTGCACTTACTTTTATTTTTGGCACAAATGTGCTGGTTCTTATTCTTCAAGGCGGAGTTTGGCCGCAAGGACAAATTTACGGGTTTTGTTTTGCTATATTCGGCTTGAGGTTTCTTTTGTCCAGACAGAAGTCGCAACGTGCTTTGAGTTATTTTTGCCTGTCACTGGCGGTAGGTTGTCGGCCTTTTTATTTTTTCATGTTGCCGGCTTTTTTTGTATTCGAGAATTATTTACATAAAATAGAAAAATTTTGGCCGCAAGTATTCCGAGGCCTTTTGGCTTTTGCGCCGATTATTATTATACTTTCAACTTACAATTATATCCGATTTGGTATTCCGTGGGAATTTGGGCATCGCTATTTGCCTTTGGAGCAGAAACTTATTCGAGGAAGTTTCAGCGCAAGCTATTTTAAAGAAAATTTGTTTTACGCAGTCAAGCATTTGCCAACGTGGCAAAAAAATAATTTTATTTTAAATTTCGATAGTTTTGGAACGGCATTTTGGATTAACAACTTTGTTGTTATAGTGGGTTTGTCGACGCTGTTTAAGCGTTCCGTTGTTTTGTATTTGCGGGTGACTCTGGCTGCTGTAGTAACAATTACTTGGCTGGCGTTATTATGTCATCATTCCAACGGATGGATGCAATTTGGCTACCGTTATGTGGTAGATTTACTGCCGCTTATTTTTTTGCTTTGTGTTTTAAAGCTCAGAACGTTGCGGCTCAGCGTGGTGTTATTGTTTCTAATTTCTTTTGGGGTGAATGTTTATGGAAGTTATTGGTTTTTTAATCGGCCGGCGGAAGGTTATCCGAATGTTCTTTTAAGCCGTTATAAGTTATAACTTAAGTCTTGATTATTTGAAACTAATGGAAAAAAGTGTCACGCATTCGCTGACAATACTGGGTTAGATTTAGGTATTTTTGGCCGTAAAATGTCAGTGGGTTCTGGCTGCGGCAGTAGAGTAGATTGTTCACAAATCCAAAAAAACTTGCGTCAAAACTAGAAATTTTTTCTCCAAGTAGAAAATTTTTTTCTCCGAGAAGATTTGCGGCCGACTCGATATCGCGTTTGGCAATTTCAAAAATTTCGTCGCCGCTATGCAGACCGA
Source organism: bacterium (assembly GCA_043757325.1). Taxonomy (GTDB): domain Bacteria; phylum Bdellovibrionota_B; class Oligoflexia; order Oligoflexales; family RGVZ01; genus JAYVPO01. The sequence continues at coordinate 6,856 of JAYVPO010000014.1, forward strand.
CTCCTTGAATCTTTAGGTGTTTTTTAACCCGATTTTGTAAGACTGGAGGAATAACTAATTTTAAGGGAAGAGTTAATTTTGAAAATATTGCGGCGCGAAAATGCGGCCAACTATTTGGATCAATCCAGCGAAAATATACCAAGTTAAAAAAAAGCCCATCCTCCAGCATTCGAGTTACGGCCCATCCGAGCGCTTTTTGATCTGCATTTAAATGTGCATCAAGATTTAGACCGTGCTTTTTGGTTAAATATTCCATACAGAAAAATGTGTCCGGAATAATCTTATTGTCATCAATTAGAAATGGCATTTTCTTTTTGGGATTGCGGCTGCTCGATACACCGTAAACCGCTTTATAAGGCAGATTTGTGATTTTTAAAAAAGTTTCTAATTTGAGACAAAAGGGACTGTCGTTAATGGTGGTTTTATTGCGTGGAAATTGATGGAGTTCTAACATAATTCTTATTTTAATTCTGTGTCTAAGAGGTCGATTTTTTTATGACAATTCACAAGTGGTGCGGACGCAGAGACTTGAACTCTGATGCCTTGCGGCGCTGGCTTCTAAGACCAGTATGTCTACCAATTCCATCACGTCCGCGTTTTTCTGCGACTGACCCCTCGCGAGGCAAAATTTGCAGGTCTTAATTGAACTAAATCGCGGCGGTTGTGTCAACTAGCTTTCGCAGCAATCCTGAAAGTGGTGTTGCCGATTTTGACAGTATCGGTGGATCGGACAAGATTCATGCCTTTTATTTGCTTACCATTTAAAAAGGATCCATTTGTCGAATTCTGGTCCTCAATGAAAACTTCATTTTGGTCGTTAATTTTTATCATTAGGTGTTTTCGAGAAATTTCCACGTCCTGATCAAACCGTCCGAAACTCGATGCCCGACCTAAATAAATCAACCGCTGATTAAGCTCGAGAGTTTCGGCGATACCGTCGGAATACGTAACATGCAGACTAACAAGAGACGACTGAGTTTTATTAAGTTCGTGCTCAATAAGTGTATCTACCACACTTTGGCGACTATTTTTCTCGCTCGACTGGGTTTTGAAAATAGTTTTTATTTTGCGAACGCTTTCTTCTAATTCTAATGCAAAACGAAAAGTTGTTTTGCCTAGTGTAATCATATCGCCGTCATTAAGTTTTGCTTTTACAACGCGCTCGCGATTCACAAAAGTCCCGTTGGTGCTATTCATATCAAATATATGATACGCCCCGTCAATCATTTGCACCTGAAAATGCGATGACGAAACTTCTGTGTCTTCAATAATAACATCCGCCCGGTCGCGCCCAACAATCGTGGCGTCGCGACGCAATTTGATCATTTCAAATTGATTGTTCGAACGCAGAAGGTACAAAACCCCGCGTCTTTGATTTTTTTGTTTTGCTTGAACCAAAAAACTTACTCCGAAACAAAAGTCGCTACTGCCATCCAATGAAATAATAGACTATGTTTCTTTTCGGTTTTACGCTAATTTACTATAGTTAATTGTTGAAATTCGATTTTAATAAAATTTCTGTGAGTCTTTATGTCCGAATCTCAAAATTTAAAAAAAGCTGAAAATTTAGATTTTTCCGGATTAATTCTCGGCTTTTCCAGCGCTGTTTTACACCATCTTGGTGAATCTACATCGAGTTTGCCAAATGCCAGAGAAAACCTCGAATTAGCTAGGCAAAACATCGAAATTATCGCACTGCTCAAAGACAAAACCTCGGGCAATTTAACAGTCGATGAAAAAGAATTAATCGACGGCGTCCTCGAAGATCTTCAAAAAAAAATCGCCGAAAAAAAATAAATTTTAGGTCTCAACTTTCTTTTGTTCCTAAACATCCGATAAACAGATAACGATTTAAAGAGTTACTTTTTTCTATGGATGTTCAGAAATACGATTTTACATGCCAAAAGGTTTTTTACTCAGCCCTGCAGCTTGCTAAGCGACTGCACCACCCGAGTCTTGAGGTTGAGCATGTTGCCTACGCCCTTTTAGAACACGTGGAAGGCGTTGAAGAACAAAAAGATTTACGCAAAAAAATCGAAAGTTTTTTTTCGGCTACACCTAAGATTTTAGGTCAAACAAAAGTTGCTTTTGGCACAAGGCTCGACAAGGCGCTTGATGCGGCGGAACAAAAATCCGGCGACGAACTGGTTTCGAGTACTGTTTTATGGCAATGCCTGAAAACGGAATCGGCTTTGCTAAAACAAGACGAAAATTCCCCAATAAAATCTACTGCAAAAAAATCCGACGTCAAAAAAGACCGTCGTTCACAAGCAAAAGAAAGTCAGCTTTTCAGGCAATTTACGGTTGATTTAACCGCGAAAGCCCGACGAGGAGAAATTGACTTGGTTACAGGTCGTGAAAAGGAAGTGCGCCGGGTTTTGGAAATTCTTGGTCGCAAAAACAAAAGCAATCCAATTTTACTAGGAGAGCCTGGTGTCGGGAAAACGGCTATAGTCGAAGCGTTGGCACTTAAAATCATCCAAAATAACGCGCCTGATTTTTTGAAAAATCACCGCGTGCTTTCTTTAGATATTAATGGACTGCTAGCCGGCGCGAAGTTTCGCGGAGAATTTGAAGACCGTGTGAAAAATCTTTTACAAGCAATTGAAAGTCAAAAAGAATCAATTGTTTTATTTATCGATGAAATTCATATGATTGTCGGTGCCGGGAACCGCGAAGGAAGTACGGATCTGGCAAATATTTTTAAACCAGCTTTGGCGCGCGGCAAATTAAAGTGTATTGGTGCCACAACCACAAAAGAATTCCACCAGCATATCGAAAAAGACGCTGCTTTAGAACGTCGCTTTCAGTCGATTTTTATTCAGGAACCATCGCCTGAGGCTACGCTAGCGATATTACATGCAGCAAAAAGTCGCTACGAGATGCATCACAATGTGCGCGTGGAAGATGAAGCCTTGACCGAAATAATTCGCCTAACTCAACGCTACCTTCCGCATCGAAGATTTCCTGACAAAGCTATCGATGTGTTAGACGAGGCTTGCAGCCGGGTTAATTTAAAGATTCATACTACGCCGCAAGTGTTAGAAGAGCTAAATACCAAGCAATTAAATCTAGAACTCGAAAAAAAATCTTTAAAAGCCAAAGCCAACCCCAAAGAATACTCGGAAATCGAAGAAAAACTTCTGGCTACTAAGTCAGAATTAGATCTTTTGAATTCGATCTGGAGAAAGTATCAAGAATTGCAAAATTCTCTGTCTCAGCAATCTAAACTTCTACAAGATGCGGATAAAGTTTTAGAAAATGCCAAAATAAAAAAAGACTTTTCTTTTGCTGCGCAAATGAAGTCTAAACATGTGCTAAATTTTGAAACCGAAGTAAAATCTCTGCGCAAAGAAATTGTAGACTTGGAAAAGTCCTACCCGTTTCTTTCGTACACCGTTAATAAGTTCGAAGTAGCTGAGATCATTTCGGTGTGGACCGGCATCTCGTCCCAAAATCTAAGTCAAGACGATAAGCTAAAGATTCTTCAATTTGAAAACGAACTCAACACCGAAATATTCGG
>JAYVPO010000015.1:0-10202 GCA_043757325.1 bacterium
TGATAGCTAACGAAATAAATAATCCGCGACGTATCTTTGGATACGCCTGTGGTTTTTTATTTCATTATCGTCCAAATCTTTCGCAAATCTGCTCCACCAGTAGTCAAAGTTATTCATTTACAGGCCCTTAGCGTAATGGTTCAGACTTCTGAAAAATAATTTTTAGCATTTGTTGATTTTCATCGAAATAACTTCCGATGATATTAAACCCAAACTTCAAATTAAGAATCATCATATTTTTAAAATTATTAGAACTATGGGTTTCGATTTGTTTGTATTTCATCTTCTTAAAACAGTAATCGTGCTGAATTTTCATCATTTCGGTAGCTATACCGAGACCGCGAAACTTAGGCAAAACCCCACCTAGAACGCTTGAGAATTTTTTAGGATATTTTTCAAAACCAAATTTAAAACCCACAATTTTGTTCTCGAAGTAAGCCAAAATTAAATAGGGATTGCGATGCTCACTTATTTTGTCCACAAATTCTTTGTTATTTTCCGGATTTTGCCCAATTATTTTTTCGGTTAAAGCCAAAATATTCTGCGCGTGATCGAGCACATCCGAACCTTTGATTTGTTCAAATTGAATAGCTTCAAGATCGAGCTTTTGGTGTAGTTTTATTTGTAGTTTTGAAGTCACGAGATTAAATCCACTTGTAATGGTTAATACACAATTGTAAAAAGTTTTGACAAGAGTTTTTTCCTTTACGCCCGTAATATTAATTTATTCATTGATTTCAGCATCTTAGAGAAGGTTCGATTATTGCTTACAATATATGGTATGAAGTACAAAAGTTACATTTTGCATTATATAAGCTGTCTGGTAGCAGGATTTTGCCTCTACTATTTCGGTGTGCCAACCGTAAATTTGGCCGCTCCAAGGGTATTTAGCAACACCGATACCTTGAAATCGATTCCTGAGGGCAAACCCCTGAAAAACGACGCAAGCATTGCCACCGCTTTGGCGATTTATTCCATACAAATCCCTAAGTCGGTCTTAAAAATTACTTATGACGAAAAACTTGAAGAACGCGGCTTGACCGAAAGAAAATCTCTTTTTGAAGTCACACTGATCAAAATCGGCCCCGCCGCATTTCAAAGTTGGGCGCTGCTTGGCTCGACTTTGGCCCACGAAATTGAAGTTCATGCCAATCAGAACGTTTTAGTTATTATTTTAATGGACAAATTAGGATTTGACGCAACTCAAGAAGCCGAACGTATGGCCTATCTTTACGAATTAAAACACGCATCGAGGTTTCAACTTACTGCAGCAGAAGCTCTGGATATCGACGAAACCATGAATTATTTTTATCCGCTAAAGAATGGCCCAATTTGTATGGTCAAAGAAGGTCACGGCTGTATTAAGCCATTAATCAGAAACTGGGTTGCCCAGCAAATTGTAAACGTCATTATTTTATAACTCTTCCAAATTTAATGTTGTCAAATCTCTGGTAGAACTCATTCCAAGTATCGTAATGATCTTATCTTTATTAGGCAATTCTGAAGCTCTTACAGTAGCAATAATATTTTGAGTTAAAATATCATTTTTTACATACGATAAACATGCTGAAACTTTGTCTTTTTTAGAAAGCTTTGACAGCCAGCCCAATCCTTCGCGATACACAATAGAGCTAGCAATGGACGCGGAAAGAATAGCGATTTTATGCGCTGGCGGTAGTTTTGCCAGAATTCTTTCGCGAAAACGTTCGACCAAAAGTGGCGGGCAATGTTTTAAGATCAACTGATTGTAAAAGTCATCTTTTAAAATCGTATCGGATCGAGATGTTAATTCATCGAGCAAAGTATCTGTGACGCTGTTAATTTCTAAAGAAATATCCATCGAAAGATCCACTAACATACGACTGCCACTTGATTTTTTGTACTCGTGAAATAATAGCTTGGCTTCCCAGTCGGCTTTTTGGCGCAAAATTCCAATAACCTGCTTAACGTATTCTTCCTTTATTTCCAGAAATTCATTTTCGCTGATTGTAAGCGACGCAATGATTTCATAAGATGAGCAAATGACTCCGGTTTTATTTGCCGACGAGTCTTTGATCATCAAAATACCTTGCTCTTGCAATTTCTGGCGAGCTTCTTTCGTGAAAAAAATATTCGCACCTTCAACGATTGCTTTGCAAGTTGGACGACCATTTTCATCCAAGAATAACGACCAAGTTTTATCGGTTACGGTGTACGGCCTTCCACCGCATGGCAGAAATAAATCCGCTGGAACTTTGGCATGAAGATCGTTGCGGATTTTCACATTTTCTTGGCTGTCAGCTTTAATTACGTAAGAAGTTTTCTGTGGGGAGAGTTTGCTTGGATTAAATTCACATATGGATAAGCCTGCGTTAAACAACCGCAGAAGTTCGGTCCAATCTAGGCCCGCATCATCGCGCGCCGCTCCAAATCCATCGGCAATTCCCACAACTCGCGCATTTTCTCCGTACTCTCGATACAAAATATTTAACTCATTACCCGCCACGTCACCATCTGGGCCGCCGGTAATTCGCACGGTAAATTTGGTGGTTTTGGGGTTAATTTCTAAATAATTTAAAATATTTCCCACGTAAACATTTAAGCCTTCCGAAGTAACTCCGTAGTGCTTGTGATTAATTCCCGCACCAGGTTTGGAAGACATAAACGCTGCCGCATAAGGGTAACCACGGCGCGAAGCCTGCTGGGGAATCCATTCCAATAAATCGTTGGTAATATTTTCATCAGGGCCGAGATAAATAATATCTTTAGCATCGGTGTAACTCACAACCGCATCGGAACTTTCCTGGTGAGATTCGTCTTCGCTTACCAGCAAGTCCAAAAATGCGTTCACACCACCACGCACTGCTTGCACGCGGTCTCCACCTGGCTTCAACAATAAAACACCTTTGGCTCCGCCTTCAGGAATGTCTTTGTTTTTGAGCTGTTGTGCGTAAGATAAACCGTAAACTTCGTCGTATATTCCGGACAAAGAATAGTCATAATCACTTTGGGTCTTTGGAATAACCACTCGAACACCGCCGCGCGCAATATCTTTCCAGCGCGTATGAAACATCCGGTAATCTCGGCCACAAATATAAAAAATCGAAAACGGCCGCTCAGGATAATACTTTGGATCCAGAACATCAGGCGACAACCTAAACGCAAGGCCTGTTTTGGTTTGTAAAAAATAATTTGTTTTCTGGATATGGTCGATAAAATGCACACAGCTGCGAAAAATATTACGTTCGACCTCATCAACTAAAAGATTGATTTTTTCATTAATTTCATCTTTTGCTTTGGTAAAACCTCGGCCGATTTTAGACGTGCCACGCAGCGGATCAAACTTTATCCGAAACAAATTCGTCAGCTCTTTGGTTAATTCTGCGTAAGTGAAAAATGTGGTGCGAATTTTATACTGAGAATAGTAATACGGGTTATATTTTCCAAGCATGATCGTTAACCAGCTAGAAAGACTGCGCACAAAGTTCACTGCGTTGATCGAAAAACCATATTGTGGCTGCATAAATTGAGTATAATCGTCACGGTCTACCCAGCCAATTGTGCGCAGCGCTTTATTTAACTTAATCATCGGGATAGATTCGGCAGAAATTTTCTCGCCTTGCACCTGTGAAGCAATATGAAAGTGTAGAATCGAAATCGGCTTTACGTAACCTTTTGTAAAAGTCACCATAAAACAGCGAGTTAATTTCACACCATAACGGCTGATTAGATTTAACGCCTGTTCAAAAGCTTCGGTGGATGAAATATTGCGAAGACCCAAAGTTATTCTTGCAGTAGGTCGACCGGGGACTTCTTCAAATATGGTGTTTGCACCTTCTTGATTTCTCATGGTGCGCATCATTCTGTATACCAACTGTATTCGAGACGATGTGGCATTGGTGACAAAATCATTATCCAGATTGTTGAGGTAATGATTTATCTCAGAAATCTCTTCCGGAAATTCCTCAGCAATATTTACACGGGAACTTTTAATTTTGTCTTGAATGCGTGGGTTTTCACCTTCTAAAGGAACAGGCTCGTTGCAAAAAAACGTCGACACAAACAAGGCTTCATCCAAACTTAAATACAAAGATCCCATTTTGATTTTTAATTCTGCAAGCTTTAATCCTACTTCATGCAAAACATTGGTGTCGCCGCCAGGTCCGATATAATTGACTTTACTGCGATCTGGAGACCACAACGAAAGCGTTTGTTTGGTTTCGAATAGATGCGAGGAAATAATCGCCGAAAGGTGCAAAATTTTCTCTTGGCGGGGTGTGGTTTGATAGTATACGTGTGGCATGTTTTTAAAAAACCACGGCGTGATCGACTGGCAAGATGTTTGAACCTGCTCTTTGATTACGGAATTAATTTCGCTGATGTAATTTTCGAGGCTATCGGCGGAATTCATATCGCCTGAGGCAATGAGATTTTGCTCCGGTGATTCGTTTTCGCTGAGATCTTCATCCAAAATATATTTAGCTATTTTGCTTGCCTGCACCATTTTTTAAAGCCTTTCACGCCAAAAATTCTCAGTCTTCCGAATTGTCTTGAGTGCTAATTCCAAAGTTTGGTCATTGGCACTATCACGTTTGTAAAAATCAAGCAGATCGTCAGCTGGAGTTCGCCCGCGCGCCACAAATGTTTCGTAGAATTTTTGAAGATTTTGCACTTCGCAGTTTTCACGGTAACAAGGCGGAACACGACTAAAACCATCACTGGCAAGCTCAAATAACTTTTGCGCCGTTTTTTTAATTTCTGGATCTTGCAAACCGAAAACAGCTTTTTTTAATAACCCATCAATTTGATTTGCAAACGGCAACAAAACGTCCAAAGCGCTTTCCAAACTTTTATGATCATATAATATTCCGGTGTAGAATAAAGCCGGCACAAATTGCCACACGCGCGACTGATTGTCGACCGATCTTAACTCCAAAAAACCGCGCGCACGAACTTCTGGAAATAGCAAAGTTAAATGGGTTTTAAAGTTTTCAAAAGTAGGTTTTTTACCTTCAATCCCATTTTGGATCCAGTCTAGAAAAGTTATTTTTTTGTTCGGAACTTTGTAGTTTTGATCAAAAATAACATGGGCATTAAAGGCAAATTTTGCATAGTAATCGACGCAAGCTTTTTTGGTCCGAGAGTTAATTAAATCTTTTAAATCGGGCACTCCGGTTCGACTGGGATCAATATTTAACCAAGTCCGGCCCCTTGCTCCATGAACTGTTGCGGGTGTTCCGCCAACAAATGCCGAATAACTAAACGCCGCATTAACAAACGGGGCCATTAAAGACGCCGCCAAAAACCGGTCATGCATGGATTTTTCATCAGGCCCAAAATCTAGATTTACTTGAAACGTACAGGTTGTGCGCATCATCTGCTTGCCGAAGGAGCCGATTCTGGCAAAATATTCGTTCATGGCAAGATAACGTTTTTTTTGCATTTGCAAGCCAACACCATCGGCATCGTACCACGGGTTGATTCCGCACTGAACAATTTCAACACCGAAGTCCCCGAGGCGTTTGTCGAGAATATCTTGAACCTTTACGGTTCGCTCGATGGCGTCTGAAAGGCACTCATACGGGCGCGACGAAAATTCTAGCTGCCCGCCTGGCTCAAACGATAAATTATCTCCTTCATCCGCATGAACAAGCAGAAGATGTCCTTCGTCGAAAACATTTTCCCATTTATTTTCTGCGGCAATTTTTTCGATCATAGGATGCAGAGGATTTTCACCGGTCAAAGGTACGAGTTGTGGTTTAGACAAGTCTGACTTTCTTATCGGAAGCATTTCAATTTCTAAGCCAACGTAACCGGGCCAAATTGGGTTTTCTTCGTGATAAGATTCAGGCTGAAGCTTAAATATTTCTTGTTCGATGTGGCGATAACAATCATCCATATTTATGGGATTGTCGGATTTTTCGATAGGTGAATGCATAGTCGATAACCGTTAAAAAAAATTGATATTACTAAAACGAATTTGTAGTTTAACGATTTGGCTTCTGCGTGTCGATTGCAAACTCGGTGATGCCGTTTTTTCGAACGATATCGATTAATTTTACAACCTGGCCGTGCGTAGTGGCTTGATCTGCTGAAATAAGTGCCTGAAATTGCGCTTTAGGTTGGGCAGATTTTTCAGCTTGGATGAGTTGTGGAATATCTTCAAAATTTGCCGGTTTCCCATTGCAAAAAAGTTCGCCTTGAGCGTTTAACACAAAAGATAAATTTTTGGTTTGTAAAGTTTCTCCCGTGTCGGCGTCGGGTAATTTCACTGGGATGGCTTGTTTATTTATATAATTTGCTGTCACCATAAAAATAATAAGCAAAACAAGCATAACGTCCACCAAAGGCGTGACATTAATGCCGGTGATTTCTTCGTTGTCTGAATCGCTAACAGATGATCCTGCCATGTGCTACCTCGATAATTTATTACGATCCAATTACAAGTCTGATTAAACTTTCGGAATTTTGCAGGCGCTTTTTCACAATGCGCTGAAAAAAATTATTAAAAATAACCGCCGGAATAGCCACCATAAGACCCACAGCCGTTGCGATAAGTGCCTCAGAAATCCCAGACATTACTACCGAAGGACCTCCTGCGGGATTTTTAGCAAGATCGTGGAAAGCTATAATAATTCCCAACACGGTGCCAAAAAGTCCAATAAACGGCGCATTATTTCCGAGTGTCGCAAGCACTGCCAAGCCACGGTCTAGCACCTGCTTTTGGCTTATTAAATAGCTATCCATCATTTCTTCCATGGCACTGGTGCCTCGTGTGTGATTTTCAAGACCTCGCAAAACCACTTGAGATTCGAGGGCGGGGAATTTTTCACACAATGCTTTTGCGTCGTCATACTGCTTATTTTTTAGCAGTGGACTTAGGGCGCTTAAAAAATTCGGCATGGACAATTTGGTTGCGCTAAAAAACCAAAACCGTTCCACGATAATGCCGATGGAGAAAATACTTAAAGCAATCAGTGTCCAAAGAACCCATTCCGTACCTAGTAAAGTGATTCCAAGAAGTTTTTCTGCGATTTTAAATTCCATTTTTAATCCTTAAAATTTGAGCTGGTCAAATAATCCGTCGTGGTGACCACCTTTATGTCCATGTGGATCATTATAGACGAAGGTTGCAGAAACACCAAAGCTATCAAGTCGTCTGGTGACTGGTTCTGGATTTTCTGGGTTTTTTAGAACGCTTTCCATAACGTCCACAGAAATTTGCCAGAAATTGTCTTTTTCGGCCGAAGCCACAAATCCAAAAGAAATTCCACCAGCCGGGCCAGCCCATGAGCCGGGTACTTCTGTGGGGAATTTTTGGTCATTAAGGCTGTAGGTTTGATACCCAAAACGAAAATCGAGAACTAAAATTTTTGCAAAGCGAATTCCGATATTGGGACCAAAAAAATTGGTCACAGCATGAGGACTTAAAAAGCCAGCTGTGATGCGTTTTCCGGGTTGATATTGAGCAATAAATGTGGTCTCAAAACTATCCGTCCATGAGTAACCGACTCCAAACTGACCTCCATATCCGTAGTAATTCACGGTGTCTTCTGTGCCTTCGGGTCGAAAAGTAAAGTCACTCCAACGGATACTTGGCTCGACCAAAACAGCAGCATTAAGTGTTGTGCTTAAAAATAAAAGTAATAGCGATGCGCGCATTATATTTTCGTGTTCATGGTTGCAATAAGATCCGCGATGGCTTGTTCCGAGTACACGGAAAAAACCGGGAGTTCGTTTTTAGATTTTTTTGATGAAACTCGAACCACGGTGGTATCGGCGGCATCAAGAAGCTGGATATTATCCCAAAAATCCGTTGTGTTTTTTAAAAATAATCCCTGGGTTGGGATTTTTTCGGCGCGGGAAATAGACCAGCCGTGATCGGTGACTTCTAATATAAACCCTTTTTGATTTATGGGTTTGTAGTACGTAAATTTTCGACCGTCGGCAAATCGCCCGTGTTCCATAAAAATTGTTTGCCGAGGTTCTTGTTGTTTTAGGGCCATTTTCAGCTCGGAATTAAATCGGTCGAATAGCGCGGAAATTTTAAGATCATTGGCGATTTGGGAATAGCGTTCTTGAAAGGATATTGGACGCGGTTTTACGATAAGAACGGATTTACTCACCCGCGGCTTTACCTCAGGTAGAAATTGGGCAATGAGCTTTTTTATGAAACTTTTCACTTTTTATCTTGACTCTCCTCTGTTCTGCGATGAAACTGAGACTTCATAGAGCGGGAGTAGCTCAGTTGGCTAGAGCGTCGCGTTGCCATCGCGAAGGTCGAGGGTTCGAGTCCCTTTTCCCGCTCCAAATCCGCGATAAGCGGCGCGATACGGCGTCGAACTTCATTTAAACCTCAGTCATGGACTAGTAGTCCACTCCTTCGCCTTAAATTTTGTTTTCCTTGTCTCGCTTGCTTCTCACGAATTTGGCTGACAATAATATATTATCGCAAAAATGTAAATTAGCCAATGTAAGCAGCGCTTAGATTTTTTTTATTTTTAACGGCTGCTACAACCAGCTTACAGGTGATCAGTTGGGCTTGATCTAGTAAAAGAGCCAGCTTCTTAAAAAGGACTGATACCACTGATAAGTTTTTATAGCCGTGACCGTATTTGTGCTCGAACTCGTAACCTTGATTTTACCGTTGCAAAGCCTGCATTAGATAGGCCAAGGAATAAACTTTCCGGGTTGGACAGTAAATCTTTTGCTATTCCACGCGTTATGGAAATTCTCAATAAACGTGCGCCCCTTAGCTTGAGGGATTGTTATAAAGACAATACACATCGTTGAATTCTTGTTCAATGCTGACGACGCGGCTTTGATAAATCTTCGATCACGAGTCAGAATACAATTGAACCCAGCGCCGACTGCAACCTGTGTCAATTCGCCATTCGTTAATGCGTCCCAACCTCTTGCCGCAGTCGTCTCGCATTCAAATCCTTGGCGTTTCAAAAAGTGTAGCACTCCGACTGGGACGTTATGATCTAAGAGTAGCATCGTTATCCATAGATTCGATTTGTTGAGAGGCGTATTCAAGAACTTCGGTAATGCAGTCTTTTGGAAATCCTGGATAATCTTTCGCTATTTCGTCAGCAGTCATTTGTTCTGCCAAGCATCGAAGGACCAACCACACGGGAATGCGAGTGCCTTTTATAATCGGAGCACCGTCAAATATCTCTTTATTTTTAATAACCCAGTGCGCGTTCATAAAAACCTCTTATTTATTTTTAGCACTTTAAAACGATTCTCACAATCAGTCCGTAAACTCTCTTTTAAATGGAATTGAAGTCGCAAAAGTCTTGTTCGAAAAAGATAAGCCGAATCTGAAAATTAATTTACAAAAATACAGTTATGGCCCAGATAGTATCGGTTAGTCAAGCTGCAGATAAAATCATTAGCGACAAAATACCGGTTGTGATCGGAGGCGAAATGAGCGAAGAAGCGATCGTTTTGTCCGAGAAGCTTGGGGACAAGAAAATTGTCTTAATGACTCCGACTGCGTCCACTCCTCGGGTTACAGACGATAGGCCGTATACGTTTCGGGCGTGCTTTTCAGATCGAATTGTCGCAAATGCACCTGCTGAATACGTGATGAAAAAGTTTGCCCTTAAGGCAATCAATATCATTCACAATGTGTCTTCTCCTTATTCGGATTTTTTAAGTACGCAATTCGCTGCCATTCTTAATCAACATGCGGAGCAACCGAAATCCAGTGAACGACCAAAGTTATTTATTCAAAAAGAGACAAGGCGAGTTTCGATCGCACGTCAACAGGTTCTGCAATTTTTTCAAAATCAGCATTCCGTTATCGCTGAGGAAATGTGGACAAGAAACCTTGAGTCTATAGCTCTGCGTGTAGCAAATATTACAACGCAACTTGGGAACGCTGAGTACGAGCTCACGTTGGCAGACGAGCAGGGGAAATGTCTCCTAAAAACTAACACAGCTTTTGGCAGTCAAAACTGCAAAAATCCAGAAGAGTTTTTGCGATTTATGAACGGCCATCCCCCACCTGCCGATCCAGCGATGCTCTTGTACGACGAAAGAGTCCAAAGAAACATTTACATGGTGCCTATCTACGTCGGTGAAGTTCGAAAAGGATATTTGCATGCCTCAGTAAGTGACTAGCTTGTCGAAATCGGCAGGCTAAAGACCTACGCGGCTTTCCCGGGATTTGGACCTCATTTAACCCGCGGGATTAAAAAACAATTTTCTAAAAT
>JAYVPO010000016.1:0-2750 GCA_043757325.1 bacterium
TTATAATCGGCTCATGACAAAAATTCTTGCTCTATGGACAATCATTTTTATGGGTTGTACCCAACAAAATAAAACTTCTGACATTCAAAAGCCAGTTGAGACCACCAAGTCGACACCAGTAGACGCGGTGACTTCTGCAGCAAAGGCGATTAAAAGTGCTCCGAATTTTGAAAATTATATTTCTTATGGCTTGGCTCTTCAGAATGCATCACGCCATGAGGAGGCCGTTGAGGCTTATCAAATGGCTTCGAAAATCAATCCAAGCGCAGCCGTTGCGCACAACGATGTATGTGCGGCATATAACTCTCTAAAGCGGTGGGCTTTGGCGCTTCCAGCGTGCTCCAGGGCAGTTGAGCTTCAACCTAGCTTCCAGTTGGCAAAAAACAACCTTGCTTTTGCAAGCAGTCAAAAAATAGAGCGAGAGAAAGCTATCAATGATCTCATTGTAAAACTTTCGCAAATAAAAAAAGTTGGCGAAAAAGATGGCGCGCTCGTACAAATCGGGATGCAGTACTATGACGAAGGTGAGTATCGAAAATCAATCGATTACTGGCAAAAAATCCCAGCTAAGAGCCCGCAGAGGGGGACGTCTCTCAACAACATTGCTTCTGCGATGATTTTGATGAAAGAATTTGATGGTGCCGAAAAAAATATTCGAGAAGCCATCAAACTTGATCCCAAGAATCGTCTCTTTCAGAACAATCTTGAATGGCTTGAACGCGCTCGAGCTAGCTCAAAATAGGAGCTTGTGGTGGCCTCAGATAGCTTTTTCTAAACTGAAAAGTTAATGAAGGACGTATTACCTCAGACTCTTGATAAATTTGTCGGCCTTGTCTTGCGTAAACTGCTTTTTAATCAAGAGCGCTCGAAGAACTTCCTCCTGAGATGGGAGACTGCGTTTGAGTCGAGAAAGTTGCTGTCCAAAAATTGATAAACGGACTTCTAAATCTTCATATTTATAAGTGTTGATTTCTGGAAACCGACTCGAAGTTGTTCCAAGCTCTCTTCTTTCCGTAATGGCTGCGATGAGATCAGTAAGCCTTTTTTGTTCGTTGTTGGCATCTTTTAGATCGTTAGCTAGGCCCTCGACTAGAGTTCTATCTTTTGGATTTAAAGATTTGAGGTCGTTTGACCCAGGCTCTTCGTAACCGTTGCTTTGAGCGCTCGAAGAGTTGTCCGGTTTTTGGCTTGCGTCGGTTGGAGCTTGATGGCTGTCTTGACTGGCCAGCGCGTTAGTTGATGTTAGTCCAATGAGAGATATAAAATACAAAGCTCTGAATTTCATGAACGAGTTCCTCCAAGTAGTCTTAATGCTAACACGGACGATATAAAAATCTAAGAAAATCTCGATAAATATATTTTTGCAGCGTATTTTATAGAAGCCAGTGAGTTTTTTCAGCTAGGACCGCTCGAAGTGAGTCGCCTTTTTTTCAAGGAGGACAATTAGTCCCCATTTTTTTATGCCCACAGTCGCTTTTTATATTCAGACGCAGCACCTAGAATGTGTTTTTTGCGACCAGCATCCATTTTTTCTAGAGTTTTAAGCATCATGCTCAAGCGAGGATTTTTTTTAAAAAAAACTTTGTGCTTTTCAATAAAGCCCCAGTAAAGCCCATCAACGGCATCGCACCAATCGCCCACAGGATATCTACCCATTTTTCGATAGTAGTTGGAGCCGCAAATGTAGGGTTTAGTTGCAAAAATTCCGCCGTCTGAAAACAGGGCCATGCCAAAAACATTGGGACCCATCACCCAATCAGATGAGTCAACAAAGAACTCCATAAACCAGCGATGCGCTTCAAGGGGATGTATTTCCAAAAGGGTCATCATATTTCCAACCACCATGAGTCGCTCAATATGATGTAGGTAGCCCCAACGAATTGCTTTCTCTATTGCTTCATCTAGTGGCGGTATACCAAAATTACCCTTGTACCAGTGTGGGCTTAGCTTTTTTTCGTGCTTCCAAAAATTAGTTGTCTCTTCAATTTCCGAAAAATTTTGATAAACACCGCGGACAAATTCGCGCCATCCCATAACCTGCCTGATAAAACCTTCGACTGAGTTTAAAGGCAACTCACGATCGTGAAATGCATCTTCGACAACACGAATTACCTCAATAGGTGTCAGCAAACCCATGTTGATCGCCGGCGAAAGAACCGAATGAAAAACAAAGGGTTTACGATTGGTCATGGCATCCTGATAAGGGCCAAATTTCTCAAGTCGCTCGTCTACAAATACTTTCAACCAGTGCAGCCATTCTTTTCTAGTAGTGGGCATCCAATATTCGTCGGCACACCCTGGATGCATAGAAAATTCATTTTTCACTAGCTCAATAACAGTTTTTGTTTGAGGCGAATGTTTGACTGTTGGTAAATCTGGAATAGCTATCTTCGTATCGAGCGCCTGACGATTTTCTTCGTCAAAACTCCATTTACCGCCATGAGGTTTTCCATGTTCCAATAAAACAGTAAGGCGTTTTCTTTCTCTTTCATAAAAATTTTTCATAAAAGGGCGTTTGGTGGTCTTAAGATAAGCTTTAAAGTTTTCGCGACTGCCTAAAAACATCGGTGAATCTAAAAACACGCACTCAAGTTTCTTCTCACTAAAAAAGTTCCCTAATATCTTTTCAAAGAATTTGTCTTCCACTTCAAAAAGTTCAACCTTTTTTATATTTGGATGATTTTCTAAATAAAATGAAAGTTTTTCTGTAAAACTTGCCGCGTCATTTGCGCCAATTTGGGAATAAAAAA
>JAYVPO010000017.1:0-2749 GCA_043757325.1 bacterium
CCGTTTCGCCTCCTTGTAAGCTCGATAAAATGTACGCTAGTTTTTGGTTTGATCAATTTCCTATACAAAAGACCGAAGTTAGTGACTCTACTTTTAAAATTTCCGTTGGTGGATTTGTTGACGGCAAACCCGCGAATGCAGTGTTCACCTTTTTCAGGGGCGGCGTTCCAGGCAATGAATCTTTTGAGAGCTATAGCTATGATGTCACTATTAGTGGTCAACGAGTAGGTCAGTACTCAGTCTTTACCAATTGACCGCTTCGCGCTTCTACAGAAGCGATTGCGAGGTTCGCGAGCCATGAGATTGCCGCTAGGTGAGCCTGGGGCTAAAACTTGTTACGCGAAAAACTAGTGGCCTACTGAGTGGGCAGCTGTGTTCACATAAAATTTATTTACAGTGTCCGCGAACAAAAGGCCCGTTTTTTAGGACGAGCCTGAACATAAAGCGAAAATTTAGAAGCACTTAATTTTACTTTACGGCCATTTCCAAAACATTGAGTAAATCATTGAGGTCGTTTAATCGTACTTTGAGACGATCTACTTTACTTATGTTTTCTGAGTCTAAGGATACAAAGCCACAAATGGTTGTCGCGCTATTTGAGTGCTCTACAATATCCGAAACTAATGAAATATTTTGCATGGCAGGCCCGTCTATGAAGAAGTCTGAACGTAAAGATAGCTCTCTAAGTTTCTGCACATTTATGTCTAACTTGCCTAACATAAAGCACATTCTTCTAGCGTCGGGAGTCAATAACCCATCATTTGATTCTGGAATAAATTTTTGCACTGAAACGATAGTGCCCTTTATGTCTGCTATCAACTCAGGTTTAGCAGCCTGAGAGGGGGCAGAGAGCATGAAAAGCATTGGTAAGAATATGGTAAAATATTTTTTCATGGGCTGGGTATACCGCAAATGACTAACCGAGTCAATTCTGCTTTTTATCAAAATTAAGGCCATTTGATGCCCAAAAATCAAGAAAACATACCTTTTGGGCACGCGTCCAAAACTTTAGCTCCAGCCATTCAGTTGCTTGAATATTCATGAAAGAAATGGCATTCACAATGCGCCTCTTTATTTCCAGAAAAACTAATTTTTGTGAATTTCGAGTGGCGTTTTTCGATCCGAGTTTTTTCCAAACCTCGTTAATTTTGCGATAGATTTTATTTATCCCGGAGCAAATAACTGGGACGGCAAACACTAGTTTGAGCAAACTTTAGCGGGCCGAAATTCTACCGATAATTATCACACAGATTTTATTTAATTATATAAAAACTAAAAAGCTCGCCTTTTAGTCCGGCGAGCTTCATATGGCAGGCGAATTGTAGCACTTATTTAAGTTTCCTCCTTTGGGAGACTCGTCCCAGGGCGAGTGTGGTTTGCGAATATTGCCGGCTGCTATATTTGCAACACCATGTCTATCGACCCGACACACACCGAACCGCATTGAAGTAGACACCGCTGCCACCGACGTTACCGACTTCACCGTTGAGGAAGAATGCGTAGTCGAGAGAATCTGAGTAGACCGATGACGACCAAAACGAATTGTTACCAAGTTCGCCTGAGGGGCGCTGATATCCCGCATAGCTAAAATAGAAACTGTCAGAAGTGCCATCGACATTCAATATTTCGATAGTGTAACACTTATCGTCTGAGCGACAGCTATCGACAATGCCCTTGGCACCGAGAATCTCCCAGAGCTGGGCTAGCTCTCGGGCGCTTGGAAGGTGTGCGCCTCGCTTCGAACAATATTGAATAGCGTCACCTTGAGTCATGGTTTTTACGCTACCGTCCGAGTCTCTAACAATGTCGAGAAATTTTGGCCTGGGGGGTGCGGGCGGGTGGCAAGTGGCCACGCAGCGAACCGCAAGGTCGGCGGGGCGATAGGTGTCGTCGCCTATGAAACATTGGTCGCTATCGAAGACGATGTCGTAGTAGGGAATCTTTGAGGTTAGCGACGTCGACCAAAGCCATTCCGCGCCTCTTTCGTATGCGGGGCGCCGATACCCCAGGCAGCTAAAATAGAAACTGTCAGGGGTGCCCTTGGCATTTAATGATTCTACTTTGTAACATGTTTTATCCGAGGTTTTGCATGCATCAACGATACCTTTAGCACCAAAACTCATCGAGAGCTGGGCCAGTTCACGGGCGCTTGGAAGGTGTGCGTCTCGACCCAAACAATATGCAATTGCTTCGCCATTTGTCATGGTTTTTACGCTACCGTCCGAGTTCCTAGCGATGTCGAGAAATACTGGGGAGTCATTGCAAGTAGCTTGACGCCTTTCAAGCTGAGAGGTCGCAAGCTTTTTCAATGCCTGAGATTCCTCATTTGTAGCATTCTTCAATGGCGCCGCAGCTGCAACCGATGACAATAAAAAAATTAGAGTAAACAAAGCCTGTTTCATATAAGATCCCCTTAAGAATTGATGATAAGATTGTGCCAGTTCTGGTCACGGAACTCAACCATCCCATCCCATCTAGATTAAATGACGTGTCAGCTAAGGCGGCACAAGGTGATGTCTGTGAAGCACTTGAATCAAGATCGCTTGCATTTGCGCGCAAGCGATTTGCCGTACTAGCTCTCTGCACGACTCTCCGATGCATTCCTGACAAATCAGCGTCTCGGAAAGCACACACTTGACCACAAGCTGGCACTTTTTCTCGGAAGTTGCGGTAAGAAAAAGTCATCGTAAGTTGTTTATTTTAATTTGGGGATTTTCAATTGGGCAAGTTTGAGGTGTTCTAAATTCAC
>JAYVPO010000018.1:0-10103 GCA_043757325.1 bacterium
AGAGAAAAACCCTCCCCTTAGTTGATTTAAGACATTAATCAAGGATGGGTTTTTCTTTAACAGTTTTCAAGGGTTATGCTTAAGCTAGTGCCATTGACTCCAGCGACGACAATCGAGAAAAATTCTCCGCATAACTAAGTCTTCTATAAGTGCTTCTTTTCCGTGTGTATCTTAACCGTCGAACTAAGTTAGGTAAAAATTACCCAATCAAGGTTTTCGCAAAATGTCGATTACCTTATTGAAGGATGAAGTTTTATGACAAAACACTATTTTCCAAAAGTTCAACCAGTTGACTCCCGAGAACAGGTTGCGTCAAGTCCATCGCAAAAAAAACTTGCACAAAAGCTCGAGAATCGAAACTTTTCGACAGGCAAAATTTTAATCGCAAATCTTTTGCGTTTGGAAATTGAAATTAAATCAGAAGTTGCTTCAATATTAGGCCTAAGTGCTTGTGACGAAATAAACTAAACATTTGGCGAGATAAGTTGTGTTCAAATTTGAAATTTTTCTTGGCAAAAAAAACTGTGAAGATAAATAAAAATTGTCGGCAAAAAGTATAGGTTATTGTTTGACGGGCCCTTAGCCTCGTAACATCGCAAAAGCACCTTTTAGTACCGCATATTCGTCGATGACAACGCGCTCGACAATGTTATTAATTCCGATTTCGTAAAATTTTGAATCGCCACCAGTTAGCAATACAAACTTTATTTTGAACTCCACACATAACTTTTCAACCAACGTCAAAGTAGAATTTAAAAGACCTTGTTCTATAGCGTCATGCGTATTTACACCCAGTTCTAGAAATTCTTTTGTTTCTTCTATCTGAACTTCAGGTAGCAATCCTGTGTGATGATGCAAAACTTTCGCACTGAGTCCAAATCCTGGCAGAATGTACCCACCTAAATGAATTCCTGTGCTATCGATAATATCTAAGGTCGTAGCGGTTCCGGCGGAAATAAGTAAGCCTGACTCACCGCAAAAATATGTTTCTAAAAAACATTCGATCAAACATAAACGGTCGCTGCCGAGTTCATTTAAATTGTATCTACTTTGCGCAAGACGGACTCGTTTCTTCGGAATCTCAAAGAGGTTTTTGGTTTTAATCAACGAACCTTTTACCGAGCTATAATAGGCTTCAGAAAAGTCACCCCAATCCATTCCAGTTCCTGATTTTAAAATCTCGCCTGCGGCCGAGAAAACCGCAAATTTTGTGCGAGTATTGCCTATATCAAAAATCAATTTTCTGGTTTCTGGTAGTGTTAAATCCCAACGTAAAGACACTTCTTGAGCCGACTGAATGATGCGCTCGGCCCCTTTAGAATCTTCTATTACCAGGCAACCTTTTTCATCGTAGTTTGTTATGTAGTAATGCCCTTCAGGTGCAATTAAAACGTGTCCCGGAGGCAAAAGCCAACTTCGGTATATCGTAAACCAGTTTAACGTCCCAAATGTTTTCCATTCTTCCAAAAAAAACTCCACGAATTCCTTTGCCCAGTTTTTTACGGAAATATTGTCAACAGAGCAGATATCTTTTAAATAAGTCGCCGAATAGCCTAGCTTCGATGTGGTTGGCGCCTGATTTAAATTCACCCCAAAACCTAGAAAAATGTTAGCCTGATCAGGCGAATGGATCTGGCTTTCACATAAAATTCCAGCTAACTTTTTAGCCGCAAAAAATAAATCGTTTGGCCATTTTAATCGGCAAAATAAACCATGTTTCTCCCTGATGAATTTCGCCAAAACATAACTACAAAATCCCGGAATTTTTAAAATATCGCCGGTATCTTTTAGCTCTAAAACAAGTGTTAAATAGAGATTTTCTGAACTTTCGGACTCCCAATTTTTGCCCAGCTGACCCCGTCCTGATGTCTGCTTTCCGGCTTGCACAGCGAATGGCACACTTTGTTTCTTTTGCAGCAATAACCGTGCTTCATTTTGCGTAGAATCTAAAACATCGTGAAAAAAAATCTGCATATTTAAAAATCAAATTTCGAACAGCAGACTTAAGTCAGACCATTTGGAAGAATGAAATACGGCACCGGTCGAAATAAAATTCACGCCCGTTTCGGCGATTTTTCGACAATTATCTATACTGACATTGCCGCTAGCTTCCGTAAAAGCTTTTTTGTCCACAATTGCCACCGCTTTTTTCATATCCTCAATCGACATATTATCAAGCATGATTATATCCACGCCGCAGATAAGTGCTTCGTTTAACTCTTTGAAATTCGTAACTTCGACTTCAATTTTCATACCGGGAGGAATGCCTTGGCGAAGTTTCTCTACCGCTAAACTAATACCCCCAGCTGCTCGAAGATGGTTCTCTTTAACAATAATTCCATCGCTTAAAGTTTGGCGATGATTTAACGCGCCTCCAACACGAGCCGAGTACTTTTCTAAAACTCGCAGTCCAGGGGTCGTTTTTCTAGTATCAAGAAGTCGTGCTTCGGTACCTTCCAACTGGTGAACAAATTTCCTGGTCAAACTCGCAATCCCACACATTTTTGCAAAGAAATTTAATGCAACCCTCTCTGCTTTTAAAATAGATCTGGCAAGCCCGCTTATTTCCAAAAGAACCGTAGATTTTTCAGCAATCTGTCCGTCGGTGGCTTTTATATCCACTTTCAACGTACTGTCGACTGCCAGAAATACCAGTCTTGCAACCTCAGTACCCGCAACGGTGATTTCTTCTTTGCAAATTATTTTTGCTTTTGATTGTTTATCAGATGCCACACAGAGATCGGTTGTCCAGTCGCCTTGTCCCCAATCTTCGCGCAAGGCTTCGTGAATAATTTTTTCGATTTGAATGCGATGTATTGTACTAGCCATAGCGTTCGAGCATAGCCTGATTCGCCACTCTAGTCCACCAAATGCCGGGCTTTTTCCTCGGCCAACCGACGAAGTTCAGCGGTCAAAATTTCACGTGCAATAGCTTTAAAATTTTTTTCACAATAGTCTTTTACCAGCGTCTGCATTTCGCGCTGCAATTTCGCAAAAACCTGATCGTGGTCGATTTCTGATCGAGCAGGCATTTGTGGTATTTCAGGCTTAAATGCCGGCGGTTTGAACATTTTTGCTGGTTCCGGCTCAGGCGTAGCTTGAGCGGACTTTTGTTCGTCATTACCAAATGGAATTTTAATAAGACGAGGAATCGAAGGAAAGCTAGGAGGGACTGTCATAATGGGAGTTGGGATTTCCAATTCAATTAGTTTTTGAACCATTTCCAAAAGCTGTGTCCCATCAAAAGGTTTTTTTAGGATATTGTGAAGGCCGGCAGTTAAAAGATCCTGCTCCGAATATTTCTCGTAACTACCTAATAGTACCACTGTTGGTATAGCGGCAATCTCGCAAAGTTTGCTTATGTCGGCAACGCTTGTAGCTCCGGCTAATCCCGCATCAACAATAAAAACTTTTGCGGTTTTTTTTTCGAGTTCTTTTTGAGCTTCAAGAAAATTACTTGCATAAGCAAAATCGCATTGTAGAGAGCTTAGTGCGATTTTTACTACTTTTTGAATCGGTGATGAATCGTCTGCTAATAAAATTTGCACAGAAATTCTCTTTTGCTTGTTTATAGTATTATTCTAATAAATATTATTTGCTTTGTAAACTCGCGGGTTAGCCAGCGTTGAGAAATTCGAAATTGCTCTTTCTCAATAATCTAACTTAAAAAATCTTTTGCCTCATCCGGTAATGCCTCAAAAGTAAAATACCCCTGCGAGCGGTACTGAGCCGACATCACAACATGATTAAAAACTTGAAAGAATTTGGCTTTTGTCATTTTCAACTTCTGATTATTCGCAAGCTTAATTTCAAAGGCATCGCCTGGTTTCAAAGGATCAATTTTGTGACGATAAAAAGTTAGTCGCTCCGATTCCCAATAAATAACTTTTCCTGTTTGAGGATCTACGGGGCCAGAACGTCTAGTTTTAGTGGATTTTGTTTCCGAATCGCGCGGGTTAGCTCGCACTGGCGTTTTAATCGTACCTTGCCGCAAATCCTGCAAAATTTTGGAGCGCTGTTCATCCTGATTTTGCAAATTATTAAAAGTCGCAAGTTGCGAAGCAGTGATTTCAACGGCTTTTCTTTCCTCGTCCAAAAAAACGGGATCGGGCTCAAATATCAATTGCGTCACTTCGACGATTTGCCCGTCCGGATTAATCACTCGAATTCGGCCGGGCGCCGAATCTCGTTCTAGAACAATAAATAATTTTGCAGTACGAACATTTCGGACAGTTTCAAGCACGTTAGTATATTTCCAAAGAGTTTCGCGGTGGCAGAATTTTAATGAACACGTTACAATGTTAAACCACATTGGAATGAGGGTCAATTCATGAAAAAGACAGTCAAAATTTTAGCCTACGGATTTGGGTTTGTGCTTCTGCTGATTATTTTGGCTTTCGCTGTGCCTTTTTTAATCGACTTCAATCAATTTAAACCACAAATCCAACAACTTGTGGCAGACAAATCTTATGCAAAAGTCGATTTTGAATCGGCACGTTTGCAAATTTTTCCTAAAATTGGAATCAATATCAAAAACTTTTCGGTTGAAAATACCGACGCCGACTTCGCCGGGACCAAGCTTTTCACAGTAGGTGAAGTTTTGGTTAACACTCAGTTTTTACCGCTTTTAAGCAAAAAGATTGTAGGTCGAGTTGAAATTAAAAAACCCGAATTTATGGTGGCCAAAAAAGGCCTCAAAAACAATATTACCTCATTAATCAAAGTCGACCCGGAAGCAAAACCACCGGCACAAAATGCAAAAACTGATCAAAAAAGCGCTAATAAGAACGCCGACCCTGCGACCCAAAAAGACCAAATGCAGTTTGTAAAAGACAATGTGGTTATCGAAGGAATTTTTGTCTCTAACGCCAACGTCACCATAAAGAATCTCGACGATGATGGACCTAGTACTCCAGCCCGGGTTGAAGATTTTAATTTATCGGTTACCAATATCGGATTGGAACGAGATATAAAAACTGAAATTGCAACTCAAATTGATTTAAAAAAAGAAGATATGTCAGTATCAGGGCCTTTTTTAATTTCGATGATTAACAATATTAAGATGAATGGATCAGGCCTTGAGTCCGCAACCTTTGCTGGCAAAGTGGATTTAGATAAATTGAACATTAATGCAAAAAATGCTTTTGTTAAAAATTCCAGTGTTCCGTTAAATTTACAATTTCAAGGTGTGTTTAAGCCGACGAGCCTAGATTTAACCGCGTTTTCCTTGCAATTGCAGTCACTTTTTGTAAAAGCTAAAGTCAGTATTGTGGATTTTAAAGCACTAGTCACCAACGCGAACGTTGAAGTAAAAAATGACAATTTAACGGCCTTGGGCGACGTTCTTCCGCAACATAAAAAAATGCTTATGGACGGAAAAATTTATTTACTAGCAAATTTACTTGGTACTATGTCAAAGCCTGAAACTGCGAAATTAGATGCGGATTTAAAATTAAATTTAACTGGGACAGACTTACTAGTGGGCACCCATATCACTTCGGTTCAACCGCCCAAAGGAGCTATTACAGTTGTCAGCCAAAATTTCGACCTGGGCGGTTTAGTAAAGCCATTTATGCCTACAACGTCTCTAACGAAAACAGCTGCAAACGCCACTGCAGAACCAGGAAAAAATTCTCCTGCTGCATCGCCGGTTGCGGGAACAACACCCGACCCACACGAACCAAATACCGCCAAGGATTTTACTTTGACAAAGGACCAAAAAAAGCTACTGAACGGAATGGATATAGCGTTTAAAATGAACCTGCGAAAAATTTTATACGATGACGTCAAAATTGAAAATTTTTTAGTAGATATTGCACAAAAAAGTCTAAAAACACAGCTTAATAATTTTAGCGTTCTAGCTTTCGATGGAACCGTTCAGGCCAAAGGATTAATTGACTTGGAACCTTCGCCAATTGGCTTTAATCAAGAATTTCACCTGAAGAATATCAAACCTGAAAAACTAATGGCCGCCGTTAAACCAGAGCACAAAGACCTGATTAAAGGGGTCGTAAATCTTGATTTGACAGCGAAAGGTAGCGGAACCACGGTCCCCACATTAAATAAAACACTTAACGGTGGCGGGCAATTCAAATTTCTAAGCGGACAACTTAATACACCAAGTATCGCTCGCATTATGCAAAAAGAGTTTGATCAATTTGCGACGAGTCTTGCAACCGGTTCTGTTTCGGAAGGCGTTTTAAAGTCCATAGATAAAATTTTACAGAATCCTATGTTAAAAAGTTTGCCCAATAAGCCAAGCACGGCCCAATTGCGCGAAAAGCTTGCGACGATTTCCAAAATAAATATCGAAGATAAAGCGTCTGCTCAAAGAGATTTAAAAGACGTTGCAGGCAAAATAACCATAAAAGACGGACGAATGTATTTGGCTTCTCAAACCACCGAATCTTCGGGCAATTACGCTGTGGACTCATCGGTGGGGCTTGATTTGAGCCTTGGTGGCACGGTAATCTATCACGCCTCGGAAGCCACCAAAAAGCGTATGCTGGCGCAAAGTTCTTACGCAAATCTATTGCTCGACAAGCAAAACAATCTGGTACTCCAAGCCAATCTCGGCGGCACAGCGGTGGATCCAAAAGTAAGTTTGAAACTCGAGGCGTTAAAAGAAATATTTACAGTCAATGCGAGATCTATGTTCGAAAAAGAAGGTCGCAAATCAGGCGAAGATTTTTTAAAGAAGCTAATCGGCGGAAAAAAAGCCGAAATTAATGCCCAGTCAGACGAAGAAAAGAAAAAAGCAAAAGCCGAAGGTGAAAAAAAAGGTGAAGAGGCTAAAAAGAATTTGGAAGAAGAAGCTAAAAAACAACTCAAAGGCCTGTTTGGAAATTAACGTGACTACTGCACGACTAGGAATTATTGGCGATGGACAGTTAGCTCGAATGCTGGTTACAGCAGCTCACGAAGTTGGCCTAAAGCCTTGTATTCTAGGCTGCAAAGATTCCCCCGCTGGAATAGTTTGTGCGGACGTGTTGAGTGAAGAAGAAGAATTTTTTAAAACGGTCGACACGGTCCTTTTTGAAAGTGAATTTATAGTGGTCGAAAAATTAAGGCGTTGGGAAAAGCTGGTAGAATTTTTTCCAAGTCTAAAATGCATCGAAACTTTACAAAATAAATTCACCCAAAAAAAACTTTTAAAAACTCTAAACATCCCCACTGCAAAGTTTTTTGAAAAAGAACTTCTGGACTTGTCGGAGTTAAAAATTTGGCAGGACAATGTGTCAAACCTATTTCCAACTCGAGTGGTCTTAAAGTACTCACGATTGGGGTATGATGGAAAAGGCGTCCATGTGGGTAATATTTATGACGTGGTATCAGAAAATTTCCTGCGCGAAGCACTGAGCAAAAAAATCGCGGTTTACGCAGAGGAATGCATTGCTTTCGAACAAGAACTTGCTATCACTTCTGTTGTCGAGCGGTCCGGATCTATTAAATTCTATCCGTTGATAGTATCGGAACAACAAAACGGGATTTGCAAATTTGTCTACGGACCGGCTACGAGTTTTGCAACATCCTCTGAAACTGAAATCAAAGCCCAAAATATCTCTAGTAAATTAGCCGAAGCCACAAGTATGCTTGGAAGTTTTGCGGTGGAATTTTTCTATGCGAACGCAGAACTTTTAGTTAACGAAATCGCACCGCGAGTTCACAATAGCTCGCACTATACAATGGATGCGTGCGAAGGATCGCAGTTTCTAAATCACATTTTAGCAGCATGTCGGTTGCCTTTAAAAAGCACGACAGCCGATAGTAACTTTGCGATGGTCAATCTTATCGGCGAGTGCACTGTGGATAGATCTGCTGGGTACCAATTTCACAATCTTTCCACCGATGAAAGGGCCTATTGGTACCAGAAAAAAGAAGAACGTCCTGGAAGAAAAATGGGGCATGTTAATATTTTAAATTTTCTGCCAACTCAATTAAATAGATTAAGAGAAAAAAAATACCTATGACAAATAAAAAAAATAAAATTTTAGTAGCTGTGATTATGGGGAGTGAATCCGACTGGCCCATAATGAAAGCCGCCTGTGAGGCATTAGAAAGTTTTAAAATCGGTTTTCACAAAGAAATTGTTTCGGCGCACCGCACCCCAAAAAAAATGTATAGCTTTGCGGAAAATGCACAAAAAGCAGGTTATAAAGTGATTATTGCAGGAGCCGGTGGGGCAGCCCATTTACCTGGAATGGTTGCGTCGTTGACAAATTTACCCGTGATCGGTGTACCAATAGCCATTACAAGCCTAAATGGTTTAGATTCTTTGCTTTCCATCGTTCAAATGCCGAAAGGAATTCCCGTGGCAACGGTGGCCATTAATGGCGCGTGGAACGCGGGCGTTTTAGCCGCAAAAATTCTGCAAGTTTACTAGCTCCACAAGTTTATTTTTTTATATACCACGTATTTCTCAAAGCTCCATTTATGGAATACTGTCGGTAAGCCATAACTCGCTTACGATTTTTTTCGAATTCCGCTGTATCCGTGTCGGGGCCCTCAGCTAGAACGGGGTCTTTTCCTGCGTTTTTACGCACTTTTTGCTTTCCATCAAACACCCACCACACGCCGTACTCCTGGTTGTAAATGCATTTTTCGTCATCTGAAAAAATAGTCGCACCAAAAAAAAGCTGCTCACTTGTTTTTATATTTAAAAAATTCATTACCGACGCCCTAATATCTGTGTGCTGAATAGGACGCAACGCTTTTACACCCACTGCCAAATCGCCAAAAGCCTGCAACTTTGGATGGAAAAATAGTATTGGCACCCGAAATCGATCGTAATCGTTTTGATAATTCTTCTTTTCGGAAAGAGAAGTATGATCGCCTGTTATGACAAATAAAGTATTCTCAAACCAAGGCTCTTTTTTAGCCGCAGCGAAGAATTTCCTCAATGCATCATCCACATAGCGAATGCTGCGATGAATAGGCAGCGATCCTTCAGGAAAACTGACGCCTTCAGGAAGCTTAAAGGGATTATGAGAGCTGAGGCTAAACACGGTGGCGAAAAAAGGATTTTTATTTTTTCGAAAGCTTAAAACATCTTTTGCGTATTGAAAAAACGGATCATCATAAACTCCCCAGGTGCCGTCGTAGTCTGAGCTTTTTTTAGGATATTCACTTAGTCCATGATAAAAGTCAAATCCCGATATTTTGGCGTATAAATCAAAATGCATACTCCCGTTCTTTGCACCGTGAAAAAAATACGACTGATAGCCGCGAGATCTTAAAACCTGAGGTAGTGAATTTTTTAACCACGGCGCATAGGGAGAAGTGATAATGGGCACTTCAACAAAACTCGGCACCCCCGATAGAATAGATGTTACTGCGTCGATGGACCTTCGCCCGTTAGAAAACGAATGTTCAAATATTAAAGATTTTTTGGCCAAATCATCTAAAAATGGCGTGTAGCCCCGATAAGAATTTAAATACCCTGTGTATTCGGACGCCAGACTTTCGATAATAAAAATCACAACATTGGATTTTTCCATTCCTGGAAAAGTAAACGGTTTTGAATTGGTCTGCAAAATTCTGACAACTTCTTCAGAGCTAAAATCATCAACGGACTCCAGTAAAGTATCCCGCGGAGTTTTTAGTAGAGTAAATGTAGAATTTAAGGCTAAAGCTGCTAAAGCGTGGGGCTGCAGGATCAACGAATCAGAAGGGTGTAACGGTTTAAATTTAAATCCACCGCGAATTGCAAGAATAGAAAAACTTACTAAAAAAATAAATTGCAAGGTCACTTGCCACCAGGATTTTTGACATGTGATTCGAGATCTGGATAGGCGCATTCCCAATTTCCAAAGGACAAATGCAAAACCCACCACAAGAAAACTCACATGCCAATATTGGAAAAAAATTTTAACAGCTTGGTCTTTAATATCTTGAGCAATGGCAAAAGAGTCCAAGGTTGTTCTTCGACCAACAAAGGAATAAAGATGACAATCAACAACATTTAAACAAACAAATAAAACCTGTACTGCAAAACACAGGTGCCATAAGCAAAGATTTAGCGTTTTCGACATTTGACTTCGGGGCCTAATACTTAAAATTAAATTACAGAATATAAAGCCCGTAAAAATTGTCATCAAGGCACT
>JAYVPO010000019.1:0-88652 GCA_043757325.1 bacterium
ACTTTAGCTGCTTAAGGTTTCTATAAATTAAATCTACAAAATCTCAAATCACTCAGCTGATCTCAGGTTAGCCTACCGGAGGTTATTGAGATGTTACCACAATATTATTTAACTAACTGAAATTATTGATATTTCAAGATTAAAAATAAAATTGAGGAAAACATTTAATAAAAGTTAATTTGAAGTATGTTTAAATTACTCCTTATGCATCTCGATTTGTACACAAAATTTACGAATTGCAAAAGGGACCTAAACACTTGTGAACAAATTGTGACTTACGAAAACGATATAGGTGGTAAACCAATTGGCGCTTAACGCGACAGGCATTTTAAAGCCCTGTAATGTATAGCCATCCCCAGTATTTTAAATCAATTAATTAAAAAACTATGGCTTATTTTAATAAAATAACGTATACCCCCACTTAGAGATTGATGGGATTTCAGAAATAAAATCAACCGGCGTGCTTAATAAAACACTTAAAAGGAAGACACATGATCACTTTACCTGAACGCAAAACAAGTGAGGAACTTCTTCGCAACCCTTTTTCTTATACCAAATTTAATGTTTTTGCAGACAATTGTACAAATTTATTGTCTTTTAATGTTATGCCAAACCGCCAAGTTAACGAAACTTTAAATTGTAGCCGGTATGAATTCAGCGGAAATTATGGCGAAGCTTTTTTTTGCAGATCATACCAAACAGAAATGGAAAGAAGTCCGGACCATCTGTCAGCTCCTATGTTCCAAATTCACACACAAAAGATGGTTTATGCCTATCTTTGCCATTATTTTGACCTCAAATACGCACCACTTGAGAAAGAAAAAATAAAGCTCTGGGCGACAAAATTAGAAATGAAATTAAACAGGTTAGTACGCACTTCGGAAAATTTAATCCAAAAGCTTTGGGTTTCTAGTTTAAAAACATTAGACGACGGGAGCTATTGTATCGAACTTTGTACTACAGTCGATGACGACGCTATAATAATGAATGCGACAGCGAACATTTATTTCCTCTGAATAATAGGTCAATGCAATGCTTCAAATACAGTATTTTTTATCCGTATTTTATTTAGTAATTTTTTTTTCCTCGTTTCTACTTTACCGAGCGCCGCCTAACTTAAGCGGAAAGAAAAGAAGCGAATACTTGACTGGTAATTTTTTTGCGAGATTCAAACTAATCTACAAATATATTCAGTTTTCGACCTTAGTAGCTTGTGTATCGTCCGTTTTTTCTAGTAACATCCTGCTTGGAAAAATTTTCAATTTTAATCAATACACAATTGTAGGAGGTGTAATTGTTTGCACGATTGGAATAACTTTATTTATTTATTCAAAGTTGACTTTAGGTAATGAGTATAGTCATTGTTTCGATGCACATGTTCCGATTAGAATAATATCGACTGGACCTTATAAATATTTGAGGCATCCGATTTACCTAGCGAATTGCATTTTGATGCTAGGTTTGTTTTGCCTTTCCGGTAGTATCATTGTGTTACTTAATTTCCTGATTGTCGCAACATATTACATAATAAGCGCGGAGCAAGAAGAACGGGAGCTTCTTAGTCTTATGGCACATACTTATTCTGAGTATTATGCAAGGACCTGGTCTTGTTTACCATCTTTTAAATTTTTAACTAAGACTAATTCCAAAATATTATAAAAAAAAATATATTTTTTTTCGCGAGCTTAAGTTTACTTTTTTTCCCTTTTTTTACAGGGACGCCGAATGTCTGACTGCCATCTGAGTACTTAACAAAACGTCAACATAAGCTTAGTTCTTGCCCTATTACAGTTAATTAACTCGTACGTGTCCAGTTCAAAATTTATATAAATTGAACATAACTAATTTTTCGACCGAAAATTACCGAAAACACTTTCGGTGGTTAAACGGAGCATGATTTTATGAGTTTCTCAATTAAGAAAGGCGCCAGTAGAATGCAACTGGTTAATTTCTATAAGGAATGGCAACTTCACAATATTAAAGATTATGCAAAATGGTGCATAGTTGTTCAGATAATCTGCATGACACTTTTAGGTTTCTTAGATCTCCTACTATTTGACATGCAGAAATTAACTTTTGTAAACTACCGTCTTTTTTCCATCAGTGCTCTTTCGTCAATGGCTATCACGCTCCAAGTTCTTCAATTAAAAAACAGTAAACTTTTAAGTCGGTTTAGCTCAGCAAGTCTGGTTTTATCCGGTACTCTCTGGGGCTGCTCGTACCCATTTTTCCTTAGTTATACTACGACTAATTCCGAGCAACTTACAGTTTGGCTAGGAACTTTAATGGTTTATGTTTTCGGGCCTTATTTTCTTTTTAAATATTGGCGAGAACAGTATTTATTTCAGATATCCGCAATAATTCTATTAGCTTTTTTAACTGTCACTAATAAGACAGTGGATTCGAATCTTTACACACTGTTGATTTGGGCTAATTTAGCATCATTCTTTTTAGCCTGGTTGTTGCGCAGAGATTTTGTATCAGGTCTCGAGGACCGACTGGAATTTTTGAAGATGTTAATGCCGCCTTCACTGGCTAAAATCGCGGTAGTATCCGGTGATAAAAAGGCTATATCTATGCTTTTCGCGCCTGTGAATCAACCTATAGTATGCTTAATGGCAGATTGGCGATCATTTCAGAAAATGACAGAGACTAGTGATGCCTTCTTCATCCAGAATCTTTTTGAAACATTTTACAACTCGGTAATTAACCAGTTGGAACTATTGGATCCGAACGGAAATTATTTTTTTAATTGGCATGCCGATGAATTGTTTATCGTGTTTTATGATCCGAAATTTGACAAAATAAAAATAAGCGGAAAAGCGTTCGAATTCGCTAAAATTTTGGCCGATAAAGTATTTAACGAAGTTTCTGACTCTATCGGATTACCTTTGACTTTCGATGTCAGTCTGTCCGCAGGAGATGGTCTTCTTGGCCTCATGGGTCCTAAAACACAGAAAAAAACCACTGTTGCTGGAAAGCTTCCGGGAATAACCAAGAGACTACAAAATGAAGCAAAACTTTTGAGGATAGAGTGCAAAGAATTTGAATCTCGTTCCACACCTATAATAGTTATAGACGAAGAAATGTGCCGATGGTTAGGGTCAACTTTGCAAGCAAATAATTTCTCAGAAGCGTATGCTAAAACTAAAGATATTTACGGGCATAAATTTTATTTTATGAAAAATGTGACATCTGAGCGAGGCTTTAAATCCTTCGAATCTGAGAATAGAAAAATCAAACTTTTGGCTTAACGTATAATTTTTGCGACTATCAAATGTATTTTCTAATTTTTTAAATATCAAATTAGTTCTAAGTCTCAAAGTCATATTTATGTTTTTTTAAATCTTAAGTAGCTAGATTTTAATCTGATTGCGCAACATATTAGCAGAATCTAAATAAGTTTATTTGAGAGTACCGAGACAAAATTCTGGAGTGTTCGAACTCTTGCTAATTTAAAAACGTGCTCGAACCGATAACAATTCTTTATGAAAAAGAAAAACCGATTAAATGAGAAGTTTTTTCAATATTACTTTCGTATCACTACCAGAGGTCCACTCTGAAGAAGAAGATTTTATAGTACAAAGTTTTCGGGCGGAACTTAAGGAATTTATATTTCCCATTCTTGTGGTAGTCGCTACCATACAAACATTAATAACTATGTATGTTGATTATAATGTATTTGCATTTAGCCACTACTGGTTTTGGGTCCGAGTTTTCTATTTTCCTTTTATCTACTCAATATATAAATTATGGATCAACTACTGTCAGGATAAAAAGTATTTTACACTCCTACCAGTTTTCTCAACTCTTTTTTATATAGGCGGGTATCTGGCAGTCTTGCTAGCAAAATCTTCATTAACCAACCCGGCTTATCAAGGAGGAGTAATTGAAATTTTGATTGGAATTGCATTTCTCCCTTTTCTATTTAGAACTTATCTAATTATGTTCGTCTCAACATTCTTGTATATTTATTCGGTCATTTATTTAGTGGCAAAAGACTCACTGCTAGAGCAATATCCCCTTATAATCGCCAATTATTTACCCGCGTACATTTTTACCGTACTTTTGGCGCTAGTAATTTGGAGAGGGCGAATCCAGAAAGCTCGACTGCAATTTCAACTCAATAATCTATTAGGTACCCAAGCCGAAACAATCCGCAGCCAATCCACTGAACTCGCCCGTGCGAAAGTTTACCAGGCCGTGGCCGAAACAGTGCAGCTTGTTGCACACGACGTGCGAAAACCCTTCCACATGATAACTTCCGGCATGCGAATGATGAAAAAAGAATTAACCACCGCGTCCTCCATCGAACTTTTTGGAATACTATCCAAAAATCTCGAATCCTCACTTAAAAGCGTAAACGCGACACTAAGTGATATTATTCACGTGGGTCGAGCGTCGGACCGAAGTAAATTACTGCCCGTTGACCTGGTAAAAGTTATCAACGAAATAAGAGACGACCTTATTATTTTTTACGAGACTAAAAATTTCACCATCGACGTTATCACAACAGAAAACGCAATTTGCACCTTGGGCGACGAAAACAAAATACGCCGCGCGATTTTTAATATCGCAGACAACGCCGTTCAAGCTCTCGAGAGCTCGGGAATAATCAGGTTAACTGTGACCAAGAAAGATAAGCAAATATTTGTTGAAATTTTTAATAACGGTCCGGTTATTCCTGAAGAAGTTATAAGCAAAATCTTTGAACCCATGTTTACATCGGGTAAGAAAAACGGCACAGGCCTGGGACTTCATATTTCTAAACTTTTTATCGCAGAACACCAGGGGGAAATATCCGTAACGTCAAGCGACGAAAGCGGAACAACATTTTCTATCGCACTCCCTGAGACAATCACAACATGAAGCGTCCTTTTAAAAAATTACAGCACAGTGCAAAAAAATTTACCGATTTTTCCGATAGTAAAAATTCCGTCCTCGGCAAGAGTGAACTGCGTAAGCTGGAGGATTCGGACTTAACTGAAGACAAGTTTATAGATTTAAATTTTCAAATTGAATTTAATAATCTGGTGCTCCCACTTTTTATCATTATCGCCACATTCCAGATGTGGGCTTATTTTTTCGTCGAATATTCCCTGTTTGGATTTCAGCCAACGTGGTTATTAATTCGGCTCGCTTACCTCCCGTATATGCTTATTATCTGCAAAATTTGGAAGTTACTCTGGAGAGATCACTCCGTCCTTTATCTAATCCCTCTAATTGCTTGTTACCTCTATATTTACGTTAGCATTGTTTTCTCGATGGTCGTCACAAATGAAAGTGACGTTTTTTATCAGCTGAGTATTTTGCAGCTTGTTTTTGGCCTAGCTTTTGTTCCACTTCGCCTCGGAGGTCTCATAGTAAGCGTGGTTGCCACTTTGATTATTATGTACTCAAGCTGGTATTACTTTCGACCCGGTCCGAATACGATCCACACAGAAAATTTGGTGAATTTTGCGTTGGTATATGTTTTGTCGTTTTGCCTATCAATTGTTATCTGGCGCGTTCGCTTAAGCCGCGCGAAATTGCAATATCAGCTGAAACAATTTATAGCAAATCAGTCTGAGACTATTCGCTCTCAATCCCACGAACTGGCTCGCGCCAAGATTTACGAAGCCATTGCACACACTGCCCAGCTAGTAGCCCACGACGTTAGAAAACCATTTGTGATGATTAAAAACGGTCTCGCCATTATAAAAAAAGAATGCCGCAGCGAGGGAAGCCTGCTTTTGTTCGATGCGTTGCAAAAAGACCTCGATAAATCTTTGGTAAAAGTAAACGGCACTCTAAAAGACATTATGTACATTGGAAATAAAGATTCCACGGCCCACTTGCAAAAAGTCGATTTGAAAACTTTAATTTCCGAGGTGGTTGCCGAAGTAAAAATAGCAAGTCCCGATAAACT
The DNA here is from genome assembly GCA_043757325.1 of bacterium. GTDB lineage: Bacteria > Bdellovibrionota_B > Oligoflexia > Oligoflexales > RGVZ01 > JAYVPO01. The sequence continues at coordinate 5,909 of JAYVPO010000019.1, forward strand.
TTTTACTATAGCAACAGTTGACTTGACGGAAGGAATTTTCATTGACTGCAACGAGAATAAACTCAATCGCGTGCTATTTAATATTTTAGATAACGCGGTGTCGGCTGTTTCAGCTCACGGTTATATCGAAATCAAAGCATCTTCAGATGCCGACCAGATTAATTTAGCGATTAAAAATAACGGGAAAATTATTCCCCCGGAAAGTCTTGCTAAGCTATTTGATCCATTTTTTACCGAAGGAAAAAAATCCGGCACAGGACTTGGCCTTCACATAACTAAACTCTTTCTCGACGAACTTGGCGCTAGCATTGACTGCCAGTCAGAGCAGGGCTTGGGAACTGTTTTTACAATTAGCTTTCCTCGGTCGCGTATGGGTTAGAAAGTGGAAAAAGGCCCGTTTTGAGGCAACGAGCCTTAGTGTGACAAAATTAACGCAAGAAACTTTACTATTAGTTTTCCAACGGAACTGAACCTAGGAATTCGTAGGACCTGTACGAACAAGTTAGATTAAATTTCATCAATTCCTTATCCAAGTTAGTCATAAACAACTCGGACGCAGGAAGTGTGCTCTGATCGGATGGAAGCCAAGCTCTTTCGCCATTCTCGACAGATTTTGCATCGAACCGAAGTCTAGCAAGGCCTAAAGATCCGGAACCTGGTTTTTTAACTGAAACATAAAAGTCGACCGCACGACAATTTTTGTGATCTAACCAAGGAATATTGCTTGAATTAAATTTCGTGAAATTTGCGCGGTATAGAAAAAAACGTGAAGACTGAACTCGGCTCATCTCACTTTCTACTATATTAGTAAGGTCATCTAATTCAACGGATCTTGAAAGCAACACTTTAGGTTGTGAAAAAAGTGGCTCCTGTCTAGCTGAAGTATCAGACGAATCAAAATTCAAAACATGGCGACCAATTTCACATGCGCCCTTGTGAGGATATTCACTGTAGATAAACCGAGATCCGAAATAGGAATAACTGATTTTGACTGTCTGACATTTTAAGCTCGTGAATTTTTCAGAACTGTTAGTGTGGAACTTAACTTCCGATCCTAGATTGTATTTTTTACCGTCAGTTAAATTGCAAAATTGCAAACTTAACGGAACTTTGGTTGGGTTTAAATCGACAGTTGAATAGTCAACTTTTTGAAAAGTTGTTACATCTCCGCACTTTGTGCGATTTTCATTATAAATAGCGGGCAAGTCTGCTGCTGATCCATTTGTTGCCACCTCGTATTTAAAGCCAAATTCTTCTATGCTTGCAGAAATTTTCAAAGTCATAGTTGCCGGTTTATAATCCCAATTCAAACTTTTTAAATTTTCCTGAAGTTTATCGAAGGATTCATGCTGACCAGAAACTTTTCGCTTGCCATCGAAGGACAATTCGTAATCCCAGAAAACTGGCGTATCTGACGAAGTTCTTTTGGTGCCAAGCCTTACTAGCTCGCTTTTATCAAAGCTGTAGATTATTGTTTTTTCATCTCCGTAAAAATCAGGCCCCGAAGTAGGCGTTGGTTTAAAAGTCGGGTCACTTTCGGGATCCTGTGGCTTCCGAGTAGGAGGCTTTTGAGTCACGCCGGGCTCGCCGTTTTTTGATGGCGGGTTTGGCATAGACTCCGAATCATCTTTACTCCCAACCAACCCGCAAGAGAATAAAATACTTGAGCCAATAATGGCGCCGACCAATTTACTTTTCCGTAAAACTTTCATGCGATGTCTCCTTAATGTTTTTGTTCGCTACAGTTGCCATAATAACGTTACTTTAAAACTCGGTTTTGACTGAGATTGCGCTTTTGACTCATTTTTATATGGCTCACGACATTTGAAAACCGTTTCAAGTTCTAAAAGTCTTAATAAAACAACTTTAAAAGATCAAAACAACGGAAGAGATTTATCTCCTTCGCGACGCTGGTTTAGCTGACATCAATCGAAGCATTAAGAAAGTCGATATCATGATTGCGGATGTGCTGGAAGTGGGGTCAAAAAAAACTTTGCAATTAGAACCGGTTTGTCTGCAGAAAATTTCAGATATTGTGCTTCGCGATCTCAGCAATACATTTTATCAGACTAAACCGAAAATTTTTGTCGACTTAGATCCTGAATTTGATGTCCTCGGGAATTTTGCTAAAGTCGAGCGACTGTTTGAGAATATATTGTCAAATGCGTTTGAAGTCGTTCAGCCGGCTGATTCTATTACCATCTCGTCAAAAAAATACTCGAACAATCAGAGATTGAAGATTATCATCAATAATACTGGTTCTTATATTGCGGATGTTGAGAATATATTTACCCCATATTTTACGCGTGGGAAAAGGGCTGGGACGGGCTTGGGTTTAGCGATTGTAAAAAAGATCGTGTTGGATCACGGTGGCGAAATTATGTGTCGTTCTTCCCGTGAAAATGGAACGGAATTTGAAATTAACTTGCCTGCAATCAGAAAATCATCATAAAGGATTCATATGCCTGTGCTCTCAATTGTTGACCGACTAAGATTGCCATTTGATGCGGAAGAATACCGTGCCATCCGCAGTTTGTGGAAAGTTCATTCTATCGCAGAAGATGCACGCGACATACCTGGCTTGATGTCAACGCTAACCGAAAACTGCGTTTATGAACTGGTAGGGGCAAGTCGAGTGTGGAAAGGACATGCTGGTGCAACTGCTTTTTATCAAGAACTTCTGGGTGCTTTTCCTGACGCACATTTCGATTTGACTGAAATAATCATCGGCCCGCAGGGTGTTTTTGAAGAGGCGATACTTTCGGGAACGCATGTTCAACCGTTCGCCGATCACGCCCCGGATGGCAAAAAAATTTCTTTTCCAGTTGCCATATTATTCCCGTGGGATAGCGAGAAAAAACTGTTCTCGGGTGAAAAAATATACGGGAATTGGACCCTTGTATTTCAAAAGAAATAACGCAGGCCGCACCACCTGAAGACTTAAGGATTGGCAAAGAAGAATCAACACATGGACCAAAACAAGAAACAAGCCGAAGAACTTGCATTTATCGAGTCTTTTTAACGGACTTTTGGCGCAATGCCTTCAATTGGGACATTTTTTGTATTATTACTGAGAAATTCTTAACACAGTACCTCAAATTGCCAGCTTGACCAGGTTTAAAATTTCTGTGAAAATTTAAAAATGCCTTTAAATTTTCCAAGAATTCTAAAAGACGTAGTTTATAAAGCCATCGCCCGCGGTAAAAGTATTCTGCTTTTAGGCCCCCGTCAAACCGGAAAAACAACCCTCGTTCGAGAATTAAAAATAGACTTAGGCATAAATTTAATTCTCCCGTCGAAACGTCAACAGTACGAAAAAGATCCCTCTCGTCTGCTGCGAGAAGTTGAAGGCTTAAATCATAAAAATAAAATTCCTCTAATTCTCATTGATGAGATCCAACTTGTTCCTAACTTAATGGATATCTGTCAGTATTTAATAGATGAGAAAATCGCGCAGTTTATTCTGACAGGCTCTTCAGCTAGGCGGCTTACTTCCCACGCCAATTTAAATTTATTGCCTGGAAGAGTCGTATACCTTCGCCTAGATCCCTTAACACTCGGGGAAAATAAGCCGAAAGATATCACCGAAGAATTGTATTTCGGTGCGCTGCCTGGGATTCGCTCCATTTCATCGAAAAATGACAAAACCCAAGACCTTCTGTCCTACGTTGAAACATACTTAGAAGAAGAAATTCGCAAGGAATCAAAAATACGAAATTTGGGTGTTTTCTCGCGCTTTTTAGAACTGGCTGCAATTGAATCAGGCAACATTATAAACTATACATCTATCTCAAACGAAATCGGTGTGTCGTCGGTCACCGTCCAATCTTATTTTAAACTTCTGGAAGAATGTCTTATATGTGAACGTATCGATCCGCTAACAGAAAGCGCTACCCGCAAAAAATTGACGAAAGCTCATAAATATTTGTTCTTTGATCTTGGCGTAAGAAGGCTTGCCGCAGGAGAAGGTGAAAGTCTCGGCTTAAGACGTGAGGGTCAATTGTTCGAGCAATGGGTTGGGCTTCAGCTGCTTCGATTGTTAAGGCTTTCTGTACCACGCTCCAAACTTCTTTTTTGGAACGACCCTTCGGGACCAGAAGTTGATTTCGTTGTTCGGTCGCAAAAAAAGTTGATTCCTATCGAAGTGAAGTATACGGCCAACCCCACAAAACAGGACGCCAAACACTTATTTACTTTTCTTAACGAGTATTCAGAAGCCGAGGTTGGTTATATTATTTGCCAAGTTGATAAGCCACAAAAATTAAGTGAAAAGGTCATGGCTTTGCCATGGTCACAGATCGATCAGGTTCTAGCGAAAAAATGACCAAAGGCACGTCAGTTTTTCAAAACGGAAGAATTTTCGGACTTTTCGGTTATTTAAAATTCCATCCTTCGAAAGACTAGATTGCGTAAGCTTGAGGATTTAGACAAGAACGAGTTTATAGATTTGAATTTCCAAAAAGTGCCTTTTTTTATCTTCCTGAAAATCCAAACTTTCGAGCTCGTAAAAGGATTCTAGAAATTTTTTTACGCAAGTTTTCTGCCGATGAGTGAGAATTTCGAGCTATTTCTTCGTAATCTTCTCCGTTGATATAGTGCCTAACAACAAGCGCTTTTTCTTCAGTCGGTAGATTTGGAAAGTAATAATTTAAAAGTTCTTGAAACAATGCTTCCTCGTGAGCTGCGGACGGGAGGGCCGAATGATTTAACTCTTCGTATACTTCGGTTGTCATATGTTTTTTTGATCGCAGAAAATCATACACAACGTTACGGCAAATACTAGCAACCCAAGTGATGGGATTATATTCTTGGTTGTAGCTACCAATGTATTGGTGAATGCGTAAAAAGACATTCTGAAATAAATCATTCACATCATCTTTATTGTTGATGCGCCTAGCAATCAGATTAAAAACAAATTTGTGAGTTAAATCGAAAAATTCTTCAAAAGCTTGGGAATCCCCGAGCTGATATTTTACAAGTAATTCTTTAATATGCGGTGTGGACATAAATTTCTTAATCTTATCAATATGATATAAAAAATTTGCCCGAAGGTCAAATGCCGCTGCTATTTAAGGTGCTTAAGAATCGCCGGCATGGCTGTAACGGCCGGACAGTTTGAATCTTCCCGCATTTTCAATAGGAACTTAAATCAACGCTTAATTAGCTTTTTAGATCGCGACGTAACCGCAAGACCGACTATGACTACCTGGATAGATAAAATCTGAAAAACCGAAAGGCTTTGTCCCAAGACAATCACCCCAAATATGGCACTGGATGTGGGCGCAAGCAGGGCTACGACCGCGGTGATACTTGCGTCAATTTTTTTCATAGCAAATGTTATTAGTCCTTGCCCGCAAACTTGTGACACAGTCGCCAATCCGATGACGTAACCCCAGCAACTAAGGCTTCTAGGAAAAATATTTCCACCATAGAAATACGCGGCAATGAGTAAAAATAATGCGGCCCAGCCTGAACTCATCATCATTATTACCGGCGTCGAAAACTTCCCGACGTAGCGTTTGGTAGTAATAATGTATCCTGAATAAAATACCCCCGTGATAACTGCTAACGAATCTCCCAAGAAATGATCGCCGGCGGTTTGATGGCTATGTAATTTTCCATAACCAAAATAACAAAGACCTGCGACACCGATAAAAGCAATTAAAACTCCAAGAAAAAAACTCTTCTCACGGCGTTCACGCCAGATGTAATAGCCGTAAATAGGAACAAAAATCGAGGCCAGATTAGCTAAAATCGCAGCGTTTGCGATCGTAGTGTACTGAAACGAAATATGCCAAAGAGTTAAATCACCCGCGAAAAAAAATCCGGGTATTAGAAAGTAGAATTCTGAAAATTTTCGCTGATCAGAAGGCAATTTGAAAAATCTAACAATTGACAATCGAGACAGCATTCCAAATAAAATGCTCCCGATACCCATTCGCCAAAAGCCCGCAGCCACCGGCGAAATGCCACCAGTAGGATCGGTTACTGCAAGTTTTGCAAAAATCGGCGCACAGCCTACGCAAATAGCGCCAGCTACTAAAGCTAAATAAGACGACGCGACATGACTTGGGTTATTTTTAATGGCTAATGCTTTTTATTACTTTGGAAAACTGTATTCAGCCACCTGAATCCCAAATTTCCGCAGAGGCGCAAAGCCTATCACAAAGGAAATTGTGATTGTAAGTTAAATCTCAGAAATTCCCAAGACTCCAACAATTTTGCAAATCTTCGGCGTTTTGCAGCTTGAAGTTTGCTTGCTTGCATGATCTTTAATGCCAAGTATACTTTACAATAATGCAAAATCTATTGGTTAAAATCTGTATTTTTGTAACTTTAAAATTTTAAATAGTGGGAGTATTTACATTGAATAATCTGTTGCCAGGTTTACGAAACTTTTCGGAAAATATTTTTCCGCAACATCAAAATCTATTTGAAACACTTTCACTTGGCCAAAAACCTCATACACTTATGATCACCTGTTCCGATTCAAGGATTGACCCCAACCTTGTCACTCAAACAACTCCGGGTGAATTATTTATTCTTCGGAACGCGGGAAATATTATTCCAAAGTTTGGATTGTCAAAAGGTGGCGAAGAGGCCGCTATCGAATTTGCCATCGATGGTCTTGGGGTTAGCAATGTCGTCATTTGCGGACACTCGAAATGCGGCCCCATGGCAGCTTTGTTGAATCCTGCCGATCTTGTAAATTTGCCTTCCGTTAAAAACTGGTTGCGACACGCAGACTCGACCAAGGAACGCGTTCGGCATCTTGGAGGCAAGGTTACATTAAGTGATCTTGTCGACGAAAATGTCCTTGCTCAAGTGGACAATCTAAAAACTCATCCGTCGGTTTCCGGCGCCCTTCGTTCCGGTAGAATTCAAATCTACGGCTGGGTCTATCATTTCGAGACGGGAACGATCAACGTTTACGATCCTACAAATAAACGTTACGTGCCATCTACCGAGGTCAAAGAACAAGCTATGAAAAACAGCGCCAGATACGCACTTTAATTTGATCCGAAAAGTTTTTAAGCTTTTTTATCATAGTTGCCACCTGTATTAAGCTCAGGAATATTGGTTAAACTACTCCAATATACGACATGGACTGTCGTATATTGGAGTAGTTTAAAAATTTAACGTTAGTGATATTGATTTGGCTGTCAGTTATTGACACACTCCAAAATAGGGGGTACTTTGGAGCTATGGGACTTCAAAACCAAAAAAGTGATCTAACTAACCAAAATTCTTGGTGGAATGAGGGGGGCCTGTGGGAAGACTTTGATCTCTTAAAAGTGAAAAATTCAAATTTGAATTACCGTCCAAAGATTTTTTCACCACAAGATCTCATCTCTAATCCTGTACTGACTCTACGTGGACCTCGCCGGGCTGGTAAAACTGTAGCTTTAAAGCTTTTCATTGCGGAATTGATTGAGAGAGAGGATTGGGATCCCAAAAACATACTTTGGTATTCGGCAGACACGGTGCGCCGCCCCCAAGATTTAGAAACAATTTTTATCGAATTTGTAGAGAAATTTAATCCGCGCCTCATCTGTATCGATGAAGTTACCGCCGTGCCACACTGGCAGCGTGTCGTTAAGAAATTGCGTGATACTAATGTCTTTGGTAACAAATCTGTAATTTTAACTGGAAGTTCAGCACACGATCTTAAAATTGGCGCAGAAAGGATGGCGGGACGGCGGGGGATTTTAGAAAATCCTGATCGGGTGTTGCTGCCAATGGACTATGTTTCATTTAAAAATCAAGTTAAGAGTTACGTCACAGAGGAAACGAGTATATTTGCCAGCTATCTCCAGTGCGGCGGGTTTCCGTTTCGAGTGAGTGACTTTATTACATGCGCATCCAAAGGCTTGACTTACGATCCTGCAAACCAAATGCAAGTTTTTGACGATGTTTTTTTCTATGAAATTAACCGCCGAAGATTAGATCGTAATACCGCTTTAGAAATCCTCGGGCGCTTGTCAGTTATTGGAAGTCAGGCTTGCAGCTACGATGGCTTTATTAAGCCATTGGCAATGGCCAAAGAAACTGCGCAGCGTTACCTCAATGCACTTGGTGATGCATTTTTACTTTCGACCATCTATTCTTTCGACTATGGAAGGCGCCGTGTTGCGCCGAAAAAAGACAAGAAATTTTTATGGATAGATCCAAGTTTATCACAGCTTGCGCCCTGGACTTCTCAAGGATCGCAATTGAGCACTGACACTTTATGTGAAATCGCCGTCAACAAATCTTTACTTATTACCAACGAGCGCAGGCTTTTTGAGGGTCTATCAGCTCCGCGCAATGTTTTCACCTGGAAAAGTTCCTCAGGAAAAGAAATTGATTTTTTAGTGGTTAATCTTAAAGAAAAAACATTTTTACCCGTTGAAGTTAAATATCAGAACAACGTAAGTGATTGGGATTTTCAGACAATGGAACGGGCATTCGGCTGCGGAATTATCGTGACCAAAAATCAGAATCTAACTCGACAAAAATCTCGAGGTATTCCGATTGAGCTGTACTTGGAATCGTAGTTCGAAAGCTTCTTCGATCCTTAACTTTTTCCAACTAACAAATATTCTCCCAAGGCAAAACCGTGATATTTTTAATTTTGGTTGGCGAGTGAAAACTCCCCAATCCAAAAATTTTTAATTTTTGCGACTTTGAATTGTGCGCATTGAATTTCTTTGCAAAAGATTCCAGTCTTATCATGTCGCGTTCCAAAATTTTTTCGTCGGCAAAAATTTGACAGGCATAAACCTCACGATCGATTTCTTCCACGAGATGGATGATCTTTCCTTTTGCGCTTTTATAAAAATACAACCTAGGGAGTTCGCCATGTGCGTACATATGCTGGGAAAGCCGCTCTACGATAAGTTGCGTGTGAATTTGCTTTTCCAAGCTCGCGCCTAAATAGTGGGCCAGACCTGAGTCGCACAAAAAATACTGAGTCGAACCAGTGCTCTGGCGAAATGGCGGAATTGGATTTAAAATAAATAGCAGAGTTAAAAGATGTAGGTGTGATTTAATCCTACGCAGGTCCTGATCTAAAAATTTTGCTATCGCGGGCGCGCTGGTGTCATTCAGGGTTGCTATGCATTTTAGTATGTCAATTGCCAGATCCGGATCCGGCTTTAAATTTGGAAAACTCTGTAGATCGCGGTAAATGGAAATTTGTATCCAATCTTGCATAAGACTTTTAAATTCCGCGTTTTCGCGCACAGAAAAAATCCCAGGAAAACCACCCATTTTTAGATGTTTTAAAAATTGAACACGCTCTACTTGGGATATTTTCTTAGGGTCATGCCAGTTCTTCGGGTTCGGTTGTAAATTGTAACTTTCAGCTACGTTAAACGGGAAAAGTCGAATCGAAGCTCTTCTACCCGTAAGGCTTTCACGGATTAAAAATTCTTTGGCAAATTCCGTGGATCCTAGCAACAAATAACTTCCTGGACGCCTTTGCCTATCGACTTGATACTTTATGGCATCAAAAATATCCGGAACCTTTTGGGCTTCGTCGATTGCAAGCGGTCGCGATTCTGCATATGAGAATAGAAAACTTTCAGGATTTGACTTCGCCTGATCCTTTACAATTTTCTGATCGAAAGTCAAATAAGTCAAATTAGGACAGTGATTTAGCAAAAGCTCCCTAGCAAGGAAACTTTTTCCGGATTGCCTTACTCCTTGAATCGTGACAACAGGCTGAAATTTAAGCTTTTTTATCAATAATGGCAATCCATGACGAGCTCTAGAATGTGGCATAAACTACTCCAATAGACAACTGTGAATGTCGTATATTGGAGTAGTTTACCACGTTAAGAAGTAAATACCGACTTTTCTATTGATTAGTGACACGCTTCAAATTAAGGGTGCTTTGAAGCTATGTAAATTCAAACCTGTATAAGAGTAACTTCTCAATAACGTCCGCCTAACACCTGATGCAATTTTCCGCGCGAGTTAATGTTTTTTAGATTTGTCAGTTCTACGTCAGTCCTACTCTTCGACTTTGACCTTTTTGTTGCCTTTGGGTTGATCCTGATGGACGCCGGAAGGCATTGCCATCGATGGCATCCGTAAGCTAATCCAGTAAAACTTGCTATTAAAATATAAAACGAGAGTGTCGATATTGTAAAAAAAACGCAAGAAAACGTGAACGCCCAACGCCTTTAGGCGACGATCACAAGATCACCCAGAAGGCAAAGGCAACGAAAAGGCAGATGTCAAAGATAATGGGAGCCGTAGAGGTGACAAGTCTAGAAAACATCAACCGCGCAGAAAATTGCAGGGAAACGTTAATCGGAGGTTATTGAGTAATTAATTATACAAGGCTTAACTCGTCAAAAATTTTTGGTGAAAGGAGGCAGCGCTTGAGTTTTTGGACTAGGTGGGTTAAGTAGTGAATCAATATGACAGTCCGAATTCAAAGTTTGGAGATTGAACTTTCCAAGGAATCTCCCGAAAATCAAATAAAACAGGCCCTTTGCACCCGATATGGACTGGACAGCGAAGAAATAAATTACATCCGTATTAACAAAAAATCGTTGGATGCACGCCGCAAAGCAAGGATTGTTTACCACTACCAAGTGGATGTGGATTTAGCAGACGAAGATAGTTTCACCCAACGCCATGCCGACACCACCAAAGTCGACAGTCACCTTTCCGTAGCAGATCCAACGGCCGGAGTCGACCGTACAAAATTAAAATTCAAATCAAAACCAGTCATAATTGGCTCTGGACCCGCAGGAATTTTTACGGCTCTAACTTTGGCTCAGGCCGGGGTTAAAAGTATAATTGTTGATCGCGGCGAGCCTGTAGAGAAAAGAATGCGCACGGTCAATCAACTGCGCCGATCTGGAACGTTTTATCCGGAAAGTAATTACTGCTTTGGGGAAGGTGGCGCAGGAACTTTTTCTGACGGAAAATTATCCTGCGGCAAAAATCATCCTTTAATTAGATTTGTATTTGAGAATTTTGTGAAGCACGGCGCGCCCAAAGATATTTTATTTGAAGGCAAACCCCATATCGGTACGGATTTTTTAATGCGCATCGCGAAAAATATGCGCAGTTATCTCGAATCCATGGGATGCGAATTTGTTTTTCAAAAACGCCTGGTGGATTTTAGTGAAGGCGAATCAAATCGGTACATGCTTCAATTTCATGACGGGTCGAGTTTACCTACAGACTATTTTGTTTTGGCTATCGGCCATTCGGCGCGAGACACCTATCAAATTCTAAAAGACAAGGGACTGGCCATGGTTCCAAAACCATTCGCCATGGGGGCAAGGTTTGAACATCCTCAAGACCAAATAAATTCCATTCAATTTGGAAAATGCGAATTGCTGCCTGCTGCCGAGTATAAACTCGTTACTCATGTGGGAGATCGTGGGATTTGGACATTTTGTATGTGTCCAGGCGGTCACTTGCTTCCAACCAGCGCCCAAGCTGGACATTTAGCTATTAATGGAATGAGTTACCATGGCAGAAAAAGTGGTTATGCTAACGCGGCTGTTGTTGTGAATGTTTTGCGCGAAGATTTTTATCGCGGAGATGTTCTAGACGGAATGCGGTATCAAGAAGAATTTGAAAAAACCGCGTTTCAACACGGAGCCGGGACTTACGCTTCACCCGCTCAAAAAATGAAAGATTTTATCGCCGGAAAGGACTCACGCGGCACCTTAAATTCCACCTACAAACCGGGTGTAGTTAACGCACGAATGGACAAAATTTTGCCGCATTTTATTGTGGACGCTCTAAAAGCAGCAGTAAAAGAATATAATAAAAAAATGCGCGGATTTATTTCTGAAGAAGCCATTATTGTTGGGCTTGAAAGCAAAACTTCTTCTCCAGTTTCTATGTTACGCGCAAAAAATTTACAGTCTTTGAGTCATCCTTATCTGTATCCAACCGGAGAGGGAGCTGGCTACGCTGGCGGAATAGTTAGTGCGGCTCTTGATGGCGTAAGAGTTGGTGCCGCTTTACTTGAATCCGCTCAACAATAAATTCCTCAGCACGCTTTTTGCAGTTGTTAAAAACTAGTAAACGCGCTTTTTGAAAGGAGCCAATTTATGAAGTTTATAAAGGTTAAAGGTGCAAGTTTGGTGATTGTCACTTTAATAGGACTCGCATGTGGGGAAGGTCCCGAAGTAGCTGTTGCAGCGCAAGTTGTAGCTGAAGGTGCCATGGAAGTAGATAGTCGAGCGACACAGGAAGCTGCTGCTATCACTGCGGTTGATATTAGTTCACAAAAAAATGATCAGGAAGTTGTGCGAAATATTCGCAAAGAACTTGTTAGAGACAAGAGTCTGTCGACGGTTGCACAAAACGTAACTATTGTGGCACGGGATGGAAAAGTTCTTGTCCGTGGTACCGTGAAAGATTTGACTGAAAAAAAACGTGTCCTCGAAACCGCTACTCGACTGGCAACAGGACGTACGGTTGAAGAAAGTTTAGAACTAAAGCGTTAAATATATAGAGTTTTGAAATTAATTTAATAAGGAGAATTTATGAGTTTTGGAAAGAACATTTCTGTATTTGGTATTTTTGATTCACGTGCCCATGCTGAAAAGGCCATCGATGCACTAAAAGATGCAGGATTTAGGAATACGGATATTTCGTGTCTTGTGCCAGAGAATTCCGGAAATAAGGACTTTGGTACTTGCAAGGAAACGAAAGCCTCAGAAGGAGCAGCTGTCGGAAGCTCCACGGGAGCTATATTAGGTGGAACGCTAGGCTGGCTCGTTGGAGCGGGAGCATTATTTATCCCGGGAGTGGGACCATTTTTAGCTGCTGGACCAATCATGGCGGCATTAGCAGGCGCGGGAGTTGGTGGTGCGGTCGGTGGTGTTGGTGGGTCATTAGTTGGTGCTGGCATTCCAGAATATGTTGCTATACGCTATACCGGAAGTGTTGAAAAAGGAAATGTCTTATTATCTGTGCATTGTGATTCTGGAGAATGGGCTAATCAAGCAAAGGTTATTTTAAGTCGAGAAGGTGCTCAAGATATCGATAATGCGACAGAGAGTTCGGCAAATGTTGTTGAAGGAACTTCGACGGATAGACCCTATAGTCGAAATACTACAAGAGACTTGCACAGTACACTCTAGCGCCACTGGATTGTTGAATGAATTCTGACAACGCCCAAACTCTTGGGCGTTTTTTTTCTGTCCTGATACAGATTTGCTACATTTTTGAAGGTATTTCGATGCGTCAATTAAGTCTTTTAAATGTTTTACTAAGATTTTTACTGGCACAAATATTGAATAAGTATTTGGGAAGAAACATAACGGCGATAAGTCCGTTCGTAGTTTAAAAAATTTTTAAGGAGAAAATTATGAATTTAGCTCAATTTGCACAGAAAGCATCTCAAACACTTTTTCACACAAACTCAGATGCAGAAAATCAGGCTCTTTTAAGTGATCCTATTGATTTACTGAAATCCCAACACTCTGAAGTTGATGAGCTGTTTAAAGAAATTCAGGAGCTAAGTCCAAAAGCTCATAAGTCGAAGCAAAAAATATTCGAAACTATTGCAAAGAAATTAGAGATGCACACTCATATAGAAGAAAAAGTCTTCTATCCTGCAGCTAAAAGCACAGACAAAAGTTTGGTTTTAGAAGCTTACGAAGAGCATGATGTTGTGAAAGATCTAATAGACAAAATACATTCTGCTGGTTCCGAGGATGAAACTTTTGATGCAAAGATTCAGGTACTAAAGGAAGCCGTTCAGCATCACGTTAAGGAAGAAGAGCATGACCTATTTCCAAAATGTCGCGCGGCTTTTTCGAGTGATCGTATGAAAGAGGTCAACGATCTTATGAGAAAAGAGCAGGCAAAGCTGGAAGAAAAGCAGAATGAAATTCATCGTCCGGCTAAGAAAAAACTCGAGCGTAAACGGGCTTAATTTTTAACCGATAACCGCCACTTTTCACGCGACTCAATTAGCAGCGCATTTAAACCTCCGGTTAAAATGCGCTGCTTTATTTCACCCATAAATTTCTCGTAAAAAGTTAAATTATGAAGCCCCAAAAGTTGGCGAACAATATGCTCCTTGGCCTTTACCATATAGTGTAAAAATGCCCTGGAATAATTCTTACAGGCATAACAAACACAAGTCGGGTCTAGCGCAATATCTTGATCTTTAAAAAAGCTTTTTCTTAAATCGACTTTTCCTTCCGAAATAAAAACAAGACCTTGTTGCCCTAACGCCGTCGGCAGAATGCAATCGAACATGTCTATTCCTCGACTTACTGCTTCGACGATATCAGACGGTGTTCCCACTCCCATTAAATAGCGTGGTTTATCGTATGGCAAAGACTCGGCTGAGATCTCGGTAAAATCACAGCGCTCCTGATAGCTTTCTCCCACTGCCAAACCACCCACCGCATAACCGTCGAAATTTAAATCCGTCAGAACTTTCGCACTTTCACGCCGCAGATCGCTAAAACAAGCACCTTGCACAATTCCAAAGAGTTTCTGCTTTGCCGAATCTCTTTCGGCATCTAGGCATCTTTTAGCCCATCGATGGGTTCTTTCCATGGCAAGCTTAGCGGTTTGATGATCGACAGTTGATGCGACACACTCATCTAGAACCATCATAATATCGCTGCCAATTGCGCGTTGCATTGCAATACTTCGCTCCGGACTCAGAACAATTTTATCGCCATTGATGTAGTTTCTAAATTCGGCTCCGTGTTCGGTTATTTTTCGTTCTGTCGGCTGACAAAAAATTTGAAAGCCTCCAGAATCTGTTAAAACCATCCGGTCCCAGCCATTAAAGGCGCGTAAGCCGCCGCGTTTTTGCAAAAATTCCTCACCGAGTCGCACCAAAAGGTGATAGGTATTTGCAAGCAGAATTTTAATATCGAGTTTTCTTAAATCTTCAAAACGCTGCATACGCACAACGCCGTGAGTACCCACAGGCATAAAGACGGGAGTTTTGACAACGGACTCAATTCCATCTCGTAGAAATCGCAGAGTGCCAAGTCGTGCCTTGCTTTCCTTATCTCTAGCATCCACAGAAAAAAACGAATCTTTTGAATCCATTAAGTATTTTTGTCCTTGTTTTTAAGGTCGTTAGAAACGGTAGCCCTGCTACTGTAGCCTTCCATCAATATAATAAACTCTGCTCGATTTTTATTTTTACGCTGCCCGGCTATCAAACGCAACTTTGTACATTACTCGCGGCAAATGCACTTCAATAACACTATAATCATAGATCAACATAGGCGCTTTGCTGCCCCGCTTATCATTCGACTCTTCAAACCGAATAAAACCATGCCCAGCTAACAATTCGCAATCCCTGGCCACATTCTGTTGGGCGCGTCCAAGAATTTTCGCTAACTGATAAACCGAAGGCGGCGCGTACTTTCGAATCGCGGCCAAGATTGCGTATTTCTGGTCACTCATAAACTGCTGATAAGCCTCAACAGACGACCAAATCAGCTCATCCTTCTTCTGAACAATTCGCCTTTTGCTCTTAAGCGCACCTTTCAACTCGCGTTTTGAGCGGGTTGCAAAGTCGTCTAAACTTTCAAAAAATATTCTTAGCTTTTTAACCGCCATTTTGAACTATCTTCTTTACTTCTTGCCAGAACACGTCCAAAGCATCAACGTCTTGAGCTCGACGCGATATTTCTCTGAAATTTCGATGCGAAAATCCATTAAGATTTTTGCTTTGGGCATTTATAGGCCCACATATACATCAATCGAACGTATATGACTAGATTAATGTAATCTAATGAAATTGTAAAATTTTAATTGACTTCGATAGGCGTCAAAAAGGTATACAGGGCTAGAAATCGCTGAATTTTCGTTCATACACAGGAGCTTTTTTGAAAGTTGTCCCTTCGAGGTTCTTGTCCTTGATTTGCGGGAACTTTACTACTGAATTGGCGGTAAACTTGGTCGTCTAAGAGGTCAATCCAATAAGTATTTCTTTCCGCAAAAAGATCAGCAATAAGAGTGGATTTTCCTGTTCCTCTTCCTCCTAATAGAAAAAAGCTTTTATTTAACGATGGTTTAAGAAGTCTTTTGTACTAGTACCGAAATGGTACGGCATTCTCGGCATGACCACATCTTACAAATTCGCTTAGGGCCCGTCACAAAATAACTTGTGGTTCTTGCCGACAAGTTGTGTTCAGATTTGAAAGTTTTCTTAGCAAAAAATACCGGAGTTTGTCCGCGACAAATGAGGATTTTTTTACCAAGAAAAATTGTGAAGATGAATAGAAATTGTCGGCAAGAAGTATAAGTTATTTTGTGACGGGACCTTAGCCTTTCCAAACAGTTTAATGCCGCCCGCGTTGTTATTTAATATGCTTCACCGCAATTCAAAACGCGCGCAGGTTTTTGCGGGTAGTCAAAATCTTTATTGTTGAACGGTGCCAAACCAATACGTGTATGCGGCTCGCCTGTTCGTGGTTGAAACCAGAACCAACTAAAATCTTCGCTATTGGTCGACAGTGCTTTCATTCCAGTATTCTCGATTTTGGGGACTATTACCTGAAGCCAAGTTTTGCTTTCAGTGATTAAATTTAAAGACGAAAAGCTCGGTCCTAGATCGCGCTCAAGAAGGCACGTCCAGCGTTCGTTCCATGAGGATTCAAGGCCGCGAACGATGAAACTTTTGCCGTGAATTTTCGCAACTAAATCGGGCTGTGAAGCGATAAGCCGCATTGTCAATCCGAGAACGGACCCACCACCGCTGTGCGCCCAAGCAACTTTTCCGCCACAAGTCATCGACTCAAAAACTGCTGCTACGGCTTCTTGCATAAATCGATTAGTTTTATCGACCCCGCGATGTGTCACATAGTCTTCGAGTTCGATTTTATCTCGTGCAGCAACCCGCCCCCCAAAATGTGAGCCATCTAGCGCATCCGCAGGCCAGGTCATCGCCAAAAAACTCTCACGCGAAAGAATATTATTACGCACACTGAGCATACGCGCTTCGTCTTCGTCACCCCAAACCGTGACATGCTGCCCAGATTTTTGATAGTAACGGTAAATTGAACGTGATTCGCGTTCAGTAACTTTTACATTGGCCGGAAATTCACCTCGCGAGCGGTTGTAATAATTCAAAATATGCCAATTTTTACCGCTCGACTTGGCGGCACTGACATAGATTTCGCCGACGTCCTCATCTTCACCCCAATCGCTGAACGGGCTTTCGCCTTTGTCGAACGCCTGAATTCCTGGAAAATAAGGAGTAAATAAAACTTTCGGGCAAGAACGAGCGAGCATTTTTTTCTTAAATGCAGGAGTTAAAATATACTCTGCCGAGAATGTTTCTCGGTCGGCAGGCCCAAGGTCTTCGGGACTGAGTTTTTGCTTCGGATGGCAGGCAGTAAAGACCAAGGCCGTTAGTATAATATTCAGTGTTTGCATTTATTTTTTTACCTAGGTATCTGCTAACAAGATTACCAGAAAATAGTTGTTCAAGTTTATTTACTTCTCCGAATGATCTTCAGTCCTGGATAATCCAAGAAATCCTTATCTTGTTGTCTTCACTAAAAGGAACTAATTTAACAAACTGATGTGTCGATTTAATGACCTTTAAAAATGCATCAAGCTCTTCGTCGGACACGGGCCCGATCTTTGTTCCATAGTCTTGAATGCTCATTTTTTTAATCTTAGCAGCCGGCTGATCTGCAGTCATGTCAATGAGGAGCCGTTGCTTAGTGGTTAAACCTATTCTTGGTCGAGATGCACTCACTTTTTCACCATTGTTTTTGGCAATTTCCAGCTTTAACTCTCCAAGTTCTATCGGTTTTTCGTGAAGTTTCTTGAGCACCAACTGTCACTGCACCTGTATTTTACCCTAAACTATTTTAATTGTTTCTGCCACGGACACCTATATTGTCCATACCGTTGCTCAATAGATATCCACTTGGTAAAATTAACACAGCTAAGGCTTGTGCTCAAATCGACTTTAACTTGTTGAAAATAATATCGCTTTCTCCCACAATATTGTTTCTTAGAAGTATCGCAAAGAGAAAGAAATTGAGATTGACCATAAGTGACCAGGTATTGTCTCGACTAAAGCAAATTCTAAAAACTTTTGGTATTCATTTTTCAAAAAAAATTCGCGCATTTATTGAGACCGTTTTGGGAAATATTTCCGGTCAAAGTAAAAAATATCAAAAATAATTTCATTAAATGTACCTCTCGTTTTAGTTTAGCTTGATCTATTGTTTGCATCAACTTAGGTGAGCATTGCGGGGTACAGTTTTTGTGCGCGAGTAAAGTTTTAGAAGACTACTGCGTCTACGTCTTTTCAGGTCCTTTGCATTTGCCTTTTCCTAAACATAAGCTTTGCGCCTGATTGTGATGGTCGCCTGGAGGCGTTACCCTCAACGACTGACTTCATTCTTGTTTATATTGAGGAGAAAACACAAATTAAAGTTAGAAAATTACTGATTTCCATAGTCTCGAAATTCTCAAAATTTTGTATGCAAAGGTAAACGCCTCTCGGCGACCACCACGATCACGCGCAAAGCTTTAGTTAAGGAAAAGGCAAATGTCAAAGACTCGAACAAACGTTGGCTAGGCAATCCCAGAAAACTTAACTGGCGCAGGAAAACTGCATCCAATCGTTGCTTCTACAGCAGAACCACCGACCTCATCGAACTGCAATACATGCTTGTCTGAAACACGTACTGATTTATCCTCAAGCGGATTCGAGATTAGGAAAACGCGAACGAAAGTTCTGGTTCACCTTCAACATTTGTCACAAGGCAGTTTCCACCTTTTTCCAACTTCCCAAATAAAATATGTTCGGCAATAGGATTGGCAATCTTATCTTGAATCAAACGCGCAATCGGCCGCGCTCCGTAAATAGCGCTGTATCCGGTTTTGGCAATCCACGCACGTGCCTTGTCGTCAGCCGTCAGCACAACTTTTTTCGCATATAATTTCAGCTGCAGCTGCTTAATAAATTTATCTACAACCTGGGCAATCATTGCGGTATCGAGTTGGTTAAATGTTACAACCCGGTCTAACCGGTTGCGAAATTCAGGAGAAAAAGTGATTTTTAGAGTCTCATTTTCACCTTCTAAAGCCGTAAAAATTGGACGATTAAAACCAATTGAACCAGAGGTCATTTCTCGGGCTCCAGCATTGGTTGTTAAAATAATAATCGTGTTCCTAAAATCAGTTTCGCGACCATTGCTATCGGTCAGTGTTCCGTGATCTAAAACTTGCAGCAGAATATTTTGCATATCAGGATGCGCTTTTTCGATCTCATCAAAAAGCACAACTGAATAAGGATTTTTATTGATGGAATCCGTTAACAATCCGCCTTGATCAAATCCCACATATCCAGGCGGGGCCCCGATCAGCCTCGAGACCGTATGTTTTTCCATGTATTCGCTCATGTCATACCGCACGAAACTAATCGCCATGGTTTCTGCCAATTGTTTTGCGACTTCGGTTTTTCCAACGCCGGTTGGCCCCGCAAACAAAAAACTTCCAATCGGTCGGTCGATCGATCCGAGTCCGCTCTTTGACACCTTTATAACTGAAACCAGCGCCTCAATGGCCGAATCTTGGCCAAAAACCACGGATTTTAATCTCCCTTCGAGATTTCTAATATCATCTTTTTGCGATTGATTTATTTTCTGCAGAGGAACTTTTGCCATTTTCGCGACAACGGTTTCGATATCACTTAAGCTGACTTTTTTAGGTTTGTCAGAAGTTTTTGAGCCCTTTAATGTGTACACAGCCCCAACTTCATCAATCACATCGATGGCTTTATCGGGTAATTTTTTGTCGCGTAAATAACGCATCGATAAATCAACCGCTAATTTAATCGCTTCAACACTAAGCTGAATATTGTGAAACTGCTCGTACTTGGATTTTAAACCTTTAAGTATCTCGATCGTGTCATCACCAGATGGCTCATCAATATCTACCCGTTGGAAACGGCGCGAAAGAGCGTGATCATTTTCGAAAAAATTGCGAAATTCTTTAAAGGTTGTGGAACCCATGCACCGAATTTCTCCCGACGACAATGCAGGCTTAAGTAAATTCGACGCGTCCATTGTTCCGCCGCCCACAGATCCCGCACCAATAACCGTGTGAATTTCATCGATAAATAAAATCGCATGGCGCTTTTTTTTAAGCTCTCCCACAATGCCTTTTAATCTTTGCTCGAAATCCCCACGAAATTTCGTTCCCGCCAAAAGGGTACCCATATCCAAAGAATAAATTTTGGCATCCTTTAAAAAATCTGGCACTGACTTTTCGGTTATTTTTAAAGCCAAACCTTCAACAAGAGCCGTCTTACCGACACCCGCATCACCCACCAGTAGAGGATTATTTTTGCGGCGTCGACAAAGAATTTGCACAAGCCTTTCAACTTCGTTGCGCCGGCCTATTAAAGGATCGATTTTGCCTTCCACTGCGCGCGCGCAAAGATCTACGGTGTAAAGAGCTAAAAAGCTTTTATTAGATGGATCAGAGTCTTCTTCATCAA
This sequence comes from bacterium, assembly GCA_043757325.1. Classification (GTDB taxonomy): domain Bacteria; phylum Bdellovibrionota_B; class Oligoflexia; order Oligoflexales; family RGVZ01; genus JAYVPO01. Next base: position 26,382 of record JAYVPO010000019.1, read on the forward strand.
AATCCGAAACCGGTTTTTGCGTTTTTAAATCGTCAACTTTCGCTTCGTCAATCTGGTCGACTCCGGTTTTGTATATTCCGTGTGAAATATAATTTATGATATCGAATCGACTAATATGTTGCTTCTGCAGCAAATAAACCGCAAAAGAATCACGCTCCGAAAAAATCGACACCAAAATATTCTCGCCTTTAATGCGTTCTTTGCCAGAAGCTCTTACCTGCTGTGCGGCGCGCTGGATCACCCGTTGAAAGCCGACGGTGGGCTGAGGCATCTGGCCGGCTTTTAATATTCCAGATAGCAGATGTTCTTGAAAAAATTCTTCGATTTCTAAACGCGTTTTGTCAACCGAGCCACCACAAGCTCTAACCGCCCTGGTGGCGGATTCATTTTGCAAAAGCGCATACAGAACATGCTCAATAGTTACATACTCGTGGCCTCGTCTCGCGGCCTCACTAACAGCTAAATTTAAACTGATTTCAAGATCGTGATTGATCATGTTTCAACCTTTTCCATGGTGCACTGAAGAGGATGCTCGTTTTCACGGGCGCATTCTAAAACCCCCGCAACTTTTGTTTCGGCAATTTCATAAGGAAAAACCCCACAAACCGCAAGGCCCTTACTGTGAACAATCATCATAATTTCGTTTGCAGCTTGTTTATCTTTGTTGAAAAAATTTTCCAAAACCATCACCACAAAATCCATCGGTGTAAAATCGTCGTTATGAAGTAAGACTTTGTAGAGCGCTGGCCTTTTTAATTGGAGTTTTTTCTCGGTGATGATGCTAACACCGGTGCGCTGAGGTAGATCATTTTCTTCGTAATGAGACGAATCGGAATGGAATGTTTTATTCTTATCATCGAGATTTAATATCATCTCTTCAATCTGGCTCTTAAAGGTCGGTTAGTCAAGTGCCCTATTCAATTCGGATTACCACACGTCGGTTGGCCGAGCGCGCTCGCAATAAATCCTCACCTTTCAAGTGAAGTGTTGCAATTTTGGGTCTAGTATGGGCATAAGCAACAACGGCCATTCGAGTTGATTCTATGCCGCGACCTTCAAATTGGCGTAGGAGCGCAATCCCGCGGGCCGAGCTAAGCTCCCAGTTGGAAGGGTATTTTCCACCCGAAACTGGCGTATCATCCGTGTGGCCTTCGATTTTCAGCTGATAGCGCGCGGGAGTTTTGGCGATAAGATCCATAACTTTGTTGACAGTCTGGCGAAATCTAGGATTTGGTTCCGCAGATCCAAAATCAAATAGAACACCATCTTTAAACTCAATGCTAACTCCTGTGCTGTCGATAGTGACTTCAGTATTTTTGTCGAGTTTTAATTTTTTGAGAATTTCTTCGAGATGATTCGAAATGGTCACAAGGTTTACGGCGGACGTTTGACTTGTTTTGGAGTTTTCATTCTGTCGCATGGCATCTACTACCAGCTCTGCTTTGCGCTTGTCGATTTGTGTAAACGAGAGCATCAATATAAAAAAAGAAATTAAAATCATACTTAGATCTGCAAACGATAGCAGCCATAGCGCCTCGTTTTTTTTAACTTTTCGAAAGCTTTTTTTGGTGGTAGCCGTCACTTTAAAAGCCTTATTTCTGACCGGAAACTTTTAGTTCTGGAGAATTCGAAATTTTGCCGTAGGTTTTCACAAGATTTTGTAAGTGAAGTGTGGATTTTTTCTCTTGAATTTGCAGAACGCCTTCGAGAACCAGCCGATCGTTTTCAAGAATTTTATCGGCTTCGATAAGAATCTTCTCTCCCCAAGGCCCGTAAATACAGGTTCCAAGAATCAGTCCGTAGAGAGTTGTGATCATCGCCATGGCCATCCCGCCGCCTAGTTTAGTTGGATCGTCGAGATGAGAAAGCATGTGAATAAGGCCAAATAAAGTTCCGATCATGCCAACACCTGGACAGAGTTTTGACATGTTTTCAAAAAGATTTGCCGCGGTTTGCATGTGCATTTGCTTGGCTTCGATTTTTGCTTCGAGGTTATGCCGGACCTCGTCTGGTTTAAAGTCATTGAGCACAAGCGATAATCCTTCATTCAGAAAGTCATAACGGACATGCCCACGCACATTGGAAAGTACCCCAAGGCCTTCTTGGCGGACTGCTTTTGAAGCCACAGTCAAAACATGCACAATTTCTTTTTGGATCGATTTTTGGTGTTTAAAACTTGCCGAGATTAAAAGCTTCACCCCAAGAAATAAATCTATCAAGGTATGCGATAAAAGCATGACGGAAGGCGGCATAATACTTAGCATCACAAAAGCATGATCGTCGAAATACCCTGTAAATCCTTTAGCCGGGTGCGACATGACGTACCAAAGCGCATAAATGATTCCCGACAGTCCTAAAAGTTGGCTCACGTTGATATTTACCTTGATTGTTAATAAGTATTTTAAGCCATGCATTAAAAATAAGCAGTCAGCAATAATTTCCTGTTATTAAAAAATCTTAAAATAAAAAATCAATATTATTGACGAGTTAAATTTCTTTTGATAATTTTTGAAATACGTTTTGGTTAACTGTCAAGTGTCCCTTGGAATTTTCGCGGCTGCCGTTGTAGTCGCAAACGAAAATCTTTGGCCACTGGGCGAACGTTCGAGGGGGTTACGGGCGATGAAACGTGTGGCCGAAATTCGCTTTCCGCAGTCAGCGAATCTTTTTCAATTTTGCAAAAAAATATTAGATCACAAATTTGGTAGCATTCGCATCATCGATCAGGATGTGGGGCAGATCCTTGGCTTTGATCCAGCCGATTGTAGCCATTGGAAAAAAGGCAAAAAAAACGTCCGTTCAATTTATTCAATGAAGGCAATCGCCGAACACCTCGGAATCGACGAACAGCTAGTTGTTGATGTGGCAGCGGGTGGTTTGAATGCTGAAGAAGGATTTTTTGAATTTAATGGTTACGGAAATTTTGAGGTCGACCATAAATTCTTCGAAAATCTTCGCAAAGAAACCATCAAAAAGAACATACCATGGTCAAAAAATTCTGAATCAGAGCTTAAATCTGTCTCCGAGCAAGCCTTCCATAAAATTGATGAAATCATCTCAGACATTCATAAATCAATAGATCTTCAAGAAGCGCCCGTTTACTTGCCAGAAATATTCTCGCAAAATCCTGCAATAAAATACCAGGCTGTAGAAACTTTAAAAAATAAAGACTTAGAGTTTCAAACCACTGCGGGCGGGCTAGAAATCACTTGCCAAAAATCAAACGAAATCCGCCCACATATTAGATTCCAGCTTGCACGGACTTTAGCAAAATATTACCTGCGCGACGTGCTGAAAGAGACCGAAACCCAGCATAAAGAACTTAGCAGCCGGCTCAACGAAATTTATTGCAATCAGTTTGGTGCACGGCTTTTAACCCCAAAGTTTCTCATTCAGAAAGAAATTCAATCAGTTGATATTAGTAAAGACATTGTACTGCAGCTTAGTGAACGATTTTGGGTGTCCAAGCATTTCTTAAATCGCCGTCTTAAAGAAGCTCTGCAAAACTTAAGTTAATCCTAGATTTCGGCCTATATTGGAAATTTTGCTCACGCTAAAACGCCGTGATTTTTTTGATTTGGATTTAAAAAAGTGGTTTTCCATTTGGCATGGAAATCCACACACTATCTGTCACTTCAACCGGTTTTAAAGTGCTTTTTAAAAGCGTCTTAGAAATTATTTCGGGGTCGTACTCGCGCTTGCGGCATTTTTCCACTCGGTAAATCTTTGAATGAAAAGTTATCATTTTTCCTTCTAGACCTTTGCATGCTTCATTGATAGAAATTATATCAACAGAAGACTTATAAGGGCTTTCTACGTTTTCTTTCCGGTCAATGGTTGAAGAAAAAGGACTTCCGTCTTTAATCCGGGCAAGCTCTTCCGGGGTAAGGATAGTTAGTTCCATTTTTTTGCCTTTTTTACGGGCGTGATCAGAAAAAGTTTCGTAGTCGGGAAGCAGTCTTTTGCTGCAGTTTTCAATATAATAAATTTCAGTGCTTGAATATGTCACATATTGAGAAGCCACATCTTTGCATGTTCTTTTTCCGCTATTTTTGACTGTTGACTCGATGGGCTTTCCACTGCCTATCGCAGCGAGATTTCGGGGGTCAACTTCCGTGATTTTAACACCGGATCTTTGGAGCTGAAAAATAATTTCCGAATCTGCAATCAAGCGCCGCTGGCAGTTTTCAATTTTGAATATTTCGCCAAAAATGGAAATAAATGAGCCGTTGTACTTGCCACAAATTTTTCGTCGTTCGGAGTCTGAAAAAGTTTTGACAACAGTTACTGTCCGATCTTTTGGAAAATGAATGACGTTTTCGTCTTCAGCGCCACCGGCGGGATTTGATTTTTTTGGTTCGTAGGTGCTTCCCGAATCGACAGCAGGAGGTGCTGAGAAATCATTTGGTTCATCAAAATCATTTTGGGCTTGTCCGGAAAACGAAAAGAAACCAAGCAGGGAAAGCAAAGCTAGGTTTATGTAAAAGCGTATTTTATTAGTTAAAAGCAAGGTTCTTCTATTCTCCTAGGATCTTCTTCGGCATTTTCACAAGGCCTCTTAGGAAAAAGGCCTTATATGAGTAAAAATGTCAATGATTATCGCGAGAAAGCTTTTTATTCGATCGAGATCAATCGCTTATTTAATGCTAGCAACTTGATCTTTTTTCTGAAAATGTGCCGCGATTTTCTTGCGCTTATGGTGTTTCTTTTTATGGGCATAATGATGACCATGCTTATGCTTTTTATGTTTAGCATATTTATGGCCACGGTGTTTTTTGTGTTTTTTAGCAAACTTTTTAGAATGCTTACCATGAGATTTTTTAGTTATTTTCTTTTCAGAACCAAAGAAACTCTTTGCACTGTCGACAATTTTGTCTTTTGATTTAAAAGAGTTTAAAAACGCTGGAGAACTTGCTGGCGTTTTATCTGCTACTGGATAATCTCGAACGACCGGCGTACTTGCTCTACGAGAATACGTATTATTCGAATCACCGCTAGATTTGAATCCATAGATCCCCGCGGCCGTTACCGTTCCGAGACCTAAAACAGAAATTAAAATAAGCTTTAATTTACTTTTCGCTTCGGGCTTTTTATAGCTTTCATACATCGTTTTAATCGTTTTCATTTTCAACTCCTGATTGTGATTCATCTGCAACAACTTCCAGCTTTTGATTTGCTGGTTACTCTTATTAAAGCAATGCGCGTACCAAATGTTAGTTGTGAATTATTCGGGACTTACGTTTTTGAAATGTGAATGGGTTACGACAAGTGTCAAAATTTTTGACAGATAAGACATAAAAAAAGCCGCAGAATCTGCGGCTTTTTCGTTTAATATCATCAGTTAGCTGTCAATCGACCAGGCGCTGTTTCCCATATCTTTGTCACCCTTCCAATTTGACATGCCCATTTCGATTTGAACTTCAACATCTGTATCTGATCCGTTTCCTGGAGGATTTGCTGGTGGATTCGTACCACCGCCTCCTGGAGGATTTGCTGGAGGTTTTGTACCGCCACCGCCACCTGGAGGATTTGCTGGAGGTTTTGTGCCACCACCGCCTCCTGGAGGATTCGGTCCACTGCCACCTGAGCAAGGAACAACTTTGCTAAATTCGACTGTAATTCTTAGGCTTGAAATCATCTGAGAATCTTCAAAACAAAGGACGGGTTGAGAATTTGCTGAAATCTGCAAAGTGAATTTAGTCGTTTTATTTTGAGTTAACCCTTGAATCTTTCCAAGAAGGATAGAACTAGCAGATTTTTCCAAGGTGTTACTTGTTGTCGTTGCACCGGAATCGTTTGAGGCAAAGGTATAACTTAAAGCCGCTTGCTGGATGTTTGCTGGTATAGCTGCGGATAAGACAGTAGGCGAAATCCGGCCTTCAGCAACGGCCGTAAGTTTAGAGTTCGGACCGCTTGGATCGCCTCCGGGTCCAGGCTTAATTCCATTACCAGGCCCTCCAGGAAGTCCAGATCCGGAATCGGGTTTTTTTGCTGGCGAATTGTTTTCGACTGTTGGACTTTTCTGTACGCACGACAAAAGTGACGACGCAATAAAAGCAAGACCAAACCATTGATTGATTGAGCGATTCATAATTTAAGCCCTCATAAAATCTATAAACGACATTTTCTTTAGTATTTGCAAAAACGAGGCCCGCTATAACCCTCTACAACCTTTACCAAAACACCGTTAAAAAGCGGCTAAAGCTTAGACACTGTCGACTTATGTGATTGTCGGTTGAGCCGCGAGACTATTATATGAGGCCAAATGTCCTGCTGTTCTTAACCCTAAATGCGCCATTACCTGATCGAGGGTTTTTCCTTGGCGAAATTGGTGACCGATAGCGTGTGATCGAAGTTCTTCGGTATTGAGTTTTTTAATTTCGCAATGATCACCAAGTTCATAGAGCGTAAACTTCACACCGTGTCTGGTTAAAGAAGTTAGATGAACCGAAGAATGCTTGCCTTTAAATGCAATAAAAACATTTCCCGTGGATGAATACTTTCCGCATTCTTGAAACGTCGAGCGATAGTGTCGGAGTTGGGTAATGGTTTCGGAGCTCAAAATCAGCGTTCGAGGTCGCTGGCCTTTAATGCGAAGACTACCTTCGAAGCCAGACATTACAAGCTGTGACCAGGTTAGTTCCACAAGCTCACTCGCCTTTACCCCTTCCAACCCAAGTAAACATAATAAAGCCTGATCGCGCGCTGCTTTGAGACTAGAAAGTTGCGATTGGGCCGCAGCCATTAATTTTTCAAAAACTTCTTGATTGACCGAGATGCGTTTTTGTTCGGCACGATTTGGGATAACGACATGGGATGTGGGATTTTCGTTAACGTCACCTTGCACAATTAAAAATCGATAGAATTGCCTTAGACCAAGCAAAGCGCGCCGTGCAGAATTTATTTTTCCTGAGGAAAGTCTTGCCAACACAAATTCCGAAACCGATTCCGCCGCCACAGCAAAAAAATTAAGTTTATGCGCGGTACAAAATTCTAGAAAAAGCTTTGTGTCACTGATGTAGGCTTCGCAAGTTGCGTCGGATTTCCCGTGCGACTTAAGAAAAATTTTAAATTGAATTAAGTTTTCCATTTTTTTAATGTTATCATAAAATAATGCTTCACCGCCTAATTTTATTTTTTGTTGTTGTCTCAACCTCAAGTTTTGCTAGAGGTAGATCTTGCAAACTCATTTTTGAAGTCAACAAAACCAAAAGGGAAATCACAACCTCGGACACTTTGACTCTTTATCGCGGCGATCTTGTAAAACTAATAAAAACCTCACACTGTGGGTCTGATATGGTTTTTGAGTTTGTTGGTTTGAAACGCGATACTGAAAATCAACCGCCGGTAAATGACCTTAATAACTTAATCGATACTGCCTATGCCTTTTCTGATGGAATTTATGCGCAAGGTAAATTTCAAATTTTTATGCGCAACTCTGCCGCCGAACTGAAAAGTCAAATTCAAGGTACGCTTTCAGAACCGGAGCTACACTATGCCGTGCTAACAACATCAGGAAGCGAAAGAATCGTAAGAAACGGCGATGTCATTGAGTTAATGGCGAAGCAAAAACTAAAAGTCTCACGGGTCGAAACAAATTTGACCGAAAAAAAGTTAATCAACGTGGAATTTAAAAACACGGGCCATTCAAACCGCGTTCAGTTGTTTGTAAAATATCAAAATTTTAAATTTGCAACTATTGAAACTCGGATCCGCTAAGAATGAGCTCAAAAGTTGCTCGCCGCCGCCGGATCATTCAACTTATAATCTCAATCGCAGCCATTACTTTTTTTGTGTTAATTTCCAGGTTAGAAGTTAGACTTTTTCAACTTGCTGAACTTTTGGCCCAAGAAAGAAATTTCATAGCCACAGTGATATACTTTGGCAGTATCAACTTAAATGTTGTTATAGTCTTACTTCTTTCACTACTTATTTTGCGCAACTTGGCAAAGCTTTTTCTGGAGAGAAAACGCGGGGTATTTGGCTCGCGTCTGCGCACAAAAATTTCGATGGTTTTGGTGATTTTTACGATCGCACCGTCTGCCATATTGTTCTATGTGTCCACATCTTTTGTGTCCAAAAGTTTTGACTCGTGGGTTAATAACCGACTAAAAACTCTTATTCGTGAAACGCAAAACACAAGTTTAAAAATCTTCTCCCAGGATCAAAAAAGACTCGAGTCCATCGCACGTTCCGCCGCAACCAAAATCGAATGCCAAGATGAGTTGTTCACTACCCCTACTTGCAATTTGCAAAGCCTGCATTCATTGGGTCAAGATTATAATTTGTATAAAACTGTTTTTTTCCGGCCAGATGGCACGATTTCTTACACTTCAAAAACTGATTCGATAGATATCGGCTATTCCGAAGTAGAATTTGTTCAAGAAATTATTCCTTATTTTACAGGTAGTGATCCAAGTGACTCATTTTCCACAATCGAATCACAGCCCGACCTTGATAGTGCGGCGGCCCTGATTCCGGTTTATTCAAAAACCGGCCAGCTTGGCGGCGTTTTACTTTTACGCGAAAAATTCGAATCAGGAATCTTAAGAAACATCGAAAATACGCTTACTGGAATAGCCAATTTGAAGCCCGCTTCGCAGACCGTAAAACTTGGGTTTTTTGTTCTTCTGGCCATGATGATCTTATTGATTGTTTTTGCGGCGATTTGGTTAGCGCTTGGCATTGCTCGCGGTATTACGCAGCCTTTAAGAAGCCTTGCAGAAGCAACCGTAAAAGTCGCGGCCGGCGACTACTCGTTTTTTCTAACACCTCAGTCAGAAGACGAAACCGGAAGCCTAGTAAGGTCGTTTAATAAAATGGTAACAGACCTGAGACAGCACCGCGATCTTGTGGAACATTCGCGTTTAAAGCTTGAGATAACCAACCACGAACTTGAAGGGCGCAACCAATTTATTGAAGTTATCATGCAAAATGTTTCGGCAGGGGTGATCGCCTTTGATGCAACCGAAAGCATCACTTTAATAAATATTGAGGCCCAAAATATTTTAAAGATTCCTGAAGCAACCTACGTGGGCAAAACGTTAAGCCAGCTTTTTTCGCAAGGTTCCTTAAAAAAACTACGCGAACTATGGAGGACGGACCCATCGAGTCCTTCGGCTCTAAAAAATAGTGCAAAAGAAATTAGCATTGAGGTCGCGACGGTGACTTTGAACTTAATTGTCCGCATCACTCACCTGCGCGGCATGTCAGACCAAGATTTTGGCAAAATTATGGTTTTTGAAGATGCCACCGAAAAACTGCAATTTCAACGAATGGTGGCATGGAAAGAAGTCGCGCAAAGAATTGCGCACGAAATTAAAAACCCCGTCACTCCCATTCGTTTAAATGCCGAACGACTGCAAAAAAAATATAGCGGTCGATTTGTCAACGAAGATAAAGAAATTTTTGATAAATGTTTGACGTCAATTTTAAACCAAGTGGACTCGCTTAAAGACCTCGTAAATGCCTTTGCAAATTTTTCGAAGCTTCCGTCTGCAAATTTTGTTACCTTGGATATCAGTAAATTGTTGATGCAAAGTTTAGAGACCCTAGGGCTTTTAGAATCTCAAATCGATATCAAGATTTGTAAAGGCGAAGCACTTGTTTTGGGAGATAAAGAGCAATTACTGAGGGTTTTTTTAAATGTTCTATCAAATTCACTCGAAGCTTTTAAACAGGCAACGGCAAACAATAAGTCTGGAAATCTAAAAATTACCGTAGAAACAAAAATTATTTCCGAAAAAAATCGTGTTACCATTCTATTTGCCGATAATGGACCAGGCATCCCGCAGAATCTTTTAAGTCGGATTATCGAACCGTACTTTTCTACTAAAGTGCATGGAACGGGTCTTGGACTCGCCATAGTGGATCAAATTATCATGGAACATAAAGGCAGGTTAGAAATTAAAAATAATGCACAAGGCGGAGCTTGCGTTGTGATTGAATTACCGCTCGTATAAGCTGGAGAAGATATTGAGTCAGAAATCAGAAAAGCCGCTTGCACTCATTGTCGACGATGAAAAAACCATCGGCGAAGCACTGGCTGGCGTTCTAGAGGATGAAAATTGGCGCACAGATTACGCCGCATCAGGCCTTGAGGCGTTACAGGCATTTAACAAGAAAAAACCTGATTTAATTTTTCTAGATATTTGGATGCCCGGAATGGATGGCATCGAAACACTTCAGCGCCTAAGAGAAATAGATAGCGAAGTTCCCATATATATTATGAGTGGTCACGGAACAATTGAAACAGCAGTAAAAGTAACTAAGCTTGGGGCTACTGATTTTTTGGAAAAACCCTTGGCAATTGACCGTATTATAAAAATTCTGCAAGCCACTAAAATCAAAGATTCAACCGCGGCAAAAAATACTCCGACTCATCCTATCATCATTGGTGTATCGCCACACATTGAGGCCATACGTGATCTCATAAAAATGATAGCCCCGCGCCCTAGTTCGATTTTAATAACGGGAGAAAACGGCACAGGCAAGGAAGTTCTTGCGCGCAATATTCATCAGTTTAGCGATCGTTCGAAGGCTCCGTTCATTGCCGTTAACTGCGCCGCAATTCCTGAAGAGCTAATCGAAAGTGAATTGTTCGGTCATGTTAAAGGAGCGTTTACGGGTGCCATTGCGGCCAAAAAAGGTAAGTTTGAACAAGCCCACGGCGGTACATTGTTTCTCGATGAAATAGCCGATATGTCGCTTCGAACTCAAGCCAAAATTCTGCGCATCATTCAAGATAAAAAGTTTGAAAAACTTGGCGATGAAAGTGCTGTCAGTGTAGATGTGCGACTTATAGCGGCTACTAATAAAGATTTAAATCAAGAAATTTCCGCGGGGCGATTTCGTGAAGATCTATTCTATAGGTTAAACGTTGTTCCAATTCATATGCAGCCACTGCGGCAACGTAAAGAAGATATATTGCCATTGGTAGAATTTTTTTTGAAAGAATTAAAAAAAGATCTCGGCGGTTTGCAAAAAGATTTTAGCGAAGCGTCATTTTCCGCCCTTCAGACCTATCATTTTCCTGGAAATGTTCGCGAATTAAAAAACCTCGTCGAAAGACTTTGTGTCACAGTTGCTAGTCCAAAAATCGACTTAAGTCATCTTCCCATTGAAATTATTTCCGAATATGAAAAAAACCTTGCACGCCCTGACACTATTCCTACCAATTCCTTAAAAGACGCCAAACAACATTTTGAAAAGCTATTTTTGTTGGAAAAACTTCAAGAAAATAATTGGAATATCTCGCGTACTGCCGAAGTTATTGGGGTTGAACGAAGTCATCTGCATAAAAAAATTAAACTTCTGGGAATTGATTCGAACCAACTTAAAGATAGTGAGGATTTATGACTTTTAAAACTATGGCTATTAAGCAAGATAACTCGGGCATTTATTTTGATGCTGCTCACCTTGATATGGGAAAAAAATGGGAGGCACGAGTTGTTGATGAAAATCGCATTTTACTGCAATCTTCAAACTTTCCTTTTATCACTGAAAATTATCTAGATGGATTTGCAAAATGCAGCGCCGAGGTATTTCGCGATCTTTTGGTGGGAATAAATCAACGAAAATGGTCTGGCCTCATCACCACCGATTCTGGCTTTGGAGTCAAAAAAATTTTTTTTAGTGAAGGTGAAATAATTTTCGCTTCGTCAAATTTAATAGATGATCGTCTTGGTGAGATTATTTACAGAGAAAGCATGATTACTTTAGACCAGCTTACCGAAGCTGCCGTGAAAGTTGATCGAAATAATAAATTTGGCCAGGTTTTGTTAACCGGAAAAGTTTTTGACAACAATAAACTCTGGACTGCTTTGAAACTGCAAGTTAGGTCTATTTTTTACAGTTTATTTTTACCCGACGAAATATTTTTTCAACTTGAGAGCGGAAAAAATCTAACCGCAAATGAAATTGTTTTTGAAGACGGCACCGCGCAACTCATAGACGAAGGGTTTGCATTGGGATGCCAATTTCATTCTTTTCGAAATCGCTTGACCGAAGCTACAACAATCGAAATTTCAAATTTAGACTGGCAGACAAGTATTCAAGAAGGGACGTTTATGCACGATCTTTTTGAACTTATCGGGGTGGACTCACATGTGGATTTGGTCATTAAAAATTCAAAGCTTTCGCAATTGAATACCCTGAACTTAATTTTTCGATTTTCGCAGCTCGGATTTTGTAAATTACGTAACCGCAAAGATTCGCATCGTAGTTTAAACACTCCTGTTTTAAGTCGAATTCGAGCTCGTCTAGACACCTATTCGATGCTTCTACATTTTGTTAAAAGCAGCTTTCAAGCAACTGAAATCGCCTTTCCATTTAACGAACTTCGCCAATTTGCATTGAGTTTGAATTCTAATTATGTAACGTCTTTTTTTATCGATTCCGACGGAATGGTTGATGCCGACTGTGTTGAATCCATTGCCGAGCAGTGCTTAGCACATCCTGCAAGTTCAAATTTTTTTGAAACTCGAATCCATAGCCTCACGCGATTTATTTTTCAAATAGCTTTAGACAATTTACCTCAGTCGCAGACTCTTAAACTGAAAGATTTTCTGCGGGATATACATTGACAGAAATCAACAATATATTTTTGATTGAGGGGCTGCCGATCGTGGAAGAGTATGTGCGAAATCGCCCTCTTGCGATTGAGAAGATCTATGCTCGTTCCAACGATTTTGATTTAGTCCAGAAAACTTTTCGCACGTTTAAGGTTACAAAAAACGATCAACTATCGCGGCAAAGTTGCTTTGCTCACATAAAAATAGAGCTCAAAGATTTTGATTATCTAACTAAAAATCTCGCGGAAAAAGAAGTCATAGTAGCTTTAGACCATGTGCAAGACCCAAGAAATGTCGGTGCCATTACGCGCACGTGCGCTTTTTTCGGTGTGCGATTTCTTTTGGCGCCCAAAGATCGGCAAGCGCTTTTAACGCAAAGCTCGGTAGCTACTGCGCAAGGTGGTTTCTCAGCTGTGGACTTGGTGCAGGTCACAAATCTTAAAACAGCCCTCGAACAGCTTAAAAAACAAGATTTTTGGATATTTGGTTCGGAAATGAACGGCAAATCTTTGCATACATACGATTTAAATTTTAAACGCTCGGTGATTATATTGGGTAACGAAGAGACGGGCCTGAAAAAAGGCGTTATTGAGTCCTGTGACGAGATCTTGTCCATTCCGACATTACGAAAAAAAATCGATTCTTTAAATGTATCGGTGGCCGCGGGCATTTTTATATCTCACTTCGCTCGAAATCTCGCTTAGTCTATTGGAATTTTTAAGGAGTTTTATTCTTTTTTTGGGCTTTTTATTTAGAAAATATAAAACGTTTCAGGGATGATTCGACCGGGAGGAATCTGCAAAGCAAAAGGTCACGGGGCCGGTCTGCATATATCCCTGAAACGTTTTATATTTTCTAAATAAAAAGCCCAAAAAAAGAATAAAACTCCTTAAAAATTCCAATAGACTAAGCAAGTTTACGTCTCCGTTCGAAGTTTCAAAAGGAACGAGCGGGAAGGGGAGGGGGAGAAAATTTTTTGGCCGGAAACAATAGTTTATTCAATTTCTTTAAATTTAATCATCTTTTTTTAATTTTTAAAAATAAAAACATTTCAGGGGATATATGCAGACCGACCCGCAAATTGTATTCAAAAAAGACTGTTCGATCGGTCGAATCATCCCCTGAAATGTTTTTATTTTTAAAAATTAAAAAAAATGATTAAATTTAAGGAAATTGAATAACCTATTTTTTCCGTCCTAAACTTTTTTGAACACCGAATTAAGTTTAAAGTTTCAATCGCTTGACACCGGAATGCACCAGTAGTATCAATTATTACTCGTCTATTTTGAAACAAGATTAATCTTTTGTGCATCATGGATTGTTTTCGTATCGTGTTGCTGGTGTAGCTCAATTGGTAGAGCAGCTGATTTGTAATCAGCAGGTTGCGGGTTCAAGTCCCATCGCCAGCTCCAGTGATATGTTTAGATCGTTGAAGTGAGGGAGTAGTGGGGATGGATACCCAAGTGGCCAAAGGGGACGGGCTGTAAACCCGTTGACAATAGTCTTCGAAGGTTCGAATCCTTCTCCATCCACCAAAATTGTTGCGGGTGTAGCTCAGCTGGTAGAGCATTAGCCTTCCAAGCTAAATGTCGCGAGTTCGATTCTCGTCGCCCGCTCCAGCTTTTCTGCCCAGGTAGCTCAGCTGGTAGAGCACGTCCTTGGTAAGGACGAGGTCACGGGTTCGAGTCCCGTTCTGGGCTCCAGAGTTTACTTGTTAAGCAGACTCGATGAAGCTTTTTAAATAAAGCTTTTTGATTTGGTTTTTTTGAGATGAAGTGTCGATTGGCGCAAATGACTGCAAATGTCTATTGTCTCTTTGGTTGATAAGGTTTAGGTTCTTTAAATATATTTTTACTCTTCAGGAGGATTTTGAATGTCGAAAGAGAAGTTTGAGCGTAAAAAACCGCACGTTAATATTGGCACGATTGGCCACGTTGACCACGGTAAAACAACATTAACAGCAGCTATTACTCGAGTGATGTCGGTGAAATTTGGTGGTCAGGCTTTAAGCTACGATCAGATTGACAAATCACCTGAGGAAAAAGCGCGCGGTATTACCATTTCAACTTCGCACGTTGAGTACGAATCTGAAAAACGGCATTACGCTCACGTGGATTGTCCAGGTCATGCTGACTACGTTAAAAACATGATCACGGGTGCGGCCCAGATGGACGGCGCTATTTTGGTTGTGAGTGCGTCTGACGGTCCGATGCCACAAACTCGTGAACACATTCTTTTAGCTCGCCAGGTTGGTGTGCCAAAAATTGTTGTGTTCCTTAATAAATGCGACATGGTTGATGACGCAGAATTACTTGACCTTGTAGAAATGGAAGTTCGTGAACTTCTTACACTCTATAAGTTTCCTGGCGACGACACACCGATTATTCGTGGTTCCGCTTTAAAGGCTTTAGAATCAGGAACTCCAGATTCTGAATGGGGCAAAAAAATTGTAGAATTGATTGCGGCTTGCGATGAATATATTCCCATGCCACACCGTCCAATCGAAAGGCCGTTTTTGATGCCAATCGAAGACGTGTTTTCTATCTCCGGTCGCGGTACGGTTGTGACTGGCCGTATCGAAAGAGGAATTGTTAAAAACGGTGAAGAAATCGAAATTATCGGCATCAATCCAACAACAAAAACTGTATGTACGGGTGTTGAAATGTTCCGAAAACTTCTTGATGAGGGCCGTGCAGGCGATAACGTCGGCGTACTTTTACGCGGAACAAAACGCGAAGAAGTTGTACGTGGTCAAGTTCTAGCGAAGCCAGGTTCGATTACTCCTCACAAAAAATTCAAGGCACAGGTGTATATTCTGACCAAGGAAGAAGGCGGTCGTCACACTCCGTTTTTCAAAGGATACAGACCTCAGTTTTACTTTAGAACAACTGATGTTACCGGTGATATAAAGTTGCCAGATAATGTCGAAATGGTGATGCCCGGTGACAACATTGCGATGGACGTAGAATTAATATCTCCAATTGCGATGGATACGGAACTACGTTTTGCGATCCGTGAAGGCGGCAGAACAGTTGGTGCCGGTGTGGTTGCTGAGATTACAGATTAAGTTTTTGGTTAATTAAAAAAAATCAATCCATTCGTCGCTTTAGTTTTAGGCGGGTAGCTCCAACGGTAGAGCGACGGATTCCAAATCCGTATGTTGTGGGTTCGAATCCCACCCCGCCTGCCAATTTAAAATGAAGATCTTTCCGAGAAGGGTTATGAAAAGTGCAAAAAGACGATAGAACCTGGCTTAATATCTGTTTGGTGTGTTTGGTCCTAATCGTTTCTCTTTTATTTTGGAAAGCAATTTCTTTCGCAACTTTCAAATTATTGCCTGCTTACACAACAGAACTGTGGTTTAGTCCGTTGGTAATTTTAGCTTCTGTAGGTTTGGGTCTAGCAGCAACATATGCTTTGTATCATGACTCTAACCGTGAAGAATTTTTGTTGGGTTCCGTTTCGGAAGTTCGCAAAGTAAGCTGGCCGACGTGGGAAGTGACTCGCAAATTAACCATGATTGTATGTATTGTTGTTGCTTTCTTTGCAGTGGTGTTATTTATTTTTGATGGTATCTGGGGTCGAATACTTCATCAGTTACTGACCTAATGGAAGTAAAAAGGAAATTTTTTAAATGTCGAGTTCGTTAGAAACTCCTGTATCTCAAAGTGAATTACCGAAACGCTGGTACATAGTGCACACTTATTCAGGTTTTGAGGAAAAGGCACGAACGGCTTTGCTGGAACGTGTTAAAACACAAAAAATTGAGCATAAATTTGGAAACATTTTTGTGCCGCGCACATCAAGCGAGCAAATTTTAAAAAGCGGAAAGAAAAAGCAAGTCGTTAAAACATCATTTCCGGGTTATATATTAATCGAAATGGCGTTTGATGACGAGTCGAGCGCTTTGGTTCGTGGAACACCGAAAATCACAGGATTTGTTGGGAATGCTCGAAATCCAAGCGCTGTTCCCGAGCATGAGGTTTTAAGAATCACAAATCCCGAAGCCATGAAGCCAGACGAAAAATCTGCAATGGTGGCGGAATCTCGGTTTAAACGAGGCGATGTGGTTAAAGTAAAAGAAGGACCATTTAGTAATTTTGATGGCGTCGTGGATGAAGTCAAAATGGATAAGATGAAATTAAGAATTATTGTTAAAATTCTCGGTCGCGAAACTCCGGTTGACTTAGATTTTAATCAAGTCGACAAATCTTAATTTTTTTTTTGTTTGACAGTCAAAATTTCGTTAGATATACCAATAGGCTATGTTTTTTAATTGAGGATACCAAGTGGCAAAGAAAATTGTCGGCTACATAAAGTTACAAATCCCTGCAGGAAAAGCAAATCCATCACCTCCAATTGGTCCAGCATTGGGTCAAAGAGGTGTGAATATTATGGGTTTTTGTAAAGAATTTAATGCAAAAACTCAGAAGCAAACTGGAGATATCTTACCAACGATCATCACAGTCTATGCCGATAAAAGTTTTTCTTTCATCACAAAAAGTCCGCCTGCGACCCAGTTGTTAAAAAAATTCGCAAAACTTGAAAGCGGGTCGCAAACTCCCGGAAAAACATCCTGTGGAACGATTTCCATGGCTCACGTCCGAGAAATTGCAAAAATGAAAATGGAAGATTTAAACGCAACAGACATTGAAAACGCTTCGCGCATGATTGCAGGATCGGCGCGTAGCATGGGATTAGAAGTCGTCGGTCAGTAGAAATAATACTGTGGGAGTTGTGATTAAATTTACGACGCTTGTACCACTTGGAGGTTTTAGATGAGTCGCGGAAAGAAATATAAAAGCAGCGCCGAAAAGTACAGTCGAGAAAAACTCTACGACTTGTCAGAGGCCGCTAAAGTTTTAAAAGAAATTTCATACAGCAAGTTTGATGGAACCGTCAATTTAGCTGTGAATTTGGGTGTAGATCCACGTCAGGCGGATCAGAACGTGCGAGGCGCTACGGTGCTTCCCAATGGTTTGGGTAAATCTGTTAGGATTGTGGTTTTTGCTAAAGGCGAGAACGCATCTATTGCGTCCCAAGCTGGAGTCGAAGCTGTTGGAGCAGATGATCTAGCAGTAAGAATTAGCGGTGGATGGCTTGATTTCGATCAAGTTGTTGCCACTCCCGATATGATGGGAGTTGTTGGGCGTCTTGGTAAGGTTTTAGGACCACGGGGACTTATGCCTAACCCGAAATTAGGAACTGTTACTGCAGATGTAGGCAAAGCTATTAGTGAGCTTAAAGCCGGTAAAGCTGAATATCGAGTCGATAAAGCTGGAATTGTTCATGCTCCGGTAGGGAAGGTTAGCTTTGAAAGCGAAAAAATCGCCGAGAACGTTAGAGCTGTCATGGATGCTTTAATCAGGCTAAAGCCGCAAACATCTAAAGGTACGTATATTAAAAAAGTTTCCCTCTCGGCGACCATGAGCCCTGGTATCAAAATTGATCCGTCGCCTTACCGAATGTAGATTTTAGTCGGAATTTCTGTAAGTCAAAGCATTTACCAAAGGAACATTTGAGTATGACAATAGATAAGAAGAAAAAGGCAGTTTTAAAGACACTTTTTCAAGAAAAATTCGACAAGGCAAGCTCTGCATTTGTCGCAGAATACCGCGGATTGAGCGTTGCCGATTTAACCATCCTTAGAAAAAATCTGTTTAAAGTGAATGCGGAGTTTAAAGTTTTAAAAAACCGAGTGGCAATTAAAGCCGTTGAAGGTACGCCACACTCTATTATTAAACAGAGCCTGAAAGGGCCTATCGGTGTTGTTTATGTTTATGGTGATCCTGCACCGGTCGCAAAAGCATTGGTGGATTTTGCCAAGACCAACGAGCATTTTAAATTAACCTCGGGTCTTATGGATGCAGCTCTTTTATCGCCATCCCAATTGAAAATGATTTCGGAACTTCCAAGCCGTGAGGTTCTGTTGGGTCAGATAGCTGGTCTTCTTGTGTCGCCTCATCGCTCAATTTTGGGCATCTTGAATGCGGTTCCAAGAAGTCTAGTGCAAGTTATTAATGCCATCAAAGAAAAGAAGGCATAAGTTTAAATTTTTGAAAAGTTATTGAGTGACAATAACTTTTCAAGTCACAAATTAGGAGGACATCATGTCTTTATCAAAGGAACAAGTAATTGAGTATCTTGGCAATCTAACTCTTATTCAGGCCGCAGAGCTTGTAAAAGAATTGGAAACTAAATTTGGCGTGTCAGCCGCAGCACCAGTGGCCGTGGCCGCTATGCCGGGAGCATCCGCAGCACCTGCTGAAGAGCAAACCGAATTTACGCTTATTCTTAAAGAAGGCGGCGATAAGAAAATTAACGTGATTAAAGAAGTTCGCACGATCACAGGTCTTGGGCTGAAAGAAGCTAAAGATCTGGTAGAAGGAGCTCCAAAGACCGTTAAAGAAGGCTTAAACAAAGCCGATTCGCAAAAGTTCAAAGCACTGCTTGAAGCCGCTGGAGCAAAAGTAGAACTGAAATAATTCTACCGAAGATTTTATGAAGGTAACGTTTTAGATTGAATAAAAGTTAATCATTTAAGAGCCCCACGAAGCACGTTGTTGTGCTTTTGGGGTTGTTTTTGTCTCGTCAGCTACCCAATTCGAAAGAGGAACCTCTTCCCATGACGTCTCTCGCATCTAGTTTTACTCGTCCTCGAAAAAGCTTTGCAAAAGTAACTTCTGCTATTGAAATTCCCTATTTAATAGAAATTCAAAAGAATAGTTATAACCAATTCCTTCAGTCGGATATCGACCCAAGCAAGCGTAAGAACGTTGGCCTGGAATCCGTATTTCGCTCGGTTTTCCCAGTTGAAGACCAGTCGGGAGCTGCGACCTTGGAATATGTTAATTATTATTTCGATGACCCTAAGTATAATGTGGACGAATGCCGTCAAAGGGGCATGAGTTATGCGGCTCCACTGCAAGTTAAAATCAAACTTGTGCGTTTTGAAATTGATAAAAACACTGGCGCTAAAGGCTTAGGACTTATCAGTGAGCAATGGGTTTATTTTGGCGAAATTCCACTTATGACCAACGACGGTACTTTTATCATAAATGGTATCGAGCGAGTCATTGTTTCGCAGCTTCATCGTTCATCAGGGGTCTTTTTTGACCACGATAAAGGTAACAACAGCACTACAGGAAAAGTCCTTTATACCGCCCGCATTATTCCTTACCGCGGAAGCTGGCTTGATTTTGAATTTGACTCGAAGGATATTTTACATGTGCGAATCGACAAGCGCCGCAAACTGCATGCGTCGATTCTTTTAAAAGCTCTCGGATACACCGAAGCTCAATTGCTGGATTATTTTTACAAAAAAGAACAGGTTTTTATCCGCGACGGTAAATTCTTGAAACAACTTGATTTTGATTTGCTGAAATCGCAAAGAGCAAGTTCTGATATTACTGATCCGAAAACCGGGAAAGTTTTTGTGCGACGTGGTCGCCGAATTTCGGCAGGAGCCATTCGTCAAATGCAGCAGGCAGGTCTTGAATTTCAAGACTTAAGTGCTGAGGACTTACTAGGAAAAGTGACCGCGGAAGAAGTTGCGGATAAGAACGGTGACGTTGTTATTCCTTTGAACACGGAAATTGAAAAAGAACAGTTAAAAAATATTTTTAAAAGCGGAATCGATGAATTTAAAATCTTATTTATTGATGATTTAAACGTCGACGCTGCCTTTCGAAATACTCTTGTAAACGATAAAGTCACCACGAAAAATGAGGCCGTCGTTGAGATATTTAAACGTCTACGGCCAGGTGAACCACCGACTTTAGAAGAAGCTAACAAGGTTTTTGATAATCTATTTTTTAATCCTGATCGTTACGATTTAACTACTGTTGGTCGGTTAAAAATTAACGCACGTCTGGGAGTTGATGCGGATTTAGAGCAAAGAACCTTAAGTAAAGAAGACATTTTAAAAACCGTTGAATATCTTTTGAAATTAAAAAATGGCGACGGAGAAATCGACGATATTGATCACCTTGGAAATCGCCGCGTACGCGCGGTTGGCGAGCTTTTAGAAAATCAGTATCGCCTAGGTCTTTTGCGAATGGAAAAGCAAATTAAAGAAAAACTTCAGTCGCATGATTTGGCAAATGCGTTGGCTTCGGATTTTATTAACAACAAACCCGTGACTGCGGTGGTTAAAGAATTTTTTGGAAGTTCGCAGCTCAGTCAGTTTATGGATCAGACAAATCCTCTATCAGAGATCACGCACAAAAGGCGCCTATCCGCCCTTGGACCTGGTGGTTTGAGTCGAGATCGCGCAGGTTTCGAAGTGCGCGACGTGCATCCAACGCACTACGGAAGAATTTGTCCTGTTGAAACACCAGAGGGACCAAATATTGGTTTGATTTCATCTTTGGCTTGTTTTGCGCGAGTGAATGAATATGGGTTTATCGAAACTCCATTTCAAAATATTAAAGATGCCTCTGTAAAATATTATTCTGCTAACGAAGAACACAAAAATCACGTGGTGGCCCAAGCGACTTTTGATCACAGCCAACCTGGTGATAATTTTATCGGTGCTCGCCGAAGCGGTGAGAGCGAAATTGTGCGAGCGGAAGAAGCCGATTTGAAGGATGTTGGGACGAATCAACTGGTTTCTGTGGCAGCTTCTTTGATCCCATTTTTACAAAATGACGATGCGAACCGCGCTCTAATGGGTTCCAACATGCAGCGCCAAGCAGTGCCGTTAATTCGAACTGCAGCTCCATTGATTGGCACTGGCCTTGAGAGAACCGTGGCTCGAGATTCTGGTGCTACTGTTGTTGCTAAACGGGATGGTGTCGTTGTGGCACTTGATTCCGATCGTATTGTTTTAAAAACTTTCGAAGCCGATACGGACAATTTGACCGAAGTCGGAGCCGATGTTGATATTTACAATTTGCAGAAATACAAGCGCTCTAATGTTGACACCTGTATTAACCAACGCCCGATTGTTCAAAAAGGTGAAACTGTTCGTAAAGGCGATATCATAGCTGATGGATTCGCGACTGAACTTGGAGAACTTGCCTTAGGCCAAAATGTCGTAGTGGCATTTATGCCTTGGAATGGTTACAACTTTGAAGATTCAATTCTTATTTCCGAACGAGTTGTGAAAGAAGATTTATTCACCAGTGTTCATATTCAAGAATTTGAATGTATTTCTCGAGACACAAAGTTAGGCGCCGAAGAAATCACCGGTGATATACCTAACGTGGGTGAAGAAGCTCTTAAGAATCTCGACGATGCAGGAATCATTCGAATTGGTGCTGAAGTCAAGCCTAGCGATATTTTGGTTGGAAAAATCACCCCAAAAGGCGAAACCCAACTCACCCCAGAAGAAAAACTGTTAAAAGCTATCTTCGGTGAGAAAGCAGGGGACGTTCGTGATACCTCTTTGCGAGTACCGCCAGGAGTTGTAGGAACCGTTATCGGAGCCAAGGTTTTTGCCCGTGCTGGTGAAGAAAAAGATTCGCGCAGTTTGCAGATTGAAGCTCAGGAAGTTGCGAAAATCAAAAAAGATGAATCTGATAAAATTTCTATCATCAAGGACTCGGCAGTTGGAAAGATCGCGCGAATTTCGGCTGCTGATGAACTTGCTGCAGATATTAAAGATGACAGTGGCGAAGTTGTGGCCAAAAAAGGCTCCAAAGTCGACGCGGCATTTTTAGAAAATCTCGATTACAGCCTTTGGGAACAAGTTACGGTTAAAAAGTTAGAAAATAGCTCGAATCTCAAAAAAGCTTTAGATAACTTAAAAGAGAAAATTAATTTAATTCGCTTTATTAGTGATGAACAAATTAAAAAAGTTAAAAAAGGCGACGAGTTGCCGCCAACGGTTATCAAGCTTGTAAAAGTTTATGTGGCTATTAAACGTAAACTTGCAGTCGGTGATAAAATGGCAGGACGGCACGGGAATAAAGGGGTTGTTTCGCGCATCCTTCCCGAAGAAGATATGCCATTTTTAGCCAACGGCAAACCAGTTGACGTGGTGTTAAATCCTCTCGGTGTTCCGTCACGTATGAATGTGGGACAAATTCTTGAGACACATTTGGGTTGGGCTGCCAAAGGAATCGGCGAAAAAATAAGTCGCTTTTTAGAAGAAAATTCTCCTAAAGAAGAACTACAAAAGTATGCGCTTAGTGTTTGGAAAAACGATCCAGAAGTGGAAAAATTTGTAAAATCTGCTACCGAAGATCAGCTTAAAACTTTTTTAAGCAAATATAAAAACGGTGTGCATTTTGCAAACCCAGTTTTTGATGGGGCTACGGAAGAAGAAATTCGCGATACTCTGACGCTAGCGGGATTTGACCGCACTGGACAGGTTTATCTCTACGATGGAAGAACAGGCAATAGATTCGACAAGCCCGTTACGGTGGGAGTGATGTATGTGCTTAAACTTCATCACTTGGTCGACGAAAAAATTCATGCACGAGCAACCGGACCCTACAGTCTTATTACACAGCAGCCTTTAGGCGGAAAAGCACAATTCGGTGGTCAGCGACTTGGAGAAATGGAAGTTTGGGCTATGGAGGCTTATGGCGCCGCGTTCACACTTCAGGAATTTCTAACAGTGAAGTCTGATGATGTTGTAGGACGAACACGGATGTATGAAGCGATTGTTAAAGGTACTAACATCATGACGCCAGGACTTCCTGAAAGTTTCAACGTGCTGATTAAAGAACTGCAAAGTCTTGGTCTTGACGTATCGCTATTACGTAAAGACGGAGATCAAGTTGTGTCCCATGAGATTTGAAAAAAAATAAATAACGAAGCGAGTTACCGTTTAACTCTGTTAGTAGAAAAAAAGGATATTGCATGAATGATTTCTTAACTTTTAGCCCTAAGCCTAGTGATCCTTTAAGCTTTACTGGGGTAAAAATTTCGGTTGCTTCACCAGAAAAGATTCGAAGCTGGTCTTATGGTGAAGTGAAAAAATTCGAAACGATTAATTACCGAACATTCAAGCCTGAGCGCGACGGTTTGTTTTGTGCAAAAATCTTTGGACCAGTGCGCGATTTTGAATGTATTTGCGGCAAATATAAGCGCATGAAGCATCGTGGAATTGTGTGCGATAAGTGTGGCGTAGAAGTGATTCAAGCCAAAGTTCGTCGTGAGCGTTTGGGGCATATTAACCTCGCAACACCAGTGGCTCATATTTGGTTTTTGAAATCCCTGCCATCTCGGATCGGAGCGATTCTAGATATTTTACTCAAAGACGTTGAACGAATTCTTTACAGCGAATCGTATGTTATTTTGGATCCGGGTAATGAAACGGTTACAAAAATGTCTAAAGGTGATGTTCTTTCGCAAGAAGAATACGACAAAGCACTTAGTGAATTCGGCAACGGAACTTTTCGAGTTGGCTCAGGCGGCGAAGCGATTCAAGAACTTCTTGGTGGTCTGCGTATTGAAGAGTTAGCCGATCAACTAAGAATTGACCTTGATGGCACAACTTCAGATGCGGCCCGTAAAAAAATCCAAAAGCGTTTGAAGGTTGTTGAAGCTTTCAATCAGATGGACGAGAGCGGCGAATTTATGGCCAAACCACAATGGATGATGTTAAGTGTTATCCCAGTTTTGCCTCCTGATTTAAGACCTTTGGTGCCTTTGGAAGGTGGACGTTTTGCCAATTCCGATTTAAATGATCTTTACCGACGAGTGATTTCTCGAAACAACCGTTTGATTAAATTAATTGAAATGAATGCGCCGGAACTTATCGTTCGTAACGAAAAACGCATGCTCCAAGAATCAGTCGACGCGCTGTTTGATAACGGTCGTCGGGGCAAGCATTATGTTGGTGCAAACAAGAGGCCACTGCGTTCACTTTCGGATATGCTCAAAGGAAAACAAGGTCGTTTTCGTCAAAATTTATTGGGAAAACGCGTGGATTATTCCGGTCGTTCAGTCATTGTTGTGGGTCCGGAACTTCGGCTTCATCAGTGTGGACTTCCTAAAAAGATGGCCATTGAACTATTTAAGCCGTTTCTTTACAATAAACTTGAAGAACACGGAATTGTTTCCAATATTCGTAGTGCCAAAAAACTTGTGGAGAAAGAACGCCCAGAAGTTTGGGATTGCCTCGAAGAAGTAACTAAAGAACATCCGATTTTGCTCAACCGAGCCCCAACTCTGCACAGACTTGGAATTCAAGCTTTTGAGCCGGTATTAATTGAAGGAAAAGCGATCCAACTTCATCCGCTTGTTTGTTTTGCATTTAATGCGGACTTCGACGGTGACCAGATGGCCGTCCACGTACCTTTATCAGTGGAAGCCCAGATGGAAGCGCGTGTTCTGATGATGTCGACCAATAATATTTTAAGTCCGGCATCGGGAAGCCCGGTTATAGTTCCATCGCAAGATATTGTTTTGGGAATTTATTATTTAACAAAAGACGATATTAGTGCCACGGGAGCTGGCAAATCTTTTTCTTCCATCGAAGAAGTACGCGTTGCTTTTGATCATGGATTAGTGGCCATTCAGGCTCCGATTAAAGTTCGGATTGATAATGAAAGTTTTGATACCACCGTCGGCCGGGTATTATTGTCTGAAGTATTGCCAGAGAATTTATCTTTTTCTCACATCAATAAAGTTTTGGGCAAAAAAGAAATGGCCAAGCTAGTAAATTTTGTATTCCATCTTTGTGGACCAAAAAGAACAGTGTTGCTAGCTGATGCTCTACGATCTATGGGCTACCGCTATTCGACCAAGGCCGGTCTGTCAATTTCTATTGGCGACATGGTAGTACCAACTAGCAAACCAAAACTTCTAGAAGGTGCTTATGACGAAGTTAAAAAAATTAAAGAGCAGTACTCTGAAGGTCTTTTGACTGAAGGCGAACGGTACAATAAAGTAGTAGATATTTGGGCCAAAGTTACAGAAAGCATCGCCCATGAAATGTTTGAAAATATCGCTGAGACCGATAAAATTGACTACAAAGGTGTAAAGCAACGTGTAGCCAGCGATAACTCGATCTTTATGATGGCGGACTCTGGAGCGCGGGGTTCTGCTCAGCAGATTCGTCAGCTTGCGGGTATGCGCGGACTTATGGCGAAACCAAGCGGGGAGATTATTGAAACGCCAATTACCTCGAACTTTCGCGAAGGTCTGTCGGTTTTGGAATATTTTACTTCGACTCACGGTGCACGTAAAGGTCTGGCTGATACTGCTTTAAAAACCGCAAGCTCTGGTTATTTGACAAGACGACTTGTGGATGTGGCCCAGGATGCAATCGTGTCTGAATTTGATTGTGGTACCACCGATGGTATCAACATGACTCCGCTGCGGGAAGGTTCCGATATTAAAGAAACCTTGGGCGAAAGAATTCTAGGACGAGCATCTGTCGAAGATATTACACATCCTAAAACCGGTGCCTTAATTTTGGCAGCTGGGGAATTATTTGACGAGAAGTTGGCAAAAATTGTTGACGAAGTTGGTATTGAAACTGTCAAAATCCGTTCGGTGTTAACCTGCGAATCACGCCGCGGAACCTGTGCAAAATGTTATGGCCGCGACTTGGCGTTTGGACGCTTGGTTAACGTCGGCGAAGCTATCGGGGTCATTGCAGCGCAATCTATCGGAGAGCCTGGTACTCAGCTTACTATGCGTACTTTCCACTTTGGTGGAACGATTTCTCACAAGGTTGAAAAAACGACTTTAGATAGCAAGTTCTCTGGTTTTACTCGATTTAAAAATCTAAAAACCGTCGCAAACCGCGATGGTCAGTTGGTGGTGTTAAGCCGAAACGGTGAAATCGAACTTGTCGACGACAAAAGTATTGTAAAAGATGTTTACCCGATTGTTTACGGTTCAACTTTGCTGGTGAAAGATAAGCAAGCCGTACTTGCAGGTGCGAGACTTGCTGAATGGGATCCGTTTGCTGTTCCGATTGTTTCGGAATTTTTGGGAACCGTAAAATACGTTGATTTGCGTGAAGGCCATACCATTGAAGAGCGGCTAGACGAAAACACGTTTTTGTCACGTAAAACAGTTATTGAATCCAAAAGCAGCGAACTTAAACCTGCATTAGAAGTTGTTCAAGGTGGCGGCAAAAAAGACACCCGTTACAATCTTCCGGTTGGAGCAATTATTGCGTTTGAAAATGGTGGCCAAGTTGCTCCTGGTGATATTATAGCAAAAATTCCTCGCGAAACTGCCAAAACTAAAGACATTACTGGTGGTCTACCTCGCGTAGCTGAATTATTTGAGGCGCGAAAGCCTAAAGATGTTTCCATCATGGCTGATCGTGACGGTACGGTGACTTTTGGGCCGGACACAAAGGGTAAAAGAAAACTTCTATTAACTGACGATGAAGGTAACGAAAAAGAATATCTAATTCCGAAGGGCAAGCACGTTGTAGTAACCGAAGGTGACTACGTGCGAAAGGGCGAAGCTTTAGTCGATGGTTCGCCAAATCCTCACGAAATTCTCGAAGTACTCGGTCGTACTGCTTTAGCTCGTTACTTAACCGACGAAGTCCTAGAGGTTTACAGGCTTCAAGGTGTTAAAATTAACGACAAGCATATTGAAGTTATCGTGCGACAAATGCTACGCCGCGTGAAAGTATCTGATAGCGGAGAAAGTAAATTCCTAGTCGGCGAACAAGTCGAAAAAGCCGACGTTGATGAATTAAACGTCACGCTTGCGGCAGAAGGAAAACGAGTTGTTAAGTACGATGCATTGCTACTTGGGATTACGAAAGCATCGCTCGCAACCGATAGCTTTATCTCGGCGGCATCTTTCCAAGAAACGACTAAGGTTCTAACTGAGGCTAGTATTTATAGCCGAACTGACGACTTAAAGGGATTAAAAGAAAACGTCATTATGGGGCGTTTGATTCCAGCTGGAACAGGAGCTACTATTTATCGCTCAATTAAATCTCGACTTGATGGTGAAGAAGAACATACTTCTGAGGTTGTTGAAGTTGAAAAAGAAGCATCTCGAGCTTAAATCAGGATGATTTTATTGCTTCGTAAGTAAATTTAGGTTAGAAAATAAGTCTTAGTAAACAAGATATTGAGAAAAAAGCAGCTATAAACGTATTAAAGGTTAAAAGAAGAGAAAAGAATGCCAACAATTAATCAACTTATAAGAACGGGCAGAACCCAGGCTAAAAGAAAAACCAAGGCTCCTGCTTTACAAAATTGTCCGTCACGACGTGGAGTTTGTGTTCGTGTTTATACGGCAACCCCTAAAAAGCCTAACTCAGCTTTGCGAAAAGTTGCTCGTGTTAGGCTTACAAATGGCATGGAAGTGACTTCTTACATTGGCGGTGAAGGCCACAATCTTCAGGAACACTCCGTCGTACTTGTGCGTGGCGGTAGAGTCAAAGACTTACCGGGTGTGCGGTATCACGTTGTCCGTGGTTCCCTCGATACAGCAGGTGTTAATGCTCGCCGTCAAGCGCGCAGTAAGTACGGCGCTAAACGACCTAAAGCAGCAACTTAAGAATTTTAAAAATAAAATGAAAAATACAATTTGAAGGAAAGATTTTAATATGGCCCGTCGTCGTGAGATACCAAAGAGAACTATTCTCCCAGATCCAAAGTTTAAAGATATTTTAGTTTCAAAATTTATGAATTGCATGATGAAGCACGGCAAAAAAAGTGCGGCTGAAAAGGCTTTTTATAGCGCAATTGATTCGATCGATGCCAAAGGGCTTCAAGGCCTTGGAACTTTCAAAAGTGGTATTGATGTATTTAAAAATGCGGTGGAAAACACTAAGCCCCTGGTTGAAGTGAAATCTCGCAGAGTCGGTGGTTCTAATTACCAAGTGCCGATTGAAGTACGGTCTGACCGCAGACAGGCTTTAGCAATTCGCTGGCTGATTGAATTTGCACGGGACCGTACTGGGAAAAGTATGTCCGAAAAATTGGCCGGTGAATTTTTTGATGCTGCCAATAAGCGAGGCGGCGCTATTAAACGACGCGAAGATGTTCATAAAATGGCTGAGGCTAACAAAGCTTTCGCACATTTTAGATGGTAGATTAGTACTACAACGGTAACTTTTAGAAAAATTAATTACCGTGCAATTAGCGTTGTCTTCATAGCTAGATATTGTTTTAATTTTAAAGCTGACTATCGAAATCGATGATCAGTTTTTTTTATTTAATTTGATTGAAAATATATTATGTCTCTTCAGTACTCAGTTGAAAATCTTCGCAACGTTGGGATTATGGCTCATATCGATGCCGGTAAAACCACTACCACAGAACGTATTTTATTTTATACCGGCCTTATTCACAAAGTCGGAGAAGTTCACGAAGGAACTTCTACCATGGACTGGATGCCTCAAGAACAAGAACGCGGGATTACCATTACAGCAGCTGCTATAACGTGTTTTTGGAAAAACAATCAAATTAATATTATCGATACGCCTGGCCACGTGGATTTTACCGTGGAAGTCGAGCGGTCGTTGCGTGTTCTTGACGGAGCTGTTGCTGTTTTCGACAGTGTGCAAGGAGTTGAACCTCAATCTGAGACCGTGTGGCGACAGGCCGATAAATATAAAGTCGCAAGAATTTGTTTTATAAATAAAATGGATCTTGTGGGTGCTGATTTTGCTGCATCGGTGCAGTCAATAAAAGAAAAGTTAGCCGCAAATCCTGTGCCTATTCAATTTCCAGTTGGAGCAGAAGATCAGTTTCAGGGAGTTATAGACCTGTGCACTATGAAATTTTTTGACTGGGGAATTGGTGAAGCCGATGGCACAAAATTTTCGGAAAAAGACATACCAGAACATTTAACAACCGACTGCCAGATTGCACGGGAAGTTCTGATTGAAAGCTTGGCGGACTGCGACGAAGAGTTTGGAGATTTATTTTTATCGGGAGAGCCGATTTTAAGCACTCATCTACAGCAGGCTATTCGGCGAACAAGCATTGCGTTAAAAATAACACCAGTAGTTTGTGGCAGCTCTTTTCGAAATAAAGGGGTTCAACTTTTGCTTGATGCTATCATTAATTATCTGCCCTCACCTAAAGATTTAACCGCGATTTCTGGACTTAGCGCAGATGATCAAGAAAAACCATTGGTGCGAGAGCGCAAAGCAGATCAGCCTTTTTCTGCTATTGCGTTTAAAATCATGAGTGATCCCTTTGTTGGTCAGTTGATTTTTTGTCGCGTCTATTCTGGAGTATTGTTAACCGGAGGTGTTGTTTTAAATACTCGAACTGGCAAACGCGAACGGGTCGGAAAAATTGTGTTGATGCAGGCCAACGATCGCAAGGAAGTAGAGCGCGTAGAAGCTGGAGAAATTTGTGCATTGTCCGGCTTAAAAAATATTATGACTGGAGACACATTATCCGATCAGCACCACACCATTCGCTTTGAAAGCCTTATATTTCCTGAGCCAGTTATTTCAATTGCGATCGAACCGCGAACGTCAGTTGATTCCGATAAGTTAAGCAAAGCTCTGGAACGTTTGGCGGGGGAAGATCCGTCGCTTAAAATTTCAGTGGATGGCGAAACCGGCCAAATGATCTTAAGTGGAATGGGTGAATTACACCTGGATGTTTGTGTTGATAGACTTAAACGAGAATTTAAAGTTGAAGTTAACGTTGGTACGCCGCAAGTTTCTTATCGTGAAGCGCCAGTTGCACCCATGACTCGAGAAGAAGTTTTTGAACGAGAAATTGGCAGCCTCAGACAGTTTGCCCGTGTCAAAGTGACCGTACGACCTAATAATATTGCGACCGTTAAAAATTCTATTTCAGCTAAAG
The DNA here is from genome assembly GCA_043757325.1 of bacterium. Taxonomy (GTDB): domain Bacteria; phylum Bdellovibrionota_B; class Oligoflexia; order Oligoflexales; family RGVZ01; genus JAYVPO01. The sequence continues at coordinate 56,665 of JAYVPO010000019.1, forward strand.
AAACCGCTATTCCTAAAACATTCTACGAAGGCGTAAGACGCGGCATGGAAGAAGGACTGCTATCTGGTCCGACAGCTGGATTTCCTGTGATCGGAGTCGATATTGACGTGGAAGATGGCGCTTTTATTTTGCCAGGTTCTGATAACAATGTGTTTAAAATCGCTACGGCTCAAGCTATTCGCGAGGCTCTGCGGGCCGCTAAAACAAAGCTTTTAGAGCCTTTAATGGCTTTAGAAGTTACGGTACCCCATGATTTTTTGTCTAACGTGATTTCGGATTTGAATTCGCGGCGCGCCCACGTGAACAACGTTGACAATAGAGGGCATTTGGAAATCTTAAGTGCCGATGCGCCGTTATCTGAAATGTTTGGCTATTCCACTCGTCTGCGCTCGGTGACCCAGGGTCGTGGAACGTTTACAATGAAATTTAAAACCTACCAACAAGTTTCCCTCGCGACTTTAAAGTTGATTACTGGCACTTAAAAACGGTAAAACCAACATAACACGAAAAAAGGGAGAAAAATTTATGGGCCATTTTGTATTTTTGATATTTTTAGCTTTTTATAGTCCCTTAATATCTGCACAAGTAAATAAACCGCAAAAAACTTATTCCATAGGATTAATCGGCGATTCTATTTCTACAGGATTTGACTCAGAAAAATTTTTAGACAACAGAGATTTAGTTTGGGCGACGGGTTTGGATGAAAGGGTGCAAAGTCACGCTTTACGTCTGCAAAAAATTCTAAACCCGTTTGAGGTCAAAGTTTTGGCTAAAAATGCAGCTAGAGCCAGCGCAAGGTCCAGTAGCTTAGATGTGCAGTGGTCTTGGCTTAAAAATTCCAATCCGGATTATTTAGCTGTTTTTATGGGCGCCAACGATATATGCAAACCATATGACACCGCAGGCAACACGATTCCGTATGAGGATGTTCAAGCGGCGTATATCAAGAATATCGAAGATTTAATCGCAAAAGTACGTCAGCATAGTAAACAAACCCGAATTGTTTTTCTGGGAATTCCAGATGTAAATCGCGTGTTTCAACTTTTCGAAACATATAAAAACAATCCTAAATACCCATGGGTTAAATCCTGCCCAAATAAATGGCGTCTTGGAGGAATTGTGAATTACAGAATGTGTAAGCCTGCTCTTTACGAAGGTACTGACGAAACATCTCGCAATGATTTCGAAAATGCTAGGCTAAGCGCCAACAAAGAGGTCGCAAAGTTGATTGCAGATTTACAAGATCCGTATATCAAGTACGACAATAGCACCGCAATTGAAAAGTTTGAGATCGATTTTGTTTCGCCTCTCGATTGTTTTCATCCGTCTGTCCTTGGTCAGAAAACTTTGTCCGAGAAAACTTTCGATGCGAAATTTGCTTTGAAAGATTTTTTCACAAAATGATGGATTTAACTTCTTATATAAGAAACATCGAAAATTTCCCGTCACCGGGAATATTATTCAAAGATATAACCCCGTTATTGGCCGATCCCGAGGCTTTTAAATTTGCATTGGAACGGATGGCGGAATTTTTCGATCCAAAATCGGTTGATGTTATCGCGGCTATCGAATCAAGAGGCTTTATTTTGGGTGCACCGCTTGCTCTGGCTCTTAAAAAGCCTCTTGTGTTGCTAAGAAAACCGGGAAAACTTCCCTTCAAAACCATTTCGGAAAGTTATGACTTGGAATACGGTAAAGCCGAACTTCATATGCATATCGACAGCATCAAACCCGGAAATAAAGTTGCACTGATCGACGACGTACTCGCCACGGGTGGCACAATGAAAGCCAGTGCGAATTTAATTGAAAAAAGCGGCGGCCAAGTGTTGGGCTGTGGATTTTTAATCGAAATTAATTTTTTACAGGGCCGCAAAAAACTTGAAGGTATCTACTGTAAAAGTGTCTTAGAATACTGATCAAGGTTCGATACATTGTTAAGCTCCAAAATAGTTTTGCAAAATAAATGGCCGCGGTTTTACTTTAAAGCAATTTTTTTTGAAGCGATTTTTTTCTGTCTTCCTATTCTGTGGTGGATGGGCCTGAATGTCATGGATTTGGCTCGTCTTTTTTTAATTGTTATTGCGTATCTTTACCTGAAATATCCTGAAGTTCGCAAATTTGCCTTTGTACCATCAAAACTTAAATTGAATTTACTTTGCATTTTAATAATTTCTTTTCTTGTTCTTCTGCCGTTAGAGCTCAATTTAAGAAACTTTCTTGGGCATACCGTTAATGACACGAATATTTTTAATCAAGCAGCCGTTAACTTTGCAAATCATGGTCGATTCTGGGTAACTTTAAATCGTGCCGGACAAAACGATTTTTTAGCTGACCACGTTTCTCCAATACTACTGATACCGGCCTTTTTTTACAAACTCGGTATCCCTGCTTACTCAATTTCGATTGTCTTCCAGCAGATATGCTTTTTGATCGGGAGTTATTTTGCAATTAAGATCCTAAAAGAGTTAAAATTCGACATATTTAGTTCACTGCTTATACTTTTGCTTCTTCTCTATCAGCCAACTTTTCGAAGCCAACTTACCTGGAGTGTTCAGGTGGAATATATGAGTTTCCCCTTTATTGCTGCGAGCTATTTTTTTTGGTTAAAAGATAAAAATTGGCTTTCGGTTTTCACGGCTGTTTTAAGTTGGTCCTGCAAGGAATCCCTTGCTTGTTGGAGTGTTGGATTTGGTCTCTTTGCTTTGGCTTATTTGTTGGTTTATCGGCGGAATTACTTCTGGCAAAAAAGCCTGCCTTTTTTAGTTCTGACAATTTCAGGAAGCTTTTATTTTTACCTCGTCATTTACCACCACAGCCTTTTTTTTGGTCGGGATTACGACTATCTTTCAAGGCTTGATTTCACTTGGATTTGGCAAAATCCTTTGCTTGTTTTTAAAAAACTTAGATATCTATGTTTTTTCATTGCTAGTGTTTTCTTCATTCCAATTCAAAAACCTAAATACTTGATATTTTTACTACCGGTGTTACCGAACTTTGGAATGAGTCTGGTATCTGGTTTTGACGATATGTACGAAATCAGCAAACAATATGCTTTATTTCCTGCTATGATTTTATTTCTGACCACTATTTTAGCAACAAAAGTATTGTTTCCAATTAAAAAAAACTCAATCCTGAAGCTACCACTGGTTCCATGTTGTCTACTTATGTGCTTTTATTTTTCCTTTCTTTCTTTAAGGCCGATGAAGATTTTTAAGGAGTGGATTTTTGAAGACTTCTATCACGCCGATGATTTTACTCAAATTCCACTTACAGAAAATGTCTTTGCAACCTTGAAATCAGCGCCATTTCTATTAGATCGCAAAGGAGTTTTTCTAAGCGATTACGATTCGAAATTGAGTTATGCTCTGGTACACCACTCGGAAATTTCTAAAATACCACAAACTATTATCGAGAAAACTTCAATCTGCCTTGATACAAAGGAATGGTATGCACGCTGTGCCAACTAAAAAAAACAGCTCACACGGCTTGTTTATATTATTTTTAAGTTTACCTATCTGTTGGCTTTCAGGCCTAAGTATTATTGATATTTCACGTATTATACTCGGAATGATTGTCATTTTATTTTTAAAATATCCGAAGATAGTATCGTTAGTTTTTCCAAATACGGTGTGGTCAAAAACTTCAATAACTACAGTGATCGTCACCATTTTGATTTTTGTACCTTTAGTTTTAAATCTGCGAAATTTTATTGGTGAAAGTGTTGTTGATACACAGATCTTTAATCAAGCTGCTGTAAATTTTGCTAATCACGGTCGTTTTTGGGTTAGTTTAAATCGATTTTGGCTAAGTGATTTTTTAGCAGATCACGTATCACCAATTTTAATAGCACCAGCTTTTCTTTATCGGTTAGGGATCCCGGCTTATAGTTGTGCGATATTTTTTCAAATGCTAACCACAGGTTTAGGTTCCTGGTGTTTATTTTATCTAGCCAAGATATTAAAATTTGACACCATGTCATCGCTTGCTGTCTGCCTTATATTCCTTTGTCTTGGACCCATTCGAAATCAACTAACGTGGAATGTGCAGGCCGAATATATGAGTTTTCCGTTTGTTGTTTTAACTTATTATTTTTGGGTAAAAAAATATCACTGGGTTGCAGTAACCGCGGCGGTTCTAAGCTGGTCATGTAAGGAAACTCTAGCCTGCTGGAGTGTGGGTTTTGGACTTTTCGCACTTGCGTATGATTTGATTGTTGTACGCCAAAAATCCTTTCGAACGGTTTTACCTTATTTGTTACTTGTGGTTTGCGGAACAGCGTATTTTTTTGGGTTGGTGATTTTTCATGAATTTATTTTTGGCCGAAGTTTTGATTACTTGGGCCGTATAGATTTGCAAAGTATTTTTGAGAGTCCAAAGATATTTTTGGAAAAAATTGGGTATATCGTCTTCTTTTTGAGCGCGGGGCTCTTTTATTTTTTCTGGAAGAAAATAAATATGATTTTTCTTTTGCCGATACTACCTCATTTTATTATAAGTTTTATTTCCAATTCATCGCATATGAGAGAACTAGGTCGCGAGTACGCACTTTTTCCTGCAATGGCTGTGTATATTGCGACTATTACTGCTTTTGGCCTCAATAAAAATATTTCGAATTCCAAAGTTCGGCCTTTCACAATCCCAGCATGCGCGGGCGTATTTGTTTTGGCATTGTACTTTGCGTTTTTACCGTCAAAGCCAATGGGAGTTTTACATGATTATTTTGCATTGCCTAAACTGTCAACCGAGTCATTACAGTTTATTCCGCGAGAAGCCGACGTTTATGTAAGTTTGCGAGCAGCACCGTTTCTACTGGATAGGCATATTCTTTACTTATACACGGCCCGAACGGAAAAGTGGCCTGAATTTGATTATCTTGTTATTCATCAAAACGAACTCAAAGATTTAACCCAAATAATTAAAGAAAAAACTAGGGCCTGTTTTGAATCTATTGATTGGCATGTACGGTGCAAACTTAATGCCACGAAACCATAATAAAATATTGAACAAAATACTGCCTACAATTTTTTTTGCAATACCAACATTTTGGCTTCTAGGCATAAGTGTACAAGACCTGTGCAGAATTCTTACCCTCGGAATAATTATCCTTGGCTTTAACAGACCGAAATTTTGGGAAATTACGTTTGCAAACTCAAAGGCAATTACCATGCTTTCTGGCGGCATCCTTTTCGGCCTTATTTTAATACTAACAGTAAGCCTTGCTCAGCGTGTATTTTTGGGAAGCACTTTTATCGATACTGTGATTTTTTCCGAAGCGGCTCAGAAATTCGCAACTTCAGGAGAGTTTACAACTTCGATTAACCGACTTTTTATCAATAATTTTATGGCGGATCACTTTGCGCCTATTCTTATTATACCTGCGTTTTTAATTAAACTAGGCATTCCGAACTATTGGAGTTCCATAGGCGCTCAGTTTTTATTTTTGATTTTTGGAGCACTTGCGGCTTTTAAACTTATGCGTGCACTGAATTACAACAATGCTTCCGCATCAATTTTGACAACGTTACTTTTTTTTCAAGCAACTGTACGCGGAAATCTTTATTGGCAGGTTCAAATTGAGTACTGGTCTATTGGTTTTGTTTGTTTGGCATTTCTTTTTTGGTTTAAAGAAAAGCCCATCTTAAGTTTTTTGTTTGCGGTTCTAAGTTGGACGTGTAAAGAATCTCTGGCGCTATGGACGATTAGTTTTGCCCTTTTTGCAATAACTCATGAATTAGTATTTCGGCATGGTAGGTCAAAAAAAATCTACATTTTTCTATTATTTGTAGCGCTTGGTTATTTTTCTACGTTAATTTACGCGCATACGTTTTTATTTGGTCGGCGCTATGATTATCTTTCGCGGATCGAATGGCGAGGTATTTTTGAAGATTTAGCACAACTTCAAAATAAGGTTTTTTATTTAATTTTTTTTCTAGCATCGGTAGGATTTTATTTGCTGCGCACAAAAAAAAGGTTTGTATATCTTTTGCCGCTTGCTTCGATTTTTGCTTTAGCGTTAGTTTCTAACAAAAGTGATATGCATGATATCACAAAACAGTATTCGTTTTTTCCAGGTTTTTTGATTTTTTTAATTACCGCAATTGCCTACTCCGATTCAGCTAAAAAAAGCGCCGAACATTTGATTTCGGTACCCATCCTACCCGCGGTTTTCTCCATGTGTTTTAGCTTTATGTTTTTTCCACTTCGACCCATTAAATTAATCCGAAATTATTCTCAAAATAAGTTAAACCCCAGTCCTTTAAATAATATTCCTATCACTTCTCGAGTTGTCGTCACCACAAAAAGTGCCCCGTTTTTGCTTGATAGAATGCAGCTAATTGAAATGCAGAATATCGGAGACAATCTGGTTTCTTTTGATTTTATTGCTGTGGAGAAAAACGCAGAAAAAGACATACCTCAATCGATTAAAAATCAAACTAGATCTTTCCTAGTAGCACATGACTGGATTATTCTAGCAAGGAGAACGGATCATTAACTTTTCAAAAAAAAACACTTTTTTATCTTTTTTAACTTCCAAAAAAATTTTTGGGTTTTTTGTTTTAATGGCGGTGTTTCGGATTGTTTCTGGTGTTATCTCTTCCATTCACCCAATTACATCGCCGCACACTTGGCGCCAAGTCGATACCTTGAGCGTAGCTTTTCGCTATTGGCAAAGGTGGACATTGGACACCGATCATACTTTGTGGTTTTTCCCTGCGGTGCTAAATTCATCCGACAAGTATGGGTTTATGTTAATGGAATTTCCCCTGTTGAATATTTTTTTGGCCCCAGCGTTTTTTTTAGGGATTGAAACGGGCAGATCTGCAGCACATTTAATATTAATTTTTCTAGTGGTGGTTTTTTGCTTTTTAAATTTTAAAATTTGGCAGAAAAAATCTCTTCTGCAAACCGAAACTTCCTCCAAGTTAGTGGCTTTCGCGGCTGCGCTTTTTCCATTTTTTTCTTTTTGTTCGGCATTTACATTTAAGTGCATTCCCGATGTTTTTTCTGTACAGCTTGTTTTACTTGGCTTGGGACTTTTTGTGAGTAAATGTTCTCGAAAGCGTTTAATTTACGCAGTTGTTTGCGTTATTTTAGGTTGTTTAATTAAACCTGTTAGTATTTTTGTATTTGGATTTTTCATTGTTATTTTCCATGAAACAAATTTTAAATTAAAGGCAAAAGTGATATTCCTATTTACCATTTGTGCTTTTTCTTGCTGGATTTATTACACTAAGCTTCTGCCTCATTTTTCTTACCTTGTCGAACTGGCGCCGAAATTTGCGGTTAAACCGCGTGGTTTTTTGGATAATCTCCAAGGACTTAAAGGTGAATCCTTTATTCAGGTTTTAGATTTTTTTAACTATCATTTGATGGCGCCTTGGGTTTTGGTTCTCTTGTTGTTTGTAAATTACGCAAGACAAAAGCTGGTTTTGGTAGTTGGTGTAGTTTTATTGCAGATCGTCAGCATTCTATTGGTCGACGGCCCGCATGCTTTTGTTCATGCTTATTATTTTTCAGCTTTGGCACCATTGTTTCTTTATTTGACTTTAAAAGTCGTGCTTTCTAATCGATTATTAGGTTTTTTAATTCTTTTACTGATTTTTGTAAGGAATTCAGAAAACACCATTGCGGATTTTAAGAATTTTAATCCTGCCTCAAAAATATCGGTAATGTTTGCAGAATGCGCAACTTTCAAATTTGAATTCCCCAATTTTCCATGGGGTAAAAATCTTACTTTTCGCAGTTCAAACGAAATTTACCCTTTGCTTGGCCTGTGTTTTGGTGAGCGCCAAGACTCGAACACTTCCGACTTTGGATTTTATTATGGAAATGATCCATTACCCAGTGACTGTCGTGAAATCGCAAGAAAACACGAGTTGAAGTTAGCAGACTGCAGCGGCAAAACAAGCTCAACCTTCTAATTATCACGAATGCAAATTCTCAGTTTTCATTGCTTTTATTTGACTTTCAGACTTGATAAATTAAAGATATCATCAAACGACTTAAACCACTTTCGAAATAAAATTATGAAGATATTATTTTTACTGCTGCTTACGGTTGCCTATGCTAACACATCGAGTGCGAGTGAATATCATCAGTATTTTCTCTTGCGCCGTGGAAAGCAAATTTTAAAACAAGATTCTATCCAATCCAAAGCGCACTTAACCGGATTGCAGTCCGATTTAGTGTTGCCCTATTTAGGACGTTTACAAATTTCATTCGACATGTCTCCAAATGTCACAAACGATACGAGCCTTGGAATAGAAAGCCTGCAGTGGAATCGTGGCACAGTTGGAAAGCCTTTCACAAAAGATTTTAAAAGCAGTTCTATTGACTTTACTCTTAGGGCTAGGTTGACTAATTACCGCAGCAATTTGCCTACTATTGTGGATGGCGTAGAAACTGAAATCACCAACTTGGATATTGTCAATTGTGGCATTGCGGTAGCCGAACTGGGTTACGAGAAAAGAATTGCAACCGACTGGCTAAGAATTTATTACAACTACGGGTTATCTGTTCTTCGTAAGTCCCCCACGAAAGTCTGGGAGCATCAGGCAGGTGCCCATTATTTTCTTCCACTTTTCTCTACAGCTTCGCATTTTTCTGTTTTGATTAACGCATTTGCAGAGTTCGACAGTTTTAAATTTAGAAAACCTTCCGAGTCAGATGAAACCATCGATAGTGAACTCCGCGGCTCGACAGTTTTTGTCGGAGTCGGTTTAGGTTTTTCATTTTAAAATATTTTAAGACATTCAAGATCTTTTAAAAAATCCGCAAAAGCTTTTTCTTGATTTTCTCGTGCTCGAAGGATGGCAGATGGATGGGTCGTTACTAATATTTTTGCATTATTTTTCAACTGAATAAGACTCCCGCGGACGTCTTTAATTTTTACAACTTTGCCTAAAATAGCTTGGGCAGCAGTTGCCCCTAAACAAACAATTATTTCAGGTTTTATAAGTTCCAACTCGTGATCAAGCCAGGATTTGCAAACAGCAATTTCTCTGGATTCAGGATTTTGATGGATACGCTTTCGACCTTCACCGGGTGTCCACTTAAAATGTTTGACCGCATTCGTAATGTAAATCTGTTGACGATTTATCCCCAATATTTCCAATGCTCGATCAAGAAGCTGTCCTGCCGGGCCAACAAAAGGCAGTCCTGCTAAATCTTCTTGATCACCGGGCTGTTCTCCGACAAAAACAATTTTCGCATCTTTGGGCCCTTCTCCAAAAACGGTTTGCGTTGCATTTTTATGAAGGGGACAAAAAGTGCAACTTTTCGCAAGAGTTTTTAAATCCTCTAAAGTTGAGTTTACGGTCGTATGCTCTTGGATAAATTTTTCTGGAGAAGGCGGCTGCCAGGAAAGCATTTCCTCAACACGCTGTGGAGCTTTTTGTAACATAGATTCGATAATTTTGGTTTCGGGCAAAGTTTTCCAATGACGTACCGGCATTTCGTTTTTCATGGCTTTAATTTTAATGCGCGCAGGATTAAAAATATGCGCATAGTAAGTTAACCAATAGGTTTCAAAATCATCTTTTAAGCAAGGATCGATTTCGACTCCAGCCGAATAAATTAATTTTTTGCCGTCCCAATGCATCGACTCGTCAGGTGTCAAAATCGACCATTTCATAATTGCAAACCGCTCAACAAAAAATGGCGCCGCAAGACGGACCACAAAATGATCGGGATTGTGCCAAGCGATATAAGTGTTTTCGTCAACTTGTTTAAATCGCACAAACGCTTTCATTTTATGGGTATCACGATGAACCGCTTTGGCACGCCGCTGAAGTTTTATAATGTCGTCATCTGTTAAATTAAGCATCAGAGTTTTGTCTTCGAATTGTAACCGCCACAAAAGCCGATACAACAAATCCCACCTGTCTTCTGATCTGAATAATCCGGCCTTTTCAGCTAATGAGACAAACTCACGCGGCACAAAAATTTGACTTTTTTGCGGATAGGAAATTTCTGTGCTGAGATCTCTAAGCTGCCAATTAACTTCTTCGGGCATTATTTTTAAATTAACCAGCGCTCGTGCAACCTTTCGCCAATTTGCAAAAGTTCCATCGATCGCGACGGTTTTCACACAAACTCTCGAATAATAGGCTCGCCAGTAACGGGATCATCAAACAAACTACGTTGAAAATACTTTGGCAGATGAATTTCATTTTCGAAAATTTTTAATTGCGTTCTGTTTTCTGAAATGGGCTCGTTAACTGTCACAAAGAACTTCACTTTTTCCAAAGAAACTCGCATCTTTTTTAAATCCGTCCAGGTCAATAAATGATGCTTACGGACTTGCAGTATTTTTTTAACTGATCCAACACCTAAACCGGGAACTCGCAGAAGTGCTTTTTCTTGAGCTCGATTTACGTCGACTGGAAAAAAGTGTTTATTACGTAAAGCCCAGCTTAATTTTGGGTCATTTTTTAAGTCTAAATTTGGTTCGGCTTCAGTGGTTAATTCTTCAACTGCAAATCCGTAGAACCTCAATAACCAGTCTGCTTGGTATAGCCGATGCTCCCGCACTAAAGGCGGCGAAACCAACGGCAAACGAGGGTCAGCGTCGGGAATTGGACTAAAAGCAGAGTAATAAACGCGCCGCAGATTATGCTTTTCGTATAAGTGATCTGCGGTTTTTAGAATCGCAGCGTCCGTGCTTGGAGTGGCTCCAACGATCATTTGAGTGCTCTGGCCACCAGGCGCAAAAATTGCTTTTTTGTCTCCGTCTTTTTTGCGTTCGAAAGAATTTGTAATTTCGGATTTGATTGTTGTCATAACGTTTTCAATCGACACGTGGTCTTTCGCTGGAGCGAGTTGATTGAGATCTGCTTGAGTTGGCAACTCGATATTTGCGCTCAACCGATCAGCCCATTTTCCGGCTTCAATAAATAACTCCGGTGTAGCACCAGCAACCGCTTTTAGGTGAATATACCCACCAAATCGGTGTTTTGTGCGCAGATTTTTGGCAACTTTTATAAGCTCTTCCATTGTTGCATCAGGCGAACGTTGAACTCCTGAGCTCAAAAATAATCCTTCAATGTAATTGCGTTTATAGAATTCAAGAGTAAGAGTCACAACCTCATCAGGAGAGAATTTTGCCCGAGGAATTTGACTAGAAACACGGTTGATACAATAAGTGCAGTCGAATATACAGGCGTTGGTTAAAAGGATTTTGAGTAACGAGACACAACGCCCATCTGGAGTATAACTATGACAGATGCCGATCTTCTCGGTGGATCCGAGGCCGTTTTTAAAGCGTTTTTGCTTAACTCCACTGCTGGCACAGGAAGCATCATATTTGGCTGCGTCTGCAAGAATAGCGAGTTTTTTTTCGAGTTCCATATTAGTTAAAACCTCATTGCTGTGACTAATTTAATACGTAAAGTATTAAAAGCAATGAAGTTTGCGAAAATTCAGATGAAGTTTAACCGACTTATTCTAAAAGAATATTCTGAATTGCTGTATTACCAGTGTGATACTTAAGCGCCGACCTTTTTATAGTTGGGCACATCAATTGAACTGACTTACTCCAAGTGGTGCTGAACTAACAGTGCCTGGTCCACAAGCGACTGCAGTTGAAAAACAATATCCATATAAAACTGTTAAAACACCCCTGAATGGATCTTTTACCAGGTCGATTTTACCGAAACTTGTGTAGGAGATATAATTGGTTGAAAATAGGGAATTTGTACTTGAATTCCAACGCGGCGATCCTAAAGGATCAAAACGATAGGACTGAATCTTCATAGGAGTATTTTGAGTTGTATTCATCCCGTCAACAAATGCGAGAAGGCCATTGCCTAAATTATCGATAGAGGCATTTAAAAGGCCAGAATATAAGTTGATTGCATTGGAGTTAACGTTAAATTGATCTCGAATCGTAATCCCGTCTTTATCTAAAATTGCAGCACCCAAGTTATTTGGAGTAGGTAAGTTAGTGACCATAGAATAAGCGAATAAAACATCACCTTGATCGTTAGAATCAATTGATAATGCTGGTGCATATATTGATCCCGCAGAAGGGTTAAAAATTGACGTAGCGGCAGGGCTGAAGTTTGCACCATTTCTAGTCACCGCAAAATATACGTTCCCTGTTGTCGAAAGTGCTGATAAGAGAATCCTACCGTCTGGTGTATTTTTAGCTTTGATTTGACCTGCAATGATATTTGTAAATAATGGACTCGTCGACCAAGCGCCAGCATTTCTGTAGGCCACGTTAATGATACCGCTAGTTTCTTCATACATAAGAATTCCACGATCGCTAATTGACGCACCACTATTACTGAATGCCTGAACACTTCTACAAACCGATGAAAGGAAATTTGATGCACCATAGGGATTATTAGCGGTAGACAGTCCTGAAAATCCATAACAATTGGTGCTATCCGATAAACCAACAGAAAAGGTGTTATTAATCCCGTCAAAATAGACACTACCAGACAATTTTACAATATTATTTGACGGTATGGAGTTAGAAAATAAGGAGGGAGAACTGCAAAGCATATCAACAAGAAGGCAAATGATTATGTCAGTTTTTGTTGAGCCGAGATTGTATTTTGAATAAATTAAAAAAGATTGATTTAAAGAATTTGTGACAACATCAAAAGCTATAGGATATGAACTTGAGACAATTAGGGATTCTAAATTGGACCAGCTGCCGCTGTTAGATCTGTTTGAAAATATCTTGTTGAAACCGCCTGAGTAGACGCCGAAAATAACTCCAGTGGTTGAGACTTGGTTCGAAAAAAACTTCGCTTGAATCGGGTTGGCTCCGCTCATTGAAGGATAAGTCGGGTTAATTCTACTAGGCGTTCCTAACACTCCTCGATTAATTTGGGCGGTAGATCCATAATACATCGAGCCTACATTATCACTCCAGTAAGCTAAAAGCTGTCCCGGCATTAATCCTTTAATAATTCGTGCATCATTAAAACTATTCGCGTTGGCATAGCTAGGAGTCAATGCTGGACTTCCACTGAGCTGATTCCATATTCCATCTCGTGTTTTAAAAGTTATCGTTGATGGCGTTGCAAAATTTTGACCGTAAGTATCTTTTAAATCCGGTAGCAATCGGAAATTCTGCCACGCGTTTAAAGGAAACATCCCGTCTGGAGGGAAAATGGTAATGCCTAACTTATCTTGGCTCACTTGGGTCGGTGGCGAAAAGGTCTGAGCCGTGAAATTTTGCTGATATAGTTTTATATTTGCGCCAACTGTAGACGAATCGATAGGGTTATTAAATTTTAAAAATGCCTGTGCATAGGGGTCGACTCCAGTAGAATTTTGCCTAGGATTTTGATCCACAAGACTTAATGCAGAAAATTGAGTGGCTGGTGCCGGCGTCGGCGTCGGAGCTTTCTTTTTGTCAGCAGCGGTTGAAATTTTAAGAATATTTGCTGGAAAAATTCGAGTCCCGGTTTGGGCTGCTGGAATCTTCATGGCTTGATAGGAGCCAAAATATTTGGTGGTCCAAGCAATAGATTTATTCGAAACTTTAATTTGATCAGTAACAAAAACTTGAATCTTTCCATCCCCTCCATAAATTAAACCAACAACACCCATTTTTGTCTCGTCTAGTGCAAATTCAGTCAATCCGGCCGAACCCAGACCTATGGAAATTGTGAACGGATTGGTGCTAGGTGTGTTTGACTGGGAAGTGGTTATACTTACGGTCTGACTACTACTTTCGGCACTAAATCCCAAGGTCGACTGAGGCATAGCAGACGTCATCGAAATACCTTCCTCGACCGTAACCTGAGTTCCGGATGCCAAAGAATTGGGGGAGAATGTAATTGTAGAATCTTTAACCGCAGATGTGACGCTTCCGGTTATAACGTTTACTCGATCTGGATTGTACGAAACTGTTTTAACACCATCTACGTCAGAAAGTGCAGGTGCTACAAAAAGCCTTGAACCGCCAGTGCCATTCTGATCGCCAAATTTTGAGGGGCCGCCGTAGCAACCAGCGATAAAACCCAGTATCAGCATTTTGTAATACATACATCACCTCTTAGTAATACTCTCGGATGACGGTGGTAGAAACTTAGTAGGAATTTAAAGATTTGGAGTTTAAGCTATTTTTATCATACATTTTAGCTGGTTAACATCTTCATAACCTCCGGTTAACATTGGATGCAGTTTTCTGCGCAGGTTAATGTTTTCTGAACTTGTTACATCTACGTCTGTCCTTGTCTTTGACATCGGCTTTTTCCTTGCCTTTGGGATGATCGTGATTTTCGCCTAGAGGCGTTTGCCGTACAACTTTTCGTGCGCTGTTATGAGAATATCGAGAACATCGTTGGATATTTAAATAGCAAGTTTTTCTGGCTTAGCTTTGGGAATCCGCTCATGGCAAAGCCTCTCGGCGAGGATCACCTTCACCGCAAAGGCAACGAAAAAGTCGATGTCGAAGGAAAGGACAAACGTTAAGGTAACAAGTCCAGAAAACATCAAACCGCCGCGGAAAATTGCATCCAATGTTAGGCAGAGTTTATTAAGAAGTTACCTCGAGGCTGATTTGAAGCGGCTTCAATAAGGAATATTTATGTCAGAAGGATTGTGAAAATGGAGTAACTATATTTAGAAATCAACCCTAAATTATTTTATGGAATAACATAAAAATTAATGGATTGTTTTTCCAGAAGCATCATTTTGGAGTCTAAAATTCTAATGACTAAGCGGTGAAGTCCAGGTGTTGTGACAATATCTGCCGCAAAAACCGCGGCCGCTTTTTTGCCTTTAGCAGCAGATACTCCATCGATATCTAGCTCAATCCCACTTTGATCTGGAATCGCGGTTCCTTCAAATTGTAGAGTTAGAGTGTTTTTTTTATCAAGGAAAACCACACCGCGACTCAGACCATCTATTTGCATGGTGAAATTTTTAAATTTCCCCCAGTTGTTTTCCCAAACCGGTTCTTTCAAAGAATCCGGAAGATTATTTTCATCGGCTCCAATGGATTTCGCCCAGAGTTTTAGAACTTTGTCGGAATTGACATTGGGATTACTCGAATCTTTTGAGCCGTTTCCTGGTAATATTTCAAAAGCTGCCCAGACAAATGCAGGATGGGCGGTTTGACTTTCTCTGGCCCACTCTCCACCTACAATAAAGCCATCTACGTCAGTTTCGAGGACATACCTATACTTGGAATTATGAGGCTCCAAATGGGGCGCAATACTGCCAAGAGCTTCTTCGTCTGGCGCATTTGCATAAAAGGCCGTCATATGAATATCAAAAAACTTTTTAGCATCCGGATTAAAAACATAAGTTTTTTCGCCGCTACCAATAATTTTTAATGCAGCCTCGCGATCAACTTCGGCTTTAGTAAATCGATACGCGTAGTGCGGATAATTCCACACGGCATTATCGGGCGAAATATCCACAACGATTGCCTGATTGGCCCGTGCAATCCAATTGGTCAAAACCGTGTGAAATGTTGCGGCGTTGGTATCATCACAGGCGCTTCCAATAGTCGGATTCTTGCGGTTTAGAGCACTCGGGAATTTTTCAGGGTGGTTGCGATCTAAAGGTAATAAACACCTATTTCCAGCCAAAAATAAATACTTCACATTCATATAAACTTCAGCCAATAAAGCTTTGATATCATGGGGCCTAAAAACCACGCCGTTTTTTGTCACATCTCGATTTGGTTCTTGACGGTTAGAACTGGCCGCTGAATAGCCATTGCAGTGTCCGGCCCAATTTGGAATGTCTTCGAGTTTTTCTTTCTGCTTTGGTCCGTGATTGAGCATTTCCCAATCGGCAGCAAGACTTTTTCCGGAATTAAAAACCCGGTCATATTTTTGTAACGGCGAAAACCCATCCGATAAAATGACATTAGTTCCGCCCGCTTTTTGCGGATACCAGTGGCCTGAATAAGGCTTTTTCTCGTCAGAGACTGAGATTTCTAAAGGAATTAATGGGTCGTTAATATTCTTGATAAAGTTAGTTCGAAACAAATAGAAAAAGTAATTAGCACTCGTGTCGAGTTCACTACCGGTATTTAATTTTAAAATCGAATCGAAAGGCTGCGACCGATTGGTGTTAGATTTTGTATCGGGAGCTATATTTTGTTTACACTGCAAAAATAAAAGCGCCGAAAGTAGGTAAAAATATTTAAGACTGTGGCTCATCTACAATCATTTTAGCATTAAAAATGATTTTATTTAAAAGTTTGTGTTCAGCAGAAATATTTTGCGCAACAAAAGGATTTAGATGGTCGAGAACACTCATGAATTTTTTATCAAGCAAAGGAAAAGGATCCACCGGTTTATTTTCTAAATCTCTGATTTCAAAATGCAAGTGCGAACCACGTGCATTGCCCGTTGTTCCGACATTTGCAATGACGTCACCTTCCGCAACATAGCTGCCATTTTTTGTTAAATACTTACTAGCATGTGCATAAAGGCTCGCATAGGCACCGTGATCAACGATCACCGTTTTGCCATATCCGCGAATAAATCGCACTGCGATCACACGCCCCGCTGCTGCTGCTCTAATAGGTGTGCCGTAGGCTCCGCGAATATCAATTCCTTTATGGAATTTCCGGCGCCTTGGTCCATAAAAACTACTTACGCTACCAGCTACCGGCCATCCAAAAGTACTATCATCCGAAGCCGCAACTTTCTTAAGAGATCTGCCACTAAAAATATCCTCGGAAAGTTCGCCCTCAAAGTCGACGTTTTCGTCTTTAATTTCCATTTTTTCTTGGATGAGGTTTTTACTTGCAGGAGTATTTACCACTAGCGTTTCATCCAAAGCCGCTACTCCAAAAATTCCTCCGGATACTTGATTTTTTCTGGACTGTGAAAGTGGCTGCCGTTGCGCTAATTCTTGCGATTGTGGGAATTTTCTTTCGATATTGGTGTAGACCGTAAGTATCTGACCGACTCTCAGGCCTTTAACAAGCGCCGCTTTATTCCAATCCACAAGTTTTTCCCAGGACGTATTATACTGTCTGGCTATGGTATTTAAAGTATCTCCGGATTCTACTTTGACTTCGACTTTACTAAGTCCAGGTGATTTTTTTTGAGTTGTGACACAACTTGCGAAAAATGCTGCCAATAAAACAATTCGAATCATAAATCTTACCTCCAAAAAACATTAACTCTCAAACACTTTTTCTAACCGACCTTGCAGGGTTTTATTTATTCCCTCATCCCAAAAACTCGCCTTTAAAAAACTCACCGACACATAGCCTTGTTCCGTCAAAGCACAGTCGGAATTTGGAATATCTTCAAACTGATCGCCGCCGGCTCCCACCCAATAATATGGCCTTCCACGCGGGTCAATTCCTTGCACCATCTCATCGCTATAAAATCGCCTTCCCAACGTTGCAATGCGCACACCCTTAATGTCATCCATCGCCAAATTCGGCACATTGATATTGATAACTCCAAGCGCAGCAATATCCTCGACCGCACCTTTGCTTTGTAACAGTCGAAAAGTTATTTCCGCTGCGGTCTCGTAATGGATTCTATCTCGCGGTTTTCCTAGAGATGAAATCGCCATGGACTTAAAACCAAGTATGGTTCCTTCCATGGCAGCGCCGACTGTTCCCGAGTAAAGTGTATCTATTCCTAGATTAGCACCTCGGTTGATTCCACTCAAGACCCAAGACGGTTTTCGTGAAAGAATACGCCTACATGCAAGCATTACACAATCGGCTGGTGTGCCCTCAACTGCAAAAACATTATCCTCAACTTCTTCAACTCGTAGAGGTGTTCCAATAGTGATAGCATGACTTGAAGCCGAGCGTTCGACGTGCGGAGCCACAATAACTACTTCTCCAAAACGAGAAGCCACTTTGGCCAAAGCACGAAGACCTGGCGCGTGTACGCCGTCGTCATTGCTAAGTAAAAATAAAGGTGATGAAGAATCCATTTCTGCCTAATTAAACTACATTCGATGTTTAATATTAGCAAAAACTGAGGCCAAAAGTCGTTAAAAAAATCCGATTCTAAATTTATTCTATTAAAACAAAAACTTTTCTATTTCAAAGTGGATTAAACACAAACGGATAGCTTACCGTAACGGGCTGGCCACCACGTGGCTTTGGAAATGCCCAACGTGAAATTCTACCGGTTACGCAGCCCCGCATCGAAGCATCGTCTATACTTGAGTCTTGTACATTTACTGTCTGCACCCCGCCAGAAGTGCTAACCACGAAGTTTACCGTAATTTTACCGGCCGCACTTGGAGAACGCTGTAAAAGCTGTTCATAACAGTGCCGAATTTGATTTAAGTTCGCGCGAATCACAGCCATAATTTCTTGTGCTGTCAATCCTCCAGATACCGCCGGGTCACCTGGTGGAATCGAAATATTTGCACGGCCATGACCGCCGGCTCCACCTTGACCATTTCCTCCCGATCCAAATCCGGGTCCGCCACCTGCACCGCCGCGACCACCAGATCCACCTTGACCACCCATAAATCCACCAGAACCCGAACCAAAATTGTTAACAGCTCCACCGGTTCCGGCAAGGCCTAGAGACTTTCCAGTTCCAACACCACCAAGACCGTAAGTTTTGGCGCCTGATCCCATTCCACCTCCAGCTCCGCCTGCGTCACTTTTGAAATTGGTAGGAATGCCTCCGGTTTTATTTAAAACTTTTCCTACTCCAAGGCCTAATTTTGATAAATTTACTCCCGAAGCTTTTTCATTATTGACACCTTCAACACCTTGGACCGAAGCAGCCTTATTTCCCTTAATAGCTCCGCCCGTTTGATTGTTTCCGGAACCTTTTGCACCGCCGGCAGCACCCATTGCTTTGCCATTCTGCGGGCCAGCAAATTTCATATCGGGAGTTTTACTACCTGTCGAAGGTGTGCCAGAACTTGGTTTCACATCAGCAGTTTTGGAAACCGCACCCGCGGGTTTTGCTTCAACCGGTTTTTGTTGCGGCACGTCAGGGGTTTTTAAGGCTTGAGTGGTTACGGGCTTTGGAACCGGTTTTTCCACAGGTTTTTGCTGTACGACTTTTTCTTTTTCCACAGGTTTTGCCGGCTGAACAGGCTTGGGTTTAGGAGGTGGTGGCGCTTTTGGTGGTGGCGGAGTTGGCTGCTCTTTTTTCTCGGCTAATTTTACTTCTGGTTTTTTAATTTTTTCGGGCTCGGGTTTTTTTAATTCTTCTGGCGAATTTACAATTTCATAAATATCGTTTTGATCGTCTGTTTTGGGCACAGGAGTCGCAAGCCAAAGAGCCGGCACGGTAAGTAAAAATACTAGAATTCCCGCACCGCCAAGTCCCATCAAAAAAGGATCGCGCGGGCCGCTGCGCGGAATATCCAATTCGGGTGGACTCACAAAACACATAAAATACCGAACCGAACCGTATTTAATATGCACGACGTCGTTACGACTTAAAGTCAAAGATGTGGTTTCGTTATCGACTTTCTCGACTCGACCTTTGCGCCGTAAACGCGTTTGCATTCCGGGGCCTAAATTAACGCTATAACCACCACCTTCAACAGTAGCTAGTAGGTAGCGATCGATATTGTCTGCACCTGCTGCGATAAAATTTGCTTTGGTTGGATCGCCAATAGTGACAAGATTTTTATTTTTTATTTGCGAATGAAAAAGATCCACATCCAAAACCGTGTCGCCCCAGTAAGCAACAACCTCTAAGTAATCTCCACGTGGACGCGCTTCCCGCGGCGAAAACAATAAATCTTTACGTTGTTCAACTTTAGACTGCTCTGTCACTGGCGCTGGAATAATCGGGTCTTCGGGCGCGAGAATTCCGGCCATAGCTGGAGGAACAGCTGGAGGGAAAGCAGGTGGAGTTGTAAGCCGTGTTGCGTTAGGAGCTGGCGGAACAAATTCTTGACTTTTCTCGGCAAATTCTATTTCGATGGTTCCGATTGTGATACGGTCGCCTGGCTTTAGAGAAGTTTCAACACTGATTGATTGACCGTTTAATTTAGTTCCTGTTTCGGATCCTAAGTCGGTTAATAACCAGCGCCCGTCGGCCTGCAATTCGATCATTCCGTGAATGGGTTCCACAAGCGGAGCTCTTATTACAATATGATTTGAGAGTAGAGCACCGATAATCATTCGAGGTTGATCCAAAGGAATCGACCGAGAGATTTGACCGGGGATGGTATAGCGAAATTCAAAAGCCATCTGGAAAATCCTTTTCCAAAAAACCGTAATTGGTCTTCATGTGAAACGCGTTAAACTTTCTTTATTTTACCAATTGATTTCGAATAGAGCAAATGGCTAAGAAATAAAAAAATTGGTGATTATTATTTAGTCTTTGGCGCGTAATTTACAAACTAAGCTGGTGCCAAATGAAAAAAGGACAAGCGACGAAAAAAATCCAACGAAGACAGTGCTATGCGCAGCTAGTCGCACGGCGAGGAGGATTTTTTGAAGTCAACGCAGTCATTTTTATCATTTCGCGCCAGCGACTATTTAGTCTGAAGTGGGTGGGATGGGGAATTGAGATCAGATGGCGTCTCCACCTTTCCAGATTCCGGCTTTGCTTCGCTTTTTCCCGCTTCAACTTTTGCGGGCTGTGGCTTAGTTTCGGCCTTTTTTGCTTGTTCGGCAGCCGTAAACTCTCGAGCCTCTTGATTATCAATTTCACCAATTATTTTGGCAGCACGTTCGTTCCAAGAAGGATCTCCACCTTCATACTTTAAGGTCTTATTCATATAATCCCTTGCCACTTTATAATTCTTTCGCGCCTGAAATTCATTAAGGCCGCAATTGAACAAGGTCGGTTTGTGATTTGGTTTTTTGGCTAAAACTTCCGTGCAAAGTTTAGCTGCTTGATCCGTTCCACCGCCCATTCGGTCAATAATTAAAACACCCGACTTTACAAACCAATCGTCCGACATGTCGTTTAGCATACTCTTGGCCAAATTAAAATCACCACCGCGTAAAGCCAAAAACCCAAGATTTAATTTAGCCGCCACATAACCGCCGTCTTCTTTTAAACTCTGGCGAAAAGAATTTACGGCTTCCGGAATTTTATTGAGTCGCAAGGCGACGACACCAATAAGATTGTTAATTCCAGCGCGAACTTTTGCGTTTTTGGATTTTAGAAGTCTATCGTAGAGATGCTCCGCAAAGGCCAATTTACCGACTGAAACAGCGTGGATTGCAAGTTCTAATTCGACCACATCAGGAATTTCTCGTTGTACTCCGTCTTTTTTAACAATTTGATCAATAAGCTGTCTTGCAGCCTGGATATTTTCCGGCAAGCTTTTCCCGGCCAACCTACTTGCCGCAATAAAAGCCACTTCAGCGTTAATGTTACCTTCTTTTGCAGGTCCGCTTGATTTTTCTGCAAGATCAGCTGCCGCTTGACGATTGATGACTTTTGATGTCATCGGATTATTGGAAAAACTCTGTGTCAAAGTTTTTTCTTCAGCAGAATAGGCACTAGCTTTTTCAGTCGGTTTACTTTCCACGGGCTCCGGTTTTCCCTGCGAAGTCTTTTTATTGTCCGTAGCGCAAGAAGTTATAAATACAAAAAGCACGGCAAAATTTTTCATGGATTTCCTCCAACAACGCCACTTGCAACGTCACTTGGCACTTCACCACCGATAAAATCAGGAATCACAACAATATCATCAAAGGTGACTTTTTGGCCATTTATTCGTGCCAAACCACTAACCGACCGTGCCGCCCATTGATTATAAACTTGAAATTTTTCAATCGACTGAATTGCCTGCTCATAAAACTTTTTGGCCTCCGCTCGCGCAGAATTTGCATCTCCCGCAAGCTGCTTTTTTACATCTTCTGGACTGGCCCCCTTGATGGCTGGAGGATTAGATAATTCCAAAGCTAGAAGTTCTCGCGAGTACCCAAGTTGATACAAAGCCGCCACACCCCAGTATGGATTTTTTGTGGCCAAAACTTGGTCGTAGTTTTTTTGCACTGCCGGAATCATCTGTGCCTTTTTTTGTATGGAATTCGCAAGATTATCCACGGAACCACCAACAAGTTTTACGGCTTGGTACTTGGCCATTATGGAATTTACATCATTAAAAATCATTTCTGCGATATAGCGAGTCGATTCGGAACTTAAAGTAGACTGAGATTGCTTGTAAATTCCAAACATTTGTTTTGCGGCACTTGTAGCCGCGGGGCCACGCCCGCTATTGGCAAAATAAATTTTTTGTAAAGCCGAGATTTTTTCATCAGGAGTTAAATTAAATTTAAAGTATGTATTAGAAATCAGTCCTGTCATTTTCGGATAATTTTTTGCGAACTCAAATTCTCGAATCATCCGCGCAATAAAAAACTTTGCACCGTCAGGATCTTTTTTTGCAAGTAAAAGGCAGGTATTCAAGGCGCTTGGATTATCGCTTGCACTCTGTAAATCACAGGCTTTTCCTACCGACTGAATAGCCTCTTTTTCTTTGGGATATCTTTTTGCAAAAGTTAGGTAAGCAGCACTTGCGTTATTAAAATCCAGTCTCTTCTCATGCAGTTTTGCCACTTGCAAAATCGAATCTTTAACTTGCGCAGACTGCGGGTAGCCTTTAATCAGCGCCATGTAGGCATTTATTCCTTGAATCAACATCCCTGCTTTTAAGTAATCGTCGGCTGCATTAAAAAGCAATTTATCAGCGTCTGGAGATTTGGGGTTTTTCTTGGCTTGATCTTCATAAGCCTTGGCTCTTTTACCGGTATCAGCAATTTTGCCAATTTCTTCGATTTCGGCCCCGCGTTGCAGATCGCGCAGGTTTTTACCAATATCGCCTTTTTGGTACGCAGGAATTTTTAAAAGTTCTTGAGAAAGTTTTAACAAGGCTTTTTTATCGTCTTTATACAAAGGAATAAGCTCTTCCACCGCAGCTGGGCCCTCTTTTTCATTTGGATATTTAATCGCTAACAGATAAAGAAACTTGCGAGAATTTTCTTTGTCTTGGTTGCGATAAAAAATTGCGGTCACATAAATATCACATTCGCGAGTTGATTTTTTGTCAGCTGGATACCATTGTTTATAGTATTCGCAGGCTTTAACATAGTTTTTGGCTTCGACACTAAGTGGTTTGGCGGGTTTTGAAAAATCAGGTTTAATTTTCAATAGGACTTTGTACTGACTTTCAAAATCGAGGCCATAAGAATCAAGCATGTATCGAGAAACTTTTGCGTGAATATTTTCGGATTTTTTATCGTGTGCATCGGAGATGACGGCTTTATCTTTACCCATTAAAGCCACTTCCAAATAAAGTTTTCCGGCGTCGCGGTATTTTTTCTCAACAAATAAGATATCGGCCATTAAGTATTTGACTTCGGTAACTTCGCGCGTATTAGGATAATTCTTTAAATAAAGAGCATACCCACGTACTGCTTCTGCATAGCCTGCGGGGTTGTCGTTTTTCTGTGCGGATTTGTGGGTTAATTTTGCGTAGTAAAGTATTTGATCTTTAATTAGTTGTTGAACTTCCATAACCCGTTTTTTATCAGTTGCATTCACTTGTGCCCAACGACTCTGTGATCCATATAATTTCGGAAAGTTTTCTAACTCAGCCCAGACATTTTTCAGTTTATTCAGATCGAAATAGAGACCCACAATATCTTTTTGAGTCTCAGGAACTTCTGGGGAAGTTGGAGCAACCTGTTGAAACCTTTTGAGTGTTCGAATAGCTTCGCCATATTTTCCTTGATCCGAAAAAGTCTGCGAAAGCAGTAGTAAAAACTTTCCAATATATTTTTCGCCGCCATTGGCTCGGTAATAAGCGATCGCAGGTTCAACTTGTTTTAGTTCGGCAAACGAAAAAACCATATCCCGCAAAGCTTCGTCTTTAAGTTGAATTGTACCCTTGTTTTCAGCTTGTTTTGCAGTAACTACCGTTTGTTTCCAATAATTTAATGACCCGTTGAAATCATTTAAATTGTACGCACACCAACCGAGTTTAAACAAAGCCCAAGTATAACTTTTTGCCTTTCGGTATTTTAAAGCTTGCTTGTAGTTGTTAGACGCATTTCTAAAATCCAATTTATCAAAATAGTAATCTCCCAATTGAAAATACGCTTCGCCTGCTTTGGCACTATTGGGATAGCGCTGAATGAGTTGCGAGTAAGTTCGTGCGCTTTCTTTTTCCAAACCAATAAACTGCTGGGCGACACCCATATCAAAAAGCGTTTGATCGGAATTTTTACTGCGTGGAAATTCTTTTAGTACGTATTCAGCCTGAGAAATAACCTGCTTCCATTCCTGATTGGATTGGGCATTAGACATTTTTGGAGCTTTGCCTTTTTTGCCGCCTGCTTCCCAAGTTTCAAATGCTTTGTCGTAATCTCGTAATTCCGTATTGGCCACATACACCGCTTGTTCTAGGTGTAAATTTACAAGTTTTTCTAACATTTCAAGGCGCGCAGTTGATTGTTTTGGAAGGCGCCGTTCCGTTTTTGCCAGATAGTCTACGGCTTTTCTAATTTCTCCAATTAACCGCACTTCGGTGGCGGTTATAAAGCTACGGCTTTTAGTAAACACAGGTTTGGTATCTTCACGGTCGCTTTTTTCTTTTTTACGCGATTCAACTGCCACATCGGCTTTGCCGTGTTGGCGGGTTTTATCTGCTGTTTGAGCAGAAAGTAGTTGTGAAAAGAGTGAAATAAAAATTAAAAACGTTTTCATTACTTTGCCTTTTCATCTGCTACAGGGCTTTTTTCGACTGCCTTATCGGAATTTCCAGACTGGCATTTGCTATTAATGTTATAAACATAACCGCCAAGTTCATCTTCCCAATATTCCCCTTGAAATGGCCAGTATTCGAGCTCGGCTCCAACTTCCAAAGGTTGCATCCCACCAATAAACTGCTGTCTTGGATCGGCTGTTCCCACATTAAGTTGCTTGCGAAAGGCATCGACCCGGCCTAGAACAAGTTCGGCATTTATAAGCTGAGTCTGATCCGATAATTCTTTTAGATAAGAATAATATCCTTTGGCTTTATCAAAAAGCCTAATGCCAGAATCCTGGATTGATGCTTGCTTTTTCTTTTGGAGAAACTGCGTTAAATCATCTGCAAGACCAGAGCCACCCCACCGTGCTTTTTCGTTGGACAGTCTAGCAATCTCGTTATCCGAAAACCGAATGGTGTTTCCTGCTTCACGGTAGAAATCTGTGCGCGACAATGCATCGAGAATTTCCCACACGCTGCGGTATTTATTTAAAGTTCCTACCCGGTAGTCATAGACAACTTTAAAAAATCCTTTGGTATCATTTCCGTATTGGCTAAGTAATGTCCGCATATCTTGAAACGCTGATTTATATCTATTCTTAAATAGAACTAGGGATTTTTTAACTTCTTCATAACGACATAGCCGCAAAAAAGTAATCGCTTGTAGAATATAACTTTCGGGATAAAAACGGGTTTCAAAAAATGGTGAATGCAATGTGTGAATGTTTCCCAAAGTATTATTGTGTTTTTGCATCAGAAAAAACGCCCAGCCCGATTCAAAAATAGCCTCAAGCCAATTATCAGAATCTCGAGGCACTTGTGCATAATAGCGCAGAGCTTCGGGGTAGCGTTTGGTTTCGTAATAAACTCGCGCAATATTCATCGACGTGCTTTCATCGATCCAGCGCGATTCGGTGTCGGAGTTCTTTAAGTTTGAATGGACATTTTCAAAATACCGCAAAGCCCGGCTATGACTTCCAGAAAGGTTTGAGATCACCCCTAAATGAAAAAGCGCTTTGGTATAGTAGGGAGAATTCGCAGGCACTCGTTTAAAATAATTTCCCGCCACTTCGAATTTTTTTTCTAAAAAAGCTTCGACACCGAGATAAAAAAAGTAAAACCCGCGCGAAGGACCAGGAACTGACGCGGCATCAATTTTGGTCCTAAATAATTGAACTACGTGCGATTGACCAAGAGAAACCGTACTATTTATAACCCCAAGTTCTGCAAATGCTTTTTTAAAGTACGGATTACTTGCGGCCGGGCCGCGCCGCACGATAATCGAATAATACTTGGAGGCCGAATATAAATAGCCCATTTTTTGTAGGCTTTGTCCGAGTCCCCATTCAGACCAAATTTTTTCTTGAGGTGATTTTGCGGAAGTGTAGCTTTGGAAAAACGCATTTGCCGCGTTTCCGAAATCTCCTCTTTGTAACAGGGCTTGACCTTGGGCGTAGTTGGCTAATGCTTGATCGGGTCGTGTGAAAACCAACAGGCCTAAAAGAATTAATATTTTAAAAAAAACACCCATTAAATTTTTTCCGCTATAAAAAGTAAGACATTCCAATTTGTATGGTTATATTTTGCTGCAATCCTGAACCTGTATCCAATGCTGTTGTCGGATCACAAGCTCCATCAACTCTTGAATAACTAAAAATATGATCTTTTAGATCCCAACGAATGGCACGGTGTTTATCAAGGAAAAATCTTTGCCCAATACCTAAAACTCCACCTGGATAGGTTTTAGTTTGAGGTGCAGGAGGAGTCGTTATCGGAACCGATGCGTCAGGTATATCCCCGGGTTGCTTACAATGATCGTACAGATACTCCACCCCCGTCATGCCGCCACCGGCCGTTAAAAACGTATCAAAATAGATTAATTTACCAGAAGATAGCTGATATTTGCCGTAAATGGGTGTGTAAACTAACGCGCTTTCAAAAAAGTATTTTGTTCGTAAAATAACTGTGCTGATTTTAAAATTATCTTTTAAAACTGTTTTATCTTGCTTATCAAAAGAAAATCCATAGGCGCCAGTTGCTTCTATCGCCAAACTTTCGTTAAAATGAAAATCCAAAATTCCGCTAGCTAAATAAGTATAAATGAACGTTTGATTGGTCACCGTAATAAATTGCGTCCCCAGTTCCAGACGCTGTTTTTTTTGAAAGAATTTGGGCCGAATCACTCGAATTTCAAATTTTTTAAAACGGTCTTCTTCGGCGTGAAGAAGGCTCTCCAAAAAGATAAGAGCTAGAAATGCTGCAAAGGTTTTCTTAAGAAACATCAAACTCAAAGCTCTCAATTTGAAATAATCTAGTTCAGTTCTTTTTGCACAGTTAATTTGAATTGTACAAATTCCGCCTGCTGGGCAGCCAACATAATTCTTTTCATAAGTTTAAATCGGTGATCGCGGTCCATTTCCATTGTCAAAGCGCCGGTTTTGCCGATTTTTGTAGGGTCGTCGTTTTTTGCTTTAGCTAAGCGTTTATTGGCTTCGGCGAGTTTTTCTAGCTCTTGAAAGACAGGATAAACAGCACCCTGTGCCCGCTCGTTTTCTGGAACATCACCCGCGACAATTGTTGCGACTTTTTTGTCATTTACAAGAATTTCTGTTTTGGTAACAATGATCGCAGGCACTTCATCGAGGGCCGCAATTGTTCTAGATTCCGGAAGAACAATTCCAGAGTTTACATCGTGATTAACTGGATCTGTTGAAAAAGACATTAACAAAAACGTGATAAGGATACTAAAAATATCCAACATAGGGTTTAAATTTAATGACAGTTCGTTTTTATTATTGCCGCCGGTACCAGACATAGAGCCCTTTCTTAATACTTAACGCAGCATCACGCTTCCCATTACAATTTTTGGATACACAAATAATTTTGCATTGGCTTCGGCGCGGACTTTGTTTGTGTCGTCTGTAGCCGGCGGAAATATCGGGTCTTCTTTTTGCCGAAGCATCACCGCATCGAGTACAGCCGACAGATTATTCCAAACCACATCATCCTCGGAAAAAACGGTCGCCTTATCGGTCTCAGGGTTTGATTTTCTGATGTTCACTAGCTTCACATGCATTTCATTGTGACCTTGTGGCGTATTAGCAAAAGATGCTTTTTGCGGACTTTCGGGTGCCGTTGTATAAGACGTCTCAAGTGTGATTTGTTCTTTTGCAACATCGATATTAACTTTTAGAGCTCTTTTAGGCTTGTCTTTGTCCGGAGGAGTTGTGGATAAAAAAGGAATTTGAACTTCGATAATCCCCACTGACAAAAACACCGCCGAAAAAAGAAGAAACGTATTGAGCATGGAAAATACATCAATAAAAGGCATGATGTTTAATTCAACATCTTTATAGCCGTACGTTTTTATTTTTTTTCGTCGCATTTTAAAAAAAACTCCGTTTAGTGTTTATTTTCCAACACTAAATTTTTAGATTAACTTTCTTTGCCGCCGCCACGAATTTTAATTTTTCGTGTGTAAAGAAGGTCCAAAAGTTTAGCCGATCCTTGATTCAAGTCATCGATGATAGCGGTTTGCTTCATCATCAAAATTCCATACGACAGAAGAATAAATAACGCCGTCCCTAAGCCGAACGACGTTGCAATCAACGCTTCCGAAATACCTTCGGCAAGGAGTGTATTTTTTTGGGCGCCGGTTGCAGTAGCGGCTGCGGCAAAAGATTTCATAAGGCCAAATAAAGTTCCAAGCAGTCCAAGCAACGTAGAAACGTTGGCTGTTGTTCCAAGAAATGGAATCAGCTTGGTAACTTTCGGTAACGCCTCAAGAGTAGCGTGATCCATTGCGTTTTGAATTTCTTCTGGAGTATCGTTGGCTCGCATCAGTCCTTGCGCCATAACATTTGGCAAAAGTTTTGGTCGCGCTTTTTTACAAAGTCGAATGGCATTCTCAATCGAGTTGTTCATAACTAACTTTTGCACGGCTGCAATAAAGCCGGATGAATTCGTCAAATCGTACTGCAGCCAGTAGCGAATTGCGCGTTCGACGATGATGATTATAGAAAGAATTCCGACCAGGGTTATCCCTGTCATAACTTCTCTTCCGCCCTGATGAAACAGCCTTACTATGGTCTCCATTCACTTTCTCCTTAGTGCCAAAAAACACTTTTAAATCGATGCGTTATCGCGAATTTGCAGATTTAATATTATTTTAGGGTGAGGAAGACGCGCTGTCAACTATGCGAATAAATTAATCAAATGAGAGCC
Organism: bacterium; assembly: GCA_043757325.1. Classification (GTDB taxonomy): domain Bacteria; phylum Bdellovibrionota_B; class Oligoflexia; order Oligoflexales; family RGVZ01; genus JAYVPO01. The sequence continues at coordinate 85,540 of JAYVPO010000019.1, forward strand.
GCATCAGTATGTTTTTAAAGCCGCCTCGCTATGTTTTAACACAGCAAGGCGGCATTTAATTTTTTTTAGGTTAGAAATTTGACTTTTTTATTTTTCTAATTTAGGAAGTCGCGGCTTTTTTTTGCTGAAAACCGAAATGCGTTTTCCCCTGTTCGTATTTTTCATGAACATAACTTTGGGCTTTGTTTTTCATAACTCTAAAGTGTTCGCTCATTTCCGTAAGTTTTGCGTCTATTTCCATGCTGACTGAAAGATGTTTTGTTTCTTCATGAAACGCAATCAACGTTGTTACTGTTGCAAATAAATCGCCGATAGAAATTTTTAAAAGATAGGCAAGCATTAAAACGATAACACAAGCTACCCAGTTCATCGAAACCGGAAGTAAGGCTGCCAAAACCAAGCCAACTGGAATCATAAGAATAAGAAATATTGCAAATGACGCCCAAGAAAACAGCGCGAGGCCTGCTGCATTGGTTAAAATAGGTTTCCAGGCTTGAGCGTATAAAATACTTCCGTCGCGAGCATTTTTCCAAGGATTTTCTTCGGAATTAATAAACTGCCTTGCCATAATGGCTTCATCGATATAGTCCGTCGCTTGCCGCACCACAACCGAAACGAGATGCGAGGCCTGCTCTATCCCTGGGATGGGGATGATATTAATAATCCCTTCCATGGTGTTTGTAATCGATATCACGGTGGCTCGCAAGGCAACATCTACGGCTGACATAATAGATGTTTGTTTAAAAAATCTTTGGACCTGATTTTTGCCCCATTCAAGCTGGCTCACTCCGTCGGGAAGTTTTCCGTTGCGAAGAATTTCTGCAATGACTGCAATATGCGCACTTTTAATTAAGTAGAGACTGTATTGTTTTACAAGTTGATAGAGAAAAGGTGTGGACCCTAAGCCGCCGAAAAAAATTACCGCAGAGATAATTGGAAGATTCTTCGTTAAAGTGCAGAGACTAAAAAGTGCGATGTAATAAAAACTCACCGCAAGACCAAAAAGTCCGTTGATCGTTAAATTAGCAAGTACGAGTGGACTCGTACGCACCATCATTGTGACTGCTTTTCCGTAATACAATTTTGGCATACCATTACTCCCTTTTTGTGAATGCTCAACTGAGCGTTTAATTCACTATGACGGAAATATGGTAACCAAAATTGACTGGGATTGCGGAAGGCGTTTTTTCTAAGAAATTACACTAAATTTTTTCGACTTTTTGACCTTCTTTTTTCCAAGTCGAAATGCCGCCTTTATAGTGTTTAATGTTACTATAACCTAATTTCTTCGCCATTTTGGCGGGGTCTTCCCAAGCTGTACACATTGGTCCGCCGCAATAAGCTATGATGAGTGCGTTCTTGTCTTGGGGCAAAACTTTGGCTAAATCATCTTCATGGGCAGCAAAACTAATCGCTCCAGGAATATGCCCGTCTTTGTAGCTCGATTTACTGTTGGCATCAATGATAAATGCCTTTTTTGTTTCGACTAAAGTTTTAAGTTCTGCAAGCGAGACTTCTTCTGCTGCGTGATTTTTTGTTTCTGCAGATTTTGCAGAAGTGTTTTTTACTTCAGCAGGTGTGGCTGCCAGATGTCCCATGCCAAGGATTAAACCCGATGCGGTGAGGGCGTTGATAATCGATTTCATTTTATTCCATTCTCCTTAAAAATTGTCTTACTAAAATATCTTATAGTATTTTTGTTCAGGAGTGATGAGAAACTGGTTAGAAGCCACAAATTGTGCCCGTTGACCATACTCCAAAAATAGCAGATAATTTTGGAGTATGGTCGAAAGAATATGCAAGCCAACGTTATCAAAGAGTTTTTTCTTGTTCGGAGCCAGAGGAACGGGAAAATCAACCTTTTTGCGAGAACAATTTTCGTCAGCCTTGTACTTTGATTTGTTAAATCCCGAACTTGAGGATAAATACAGTCTATCGCCTCAGAGTTTTAAACTCGATTTATTAAGCCAACCGAAAAACGAGTGGGTGATTATTGATGAGGTTCAAAAAGCTCCAAAGCTTCTTGATCTAGTGCATCAATTTATTTTTAGTTCTAAACAAAAATTTATTTTGTCAGGATCCAGTGCGCGGAAACTTAAACGCGGTGCTGCTAATTTACTGGCGGGCCGTGCTCATGTTCAGTTTATGTTTCCGCTAACACATCTTGAGTTGTCAGAGCAGTTCGATTTAGTCGACGTTCTACAATTTGGATCCCTTCCAGAAATGCTTCAGTACACCTCACGTGAAGAAAAAAGAGCTTATTTAAAATCCTATTCACAGACGTATCTTCAAGAAGAGATTCGTCTGGAGCAAGTTGTAAGAAACTTAAACCCTTTTCGTAATTTTCTAGCGATTGCAGCGCATGTAAGTGGGAAGCCGTTAAATTTGCATAAAATGTCTCGACAAGTCGGGGTCGATGATAAAACCATAGAAAATTATTATTCCATTTTAGAAGATACGCTGGTCGGTTTTTATTTGCCGCATTTTCATCGTTCTATTCGCAAGTCGCAAACAAAACATTTTAAGTTTTATTTTTTTGATCTCGGGGTTAAAAACTTTCTTGCAGAAACAATTGATGTGGAGCCAAAACCAGCAACCTCGCACTTTGGAGAATTGTTCGAGTATTTTTTGATATTAGAAGTATTTCGGTATAACAGTTACTCAGGAAAGGACTATCAGCTAAGTTTTTATTTGACAAAAAACGGCGTAGAAATCGATCTCATTTTAACCAAGGCTCGAAAAGATATTTTAGTTGAAATTAAATCTAGCATTACTATCGATGAGGACGAGGTAAAAAAACTAAAAGGAATTTCCACAGACTTTGAATCTCACCTCGCAGACGTCTATTATGTTTCCCAAGATCCCCGCAGCGTTGAATTGAATGGAGTTAAATGTCGGCACTGGAAAGATTTTATAACAGAATTATTTCAGTAAGTAGAAGTCGGAAATAGTGCGATGGAACCAATCCCGAGTCGCGCAGCGGCGAAGGGATCTCCTCGCGCCACTCTCCAACTGAATTCAAGGCGAAGGGATCTCCTCGCTAGTATAAAAAGTGGAGAAACACTCCCCTCGCATCAGCAATGAAGGGGTCGTTTACACCAATCCCGAGTCGC
>JAYVPO010000020.1:0-2722 GCA_043757325.1 bacterium
GAAGTCTGATTCGTGCCATGGCCAGTGTTATTTGGATCGGGCGCTGGGCTCGTGACGCTGGTCGGGTAGGCGTATTTGTATTCGGGCGAAAAGGCGGTCGTCGCCTCGTTGCCAACGGGGTCGCGAGCCTTCACGGCATTGCCAAACTGGTCATACTGCATATGCGACTCGATCCATTGGTTCGTGTCCGAGTTCCAGACTCGCGAAGTCGTCGGCAAACCACGAAACGAGAGATCGATGCTGCCGCCCTGCCCGTTTGGATTTTGCCAGCAAATCTTCGGCGGCGAACCGCTCGCGCAGTCGTACGAATTACCCGTGCCATAACTCTGCATCGAATACCCATAATTCGCGGCGCTCGTCGGCAACGCATTGTCATAAATCGTCTGCGTCTTCGCCAACGGCGCACCCGTCGGATTAGCCGGATTCATAACTCGTGTCTCCGTCGGCAGACTCGCAATGCCACGTGCTTTGTAATTCGGATCGTATGAGTAATCGGTCTCCGAAACGGCTGCCAGAGTTGAATTCGAGAACATCGCGGCGATTGTGTCTATGTTCGCGGTCTGCGCAGTGGTCAGATCGAGCACGACGTAGTTGTGCGTTTTCGTCTGTTTCGGATTTAACTGAGCGAAATATTCCGGGTCGGGATTCGAGTCATAAAGCGTCTCTGTCATTTGGGCCAACGCCTGGCCACCTTCGATTCTTATTCCCATCGCGTGCTCGACTTTCGGGTAGGAATTGAGATACGGACTCGGCGAACCATTGGTTAAAACGCTAGTGTCGGCTCCGTGCCAATTTATCAAACTTCTGCCCAATAATTCTCCATTTGATTTATAGACTTTTTCGTCATACACCTTGCCTGCCATCACCGAAGGCAAACGAATGCCGGCAGGCATTGGCAGAAATTGATTCGGAGCATTTTCGACAAATAGGTATTTGATATTTTTAGATCCATCGGGAGCTGTCGCTTCAACTCTGTATGGAGCATTCGGCAGTAAAGTTTGTGGGTCTGACGGAACTTCATACTGCCACATCATTTCGCCGTTGGTTGAGCCGGCATGTGGTCTGATTTTATGTTCTTTAACACCTCGGTTGCTAAATTTTTGATAATTTCCCAAACCGCCACCATAACTAAAAGGCGTAACAGCTTGATGGATAAACACTTCTTCGCTGCCGCTTGGGTGTAGAACTTTTTCAATCTCGCCGTATTCATTATATGAAAATTGATAAGATTTGCCGTTCGGCAAAACTATTTCTCGTAAAACAAGCGGATTATGCGATTGGTTTTCAATTTGATTATAAATATTGTTCGGAAACAAATAGCCCAAAGTTCTGACTGAATATGGATGCGTGGTATTTCCAAAAGAGGTTTCTAATTTTCTCCACTTGAAAGTATATTTTAACTCTTTATTTGGCATTGTCGGCACAAAATAATCAACATTTAACTCAACGCCATATTGTAAAAAATATGACGTAGGCATCTGAATACTCGGTATGACTCGACCCATCGTGTCAATTTTTTGCAATTCTCCGGTAGTAGATGTATAGGCAAATTTTGATTTGTTACCATTTGCATCAGAATAGATAACCTCATTACCTATAAACTTGTAAAAACTTCCGTTTGGCAAATAAAGCGTAGCATTCTGATTTTGAGTCGGATTTTCATAAATTAGTTTGGTATTCGAGCCATCAATAGCGAAATAAGTCGTGTAAGTCGGATAATTTGAATTTGCACTAATATAAATTGGAGTTAACCTAGCAACTAAATCAATCGTTGATCCATCGGGCAAATAAATTGTTCTTTTTGGAATAATATAAAAAGCATCATTATTTGAAACTGGATTTGTCGGGTTTTCATTTGAGCTAGTAGCATGAATTCTCATCCTGCACCAATAATTTCCTGCATTCCAAAAACAGTAGGAACAGTAATTAGGGCAGAGTCCTGTTCCTCCCGGATCTCCGCTTCCTGGAATATTAGTAGGGGTTGGAACTGGCGTTGGAGTTGGCGTTGGAACTGGGGGAGGTGTCTCTGACGGAGTTGGCGTTGGAGCCGGTTCGATTCTTTTAATAATGCTGGTATCTTCAATTCGGAGATCCTGTAAGTTAGAATTCCAGCCCGAAGATGACCTCTCGCTATAAACCGGATAACCCACATTCACCGGCACGGGATTGCCAACATTATCTTGAATTGTATCCATCCGCCAAATCTTTGAAGAATAGTTAAAGGAAATCGGCGTCGAGTTGCCCGCACGTCCCGGCAGTTCGCCCAACGGGATTGATAATTCTAATCCGAGACTGGTCGGATTAACGGTGGCATTACTGCGTTTGGTTTGGTCTTTGTTGTTCTTTGTATTTTCGGCTTGAGCTAATATATTTATCCCCATCAAACCTACTAAAATTACCAATCCAATTATTCTTTTCATTCCTGAGTTTTTCATATTCTTCTCCACTTTTTTGTGCTTAATTCTTTTTCCTTTGTCCTCAGATTTACTCTGCTCTTTTCCTCTTAATTCCTTTGCTCTTCACTACTCGTTTTGAGTTAGCGACGATAATAAGCCGGGACGGGGATGTCGCCGGTGGTGCCCCATTGGACTTGGCGTAGGGAATTGCCCGAGGCGGATTGACGGATGAACCAATTGCCCAAGGTTCCGGTCGGGGAATCCGTTCCTCGCCAGACGGCGATGTCGCATTTGCCGTCGCCGTCGTAGTCGTTTTGCACGGGGAT
>JAYVPO010000021.1:0-10016 GCA_043757325.1 bacterium
TTCTTAAAGGAGAAATCAATATGAAACACTTTCGAAGCTATCAACTATCTGTAACATTTTTTCGTGCGCTGCAAGCAAAGCAACTCCCCATGCCATTTGACGATCAATTAAAAAGAGCATCCGCGAGTGTCTGTTTGAATCTCGCAGAAGGATCGGGCAAACGGACTCCGGTAGACCAGCACCGTTTTTACTACATGGCACTCGGAAGCCTTCGAGAGATTCGAGCAATTTTCGATCTCTGCAACGAGCAATTCAACGCCGCCGAGTGCGATCTACTAGATCATCTTTCGGCTTCAGTTTACAAATTGTGCAAGGCGCGGGGTTAAACCCGCTTCGTTCTTCGGATTCAGGTTCATACCCGGTTTCGGTGCTCCGATATCTGTGATCCGGTATCTGTGATCCGGTATCTGTGCTCCGGTTTCGGTGCTCCGATTTCTGTAATCCGTTATCAGCGCTCCGATTTCTGTGATCCGTTATCAGTGATCCGTTATCAGTGATCCGATATCTGTGATCCGTTATCAGTGCTCCGATTCCGGTGCTCCGGTTTCAGTGCTCCGGTTTCAGTGCTCCAGTTTCGGTGCTCCGACTTCGTTTCCAATTCAGTGGCTCGATTACGCGACTAATTATTGGCGAAATCTTGACACAGCAATAATGCATTTTTCGACAGCCGATTCCGCGGCTTGACAATTCTTGACATTGTTCACTTCAGACTACTAAGCTAATAGGGAATAAAAATTATTAGAGAAAAAATTTATGACAACCATTTTTGAGCCTTTTCGAATAAAAAGTATCGAACATATTAAAGTAACTACGCGCAAGCAGCGCCAAGAAATTTTAGAAAAAGCCGAATACAACTTATTTTCTATTGCTGCTGAAGACGTTATGCTGGACTTATTAACCGACAGCGGAACATCTGCCATGAGTGCCGATCAATGGGGAGCACTGATGAGAGGTGATGAATCTTATGCAGGTGCCAAAAGCTTTTTTCGTTTTGAAAAAGCCGTTAAAGACCTCACAGGAATGCCCTACGTGATTCCCGTTCATCAGGGACGCGCGGCCGAGAAAATACTTTTTTCGGTGATGGCTCAACCAGGAAACGTTATTCCATCGAACAATCATTTCGACACAACCCGCGCTAATATTGAGGATCGCGGCGCTCAGGCTGTTGACTTAGTGATCGAAGAAAATTTCAACTTAAAAAGTCAGCATCCCTTCAAGGGCAATATCGATTTATACCGCCTTGAAAATTTATTTTTAGAAATCCCTCGCGAAAAAATTCCATTGTGCATGCTCACCGTTACCAATAATACGGGTGGCGGCCAGCCTGTTTCCATGGAAAATATTCGCGGAATGTCAAAACTTGCGCGGCGATTTAAAATACCTTTTTACCTGGATGCCTGCCGTTTTGCCGAAAACGCTTATTTTATAAAATGTCGCGAGCCTGGCTATGCGAACAAGTCACCAAAAGAAATCGCCCGGGAAATGTTTTCCTACGCGGATGGCTGCACTATGAGCGCAAAAAAAGACGCTTTCGCAAATATCGGCGGATGGCTTGCAGTGCACGATGAGGCCATTGTTTCGGATTTGAGAAATGTGCTGATTTTAACCGAAGGTTTTCCAACTTACGGTGGCCTCGCAGGACGAGACCTCGACGCCATCGCAATAGGCCTTGAGGAAATTGTAGACGAAAGTTACTTACAGTACCGGATTGCTTCGACCGCATACGTCGGAAAAGGTTTGCTGGAACGCGGCATTCAAATCATCGAACCACCAGGAGGCCATGCGATTTACATCGATGCACTTTCGGTTTTGCCGCACCTGAAAAGATCCGAATTACCGGGCCAAGCCTTGGCCTGCGCACTTTACGAATACATCGGTGTTCGCGCTTGTGAAATTGGGACTGTAATGTTTGGAAAAATCGATTCCGCTACCAAACAGACCGTGTATCCACCGTCAGAATTAGTTCGCCTAGCAATTCCTCGGCGTGTTTACACTCAAAGTCATATGGATTATTTCCTTGAAACTATCGAAGAATTGGTTCGTGAAAAAAATAAAATTCGCGGATTGAAAATTTCCTGGGAAGCCCCGGCACTGCGGCATTTCACCGCAAAATTCGTGCGGATTTAACCCGCGAATTGCTGGATTTTTATTTTTTTTCCATTGCATTAAAAAGCGACACATGATCTGATCTTAAGAAGATCTCTTTACCTAAAATTGTTTTTTCCTTAATGGTCCTCATGATGACTCGACACAGGGTTTGTGGCGCAAGTTTCATGATGTGGTAAAGAAAAACTTAGCACCCAGGGAGGGCAAAGCTATGAATTTCTCTGCACTGTTCCTATTTTCTGCGGTTTCCTCAGTCTCGTTCGCAGTTACTTCAACTGCAAATAGCGGCTTGGTATACCAAAACTCTCAACGACGAAATGGTCTTTCGGTTTACGAAAAGCATGTTATTTCTGCGGTTCGAGCCGAAAAAAATTCCGATCATAAAGACTACTACACAAGCGAAGATGAGTTTACGCAAGCCGTAACTTTGAAAAATCTTTCGCAAGAAACGGTCATCGGAGCCGCTTATTTAGCCGCCCAAAAAGTTATTTCGCGTTATGCCGTTTCCGATGCCACATTAACTTTGAATCCTACCAGTGTTCTTGTTGACCCGGTCGATCAAATTGTTTCTTTTAAAGTTTTAAAAAATAAAATTTTAGTAGAAGATGCTTTTGTAACGGTTCATTTTAAGAATGGAATTTTAAGAAAAACATTCGATCAGTCTCTTCTAACAGCAGATTTTCAAAAAATTACCGACAGAAAATCTGCCACAAAATTTCCGGGCGTCACGGCTCTTGGGTTAACGTACCGAGTAGTGCAAACATCATCTGGGTTTAAAGGAATTTTAGTTGATAACTTTTTAAGCTCTGACGCAAATGCACAGCATATTCAAGTTGAAGCTGTAAGCGGCGAAGTTTTCGAAATCGACCAACAACAAATGACTTTTGGTGGCACGTTAAATGCTGCCGTTTACCAGACGAATTACCTTGCTTCGGCGGTGACTGTTCCTCTGCCTTTTGTGCAGGTAAGCAGCGGGACTTTTTCTGATGAATTAGGCCGATATTCGTTACCAGAATCCGGAAAATACACTGCACTATCGATTGATGGTCTCATCGGGAAATTCGTGAGTCTGACAAATAAAGGTGGAGACAATGTGAAAGCCAGTTCCGACGGCCAAAGTAATGCCGATATTACTTTTGATTACTCGATTGATGAAAAGGCTTCCAATAAGCAGCAAGCACAGGTGATGAGCTACTACCATTTGAATAAAATCATTAACTACGCTAGAGATTTTATAACCAATCCTTGGCTGGACAGCCGGTTAACTGCCAGAGTGAATATTCCAAGTTCAGCAATGAAGTGCAACGCCTTTTGGGAACGACTCTCGGGCTCAATTAATTTGATTGAACATACTAATGGAACATGCTCCAACGCTGGGTTGGTTGCAGACATCATGTATCATGAATGGGGCCATGGACTTCACCAGAACTCCGGCGGCATCAATGATAAAGCCCTTTCAGAAGGTTTTGGCGATACTCTTGCTTTTTTGATTACTAAAAATCCTAAGCTTGCAGAATCCTTTTTGGTGTCCCGAGCCTATATTCGAAATGCTGAAGAACTAGTGACCTATCCGCCCGAAAATACCGAGCCCCACCACGCTGGTTTAGTATTCAGTGGATCCATGTGGGAACTTTATAAATCATTACGCAAACAGCACGGCGAAGACGCGGGCCAAAAAGTTTTTGCAAAACTTTCATTCAAAATGATCTATCTAGCCAAAACCATGAAAGATTCCTATGAAGCCGTGCAATCGATTGATGCCACCGGGGTTGACGTTAAAGGTCCTAATTACTGTTTAATAAATGCCGCTTTTGCAACACGTAAACTGACCGATAAAGACAGCGATTGTAAGTAAAAACGTTTTTGCTATTTATTGATTTCTTCTGCAAAACTCGTCATTCGGGATTTGCAGATTTTTTTAAATTCTTCTAAAGAATTCACAGCGTAGTCAAAACTTGTAATTCCACGAGAAATGGGTAGCATTGCATTCGGAAATAATTTTAAAAAATTTTTCACGTCGCTATCGATTTGAAAACCTTGGGCACCAATTCCCGGTAAGATTAACGGCATTTCCATTCGGGTTAAACTTTTCCACTCTTGCGGATTTTTAATATGCTGCACACCCATAACATACCCAAGCGCAGGTTCAATATTATTTTTTTGAGCAAATCTTTCGAATAATTCCAAAATTTTTGCAGCGATAATTTCTTGAAATTCTAGCGCTGAAAGATTTGAAGTTTTCCATACTAAATAAATTATTTTATCTTTTTGAAGCCAGGGCAAAAGACTTTTAACAACATCTGTTCCCATATGAATATGCACGGTCAAAGAGTCAGCTTTCAAAACATCAAAAGCCGCCTTGCCGTATGCTTCCATAGTCGAAGCAATATCCCCACGTTTTGCGTCGTAGATTACAAACAAATTTTTTTGAAGGGCGTAGTTCACTGTATTTTCCAGAGCGGCGAAGCCCGAAGTTCCAAATGCTTCGTAAAAAGCACTCTGAAATTTTACTGCACCGGTAAGGCCCTCACAAGAATCAATGACCGCTTGACCCCAAACTTCCAGAGCCTTTTGCACACCAAAATCCGAGATCAGTAAACCTAAAAAATCCGTAGGCTTTTGCACTTGCGGATCAAGACCTAAACAAATGCGAGATTTTGCGACTGCGTTAGCAAGTTTTTTTATTGTGGCCACTGCCAAACTTTCCAGTATTCTTTCATGCGCGGCAAATGATCTAACCCGTGCGACGTAGGCAGATAGTATAGTGACGACTCAAACATAAACGCCAAAGTGTCTTCGTATTTAAAGGGTTTGAGTACTTCAGAAATCCCGGTCTTGTAAGCATTAAAATCCGGGCCATGGGCGGCCATGCAGTTGTGCATTAATCCACAACCGGGCGCGAAAGTTCCCGAGCTTTTCGCATCATAAACTCCGGTAATAAGTCCCATATATTCGCTCATAATGTTACGATGGTACCAAGGTGGTTTAAATGTGTGTTCTGCAACCATCCACCGCGGCGGAAAAACCACAAAGTCTACATTCGCCACACCGGGCGCTGTTGTGGGCGAAGTTAAAACCGTAAAAATAGACGGATCAGGATGATCAAAACTGACAGTGTTGATAGTATTAAAATGCCGCAAATCATATTTATACGGCACATAATTTCCGTGCCAGGCCAAAACATTAAATGGACTTTGCCTTAAGCTTGACCGGAAAAAACTTCCGCCAAATTTTGTTATTAAGAAACTTGCGGTGGAGTTCTCAGTGTAGCGGGCCGTTGGAACTTTAAAGTCACGGGGATTGGCCAACCCATTAGAACCAATTGGACCCAAATCTGGCAGCTCGAAATGCGCACCAAAGTTTTCACACAGATATCCACAGGCTTCTTTTTCGACCGGATTTAATTGAAAAATCATCCCCCGTGGAATCACCAGAATTTCGCCAGGTTCGATTTCCAAATCTCCAAATTCGGTGTGACACATTATCTTACCAAAATAAGGCACAATCAAAAGATCACCGTCCGAATTTAGGAAGTATTCATCCAGCATTTTCTTTTGCATAGAAAATAAATGCACCGAACTGCCAACACGCATGGTTGCATCACCATTAACCGCTAAAGTTTGGATGTTTTGGACAAAATTTTTCGGCGACTTCGGTTCTGGCAACGGCAACCACAACAGCCTTTCTGGAGTGACTTCAATTTTTGCAAAAGGCGGTGTTTGCCAAAGCTCATTATAAGAAATTTTTTCGGATGTCCCTTGGGTTGCCATGGGAAGAGTGCGATAAAACCAGGTTCTATAATTATACTTTCTTGGCGTAGTAAAAGCGGAGCCACTTAGTTGCTCGGCCACTAAATGACGCGGAAGTTTTTGCGGTGAATTTTGGGCAATGGGGAGCAGTCCCGGTTCAATTTCAGAAGAAAAGTGGTTCGCAAATCCCGACAAGTATTCAAGGGTTTTAGGCATGTTTTTTTAAAGTGTTCCATATTTTGAAAGCAGATAACGTTGCTCGCTCATAATTTTTTGCAGCGGCACGCCTTGGCTCGTTCGCACCACTATAAAATCCTCGTGAATGCGCAGAACTTTGCCTTTAAAAACCGACTGAGATTTATCTTTGAAAGCAATGGTGCCTTCCAATGTTTTCCCAACAAAAAAAGACGCCGTGGGGTTTTTGGCATAAATCTTTAAGCCCCCTTCAGAGACATCAATAATTTCAAAAACTTTTTTTTCGATAGTAACTTTTGGTCTTTCCGTTGCCGGATAGACCACCCTAAAATATTGGCGCTTTTGAGTTTCTGACAAAAAAACCTCTTTTTGCGATAATAGGCAAACCGTAATTGGTCCTAACCTACTAAGAATTAACGATTTCTTTAAATATAGTTCATAGAGCGTTATATTTCGACCGAAAACTTTAATATGTTACCGGTAGAAAAAATTTCAGCTTTAGCCGATGAAAATCTAAACTCCGAAGCACACGCAGCTTTGGATGAAATTCTTGCGTTGGGACCAAATAACTTTGCAGCACTGAAGCTTCGGGCAAGACTTTTTAGAGACTCAGGTAGGTTTCTTGAAGAATCTAAGATTTGGCAAAAAATCGCCGTAATCGATACATCGGATGAAGACTACGAGAGATTTCTTACCTCTCGAAAAAAAGACGAACGCGAATATATATTTTTCACTCAAGACATTCCGACCGAAGGACGTCGCTTTTTGACGATGTCGAAGTCCGTTTTATACTCTGCAATATTTGGTTTGATGGGAAGTATTGTATTTCTAAGTTATTCCCACGTAGCGCAAGTTTATACGGAATTTCTAAAATTGTCCTATTTGCTGGGATGTTTCACGCTATTTGTGGTGACCCCTTGGGTTTGGATTATTCGGTGTTTTTTATTTTCGTTGCGGTCTGTGACAGTGTGCGATCAACGGATTATTTTCCGCAGCTTTTTAAAAACCCATGAACTTAAAAAAGAGCATTTACAGAGTGTTACGGTGCAACTTGATGCAAAAGGTCAGCTTTTTTTAAGTTTTTTAAGTAATGAATTTCCTTCCATCGGAATTGATTTTCGCGAAGATTATTCGCCCATTAGGTCACGTTCGTTTTTTCTTAGGGATTTGCAGAAGCAGAAATTTCCCGTGTCTTTCGTTGCGGAATCCTCAAGATCGAAATTCTTGGGTGTTCGATTTTTCTGACTATTATTTAATCAAAAAGCTTTTTTTAAGACCGCCTTCTTGACATTTTTCACATAAGCCTTAGCTTTTTCATGCTATCGAAAAACTTTGGTTGTTTTTAGTGTTAACACAATATAAACACAATGCACTAACATTTAGGAGAAAAAGTGAAAATTAGACCGTTACAAGACCGAATTCTAGTCAAACGAGTAGAAGGCGAAGAAAAAACCGCTGGTGGAATTATTATTCCAGACAATGCCAAAGAAAAGCCTATGGAAGGCAAAGTTATTGCTGTTGGAAATGGCAAAATGCTTGACGATGGAATGTTATCCAAGCCCGACGTTAAAGTTGGCGACCGAATTTTATTTGGAAAATATGCTGGTTCTGAAGTGAAAATTGACGGAACTGAGCATTTGATCCTGCGCGAAGACGATATTTTAGGCATTTTAGAATAATTACAAATTTTTAGGAGAATAAATTTATGTCAGCAAAAGTTATTAGTTTTGGCGAAGACGCTCGCCGTAAAATTCTGCACGGAGTTAACACTCTTGCCGAAGCCGTCAAAGTTACTTTAGGACCAAAAGGTCGTAACGTTGTGATTGAAAAATCCTTCGGTTCACCAATTATCACCAAAGATGGTGTGAGTGTTGCGAAGGAAATTGAATTGGAAGATCGTTTCGAAAATATGGGCGCACAAATGGTAAAAGAAGTTGCTTCAAAGACTTCTGATATCGCTGGTGACGGTACTACTACTGCTACGGTTTTAGCTCAGGCGATTTACCGTGAAGGTGCTAAACTTGTGGCAGCAGCGCATAATCCTATGGAATTAAAGCGCGGAATCGATGCGGCTGTTACAGCTATTGTTGCAGAGCTTGACAAAATGTCTCGCCCTATCAAAAACAAAAGCGAGATCGCACAAGTTGGAGCGATTTCCGCTAACAATGACCAAGAAATCGGCAAAATTCTTGCTGATGCCATGGAAAAAGTTGGCAAAGACGGAGTTATTACTGTTGAAGAAGCCAAAGGTATGGAAACAACTTTGGAATACACCGACGGTATGCAATTCGATCGCGGGTATTTGTCGCCATATTTTGTGACCGATGCCGAGCGCATGGAAACAGTTTACGAAGATGCGTTTATTCTTATCAACGAGAAGAAAATCTCGAATATGAAAGAACTTCTTCCTGTGCTTGAGAAAATCGCTCAAACCGGACGTCCTTTTGTGATTATCGCAGAAGACGTTGATGGCGAAGCACTTGCAACTTTGGTAGTTAACCGTTTACGCGGAACTCTGAAATGTGTTGCTGTGAAAGCTCCTGGTTTTGGTGATCGTCGCAAAGCAATGCTTGAAGACATTGCCGTTCTGACTGGTGGAACTGTTGTAAGTGAGGACTTAGGTTTCAAACTTGAAAACATGACTCTAGAGCAATTAGGACATGCAAAACGCGTTGTTATTTCGAAAGATGTTACTACGATCGTTGATGGAAAAGGCACAAAAGCAAATATCGATGCACGCGTTAAACAAATCCGCGGCGAAATGGATAACACCACTTCCGATTACGATAAAGAAAAGCTGCAAGAGCGTCTTGCTAAACTTTGTGGCGGCGTTGCTGTCCTAAAAGTTGGAGCAGCGACTGAGACAGAAATGAAAGAAAAGAAAGCTCGTGTTGAGGATGCTTTAAATTCGACTCGTGCGGCCACAGAAGGTGGAATCGTGCCAGGCGGCGGAACAGCTTTAATTCGCGCTCAAGTTGCCTTAGATCGTCTGAAACTTTCTCCTGATCAAATGTTTGGAGTCAATATTATTCGTCGTGCGGTTGAAGAACCACTTCGTCAAATTGCACTTAATGCTGGTGCCGAACCTGCTGTAGTTGTTGAGCGTATTCGCAATGCAAAAGACGGCGAAGGCTTCAACGCATTGACTGAAGTATACGAGGACCTTTATAAGGCTGGCGTCATTGATCCAACTAAAGTTACAAAAACCGCATTACAAAATGCAGCCTCTGTTGCTTCGTTGTTACTAACGACTGAAGCGATGATTGCCGAAAAACCAAAAAGCCGCGATGATCAATCGAGTGGTAGTGGAATGGGCGGCGGTGGTGGAATGGGTGGAATGGGTGGAATGGGCGGCATGGGCGGGATGATGTAATTTTCATCCTGTAACTTCAGCACCTTAGCTGGTGCTGAGGGGCTCGCGCCCCAGTTTTCCGCCCCAGTTCAGGATTGGGACCAGAAAATTCTGCTACAAAGCAAAACCCCAAGTGAATCACTTCGCTTGGGGTTTTGTTACATCAAATCTAAAACTCGATAACGGACTACCTGATTGGTCCCCCTGAAATCAGCCTGAGCGGCGTTCCTGTTCCGGTGGCCTTGACCTCCGTAACCGGCATTTCCTTCAGACCCTTCCTCTGGCTCCTCGACCATTGCCGCGATCCGGTGTTCTTGATTCCGTCAGTGTGGACGTAGCGCATCGTGGTGCCAATATCCCTGTGACCGGCGATCTTTTGAACCTGGGGCAATGGAAGGGGTGTATCCATCCCATAGCCATTTGCCAGGTTCGTTAGACAGGTGTGCCTGAGACTATGGAAGTGGATTTCCCGAACCCCGGCTTTCCGGCAATACTTCGAAAAATTCTTTATTGCCCAGGTCTTGATGTTGAACAGCAAATCTTGATCAGACTTGCTCTGCTCAACCCGGCGCGTCAGGATTTCCCGCATGTCCTCGTTCATCTCAACCACCCGG
>JAYVPO010000022.1:0-9990 GCA_043757325.1 bacterium
AAATAAATTCGTCCTGTGCAGTCGCCGTCGATTGTTTAATCGGAGTGCGTCAACTCACATTAAACTGTCCGGCAAAACATCGGTTTTAGACCCATGCCCAAAAATTTGCTGCGGAAACGGCACACGATTTGAGGGTTTGCCAGTCAAGCCCTGCATACGCGGAAGTTGCCGAAAAATTAAAAGCGATGAAAATAACTAAAAACTTCATAGAGACGTATCTTCCAGTAACGATTAATCTGCGATGGCCCGAATTTCGATGCGGCGGTTTTTTTGCTTGGCTGAAGGATGATTTGAATCGATTGCGAGTTCTTCTTCGCCCATCCCGAAATGGACAATCCGATCTTTGTCTATGTTGACTTCATCGATCAGAAACTGGCGCACCGTCATAGCGCGTTGCATAGATTCAACCCGGTTTACATCTGCGCTTCCAGTTCGGCTGGTAAACCCCAAAATAGCTATTTTAGATATCTTTGCCGCAATATAACTTTTCAAACTTTCTTTGAGTGACTCTTTTCCTTTTTCGCTTAGTTCGAAAGTTGAAGGTAGGGGATTTGGATCTTCGAATAGACTGGTATAAGTAAGCTTTACGTCTTCGGTTAAGATTAAATCACGAGCGATTGAAATCTTTTCAGGTTCCACTTGATCTCCGGCCATAACGTACGAGTGATTGGAAAAGATAGTTCTAGAAAATTCGGATCCATCTTCAAAAATTTCTGCCAGAGCGTACCCAGCGAAAACCTGAATAATTTTCATTTTACCCGTCGGAATAGATTTTTCTTTATAGGAATGAAGTTCACGATAACTTTCTAAATTAGACCCTGCAGAAAGCCCGGTCGAGGGTACAATAATTGCAAATTTTTTGGCTTCTCGATTTATGATTTCAGCAACCGAATAATCGTCGGCAAAAACTAGGTCCGACATAATAAAGAAAATAATTGTTAATAAAATATTTTGTAACATGAGCTAACTCCTCTTATACTTTCTCCTTCGGATCGAAATTGGAGGTAGAATAATGGGCAGTATTTACCTAAAGTCGTTTCATGTCTTTGGCTTTGCCAAACAAAATTAAGATAAAACTTTAACGAGGTCTAAAATATATGCAAACAACAGATTTTTTTAAAGATAAAAAAGGCATCATTATGGGTGTTGCAAACGAACACTCGATTGCGGCTCAAGTTGGCGAATTGCTTGCTAAATCCGGTGCCAAAATAGGTTATAATTATCTGCCGGACAAAAAGGCCTTGGAGGCTAATGCGGTAGACAAAATGGAACGCCGTGCCAAGCGCGCTTTAGAAAATCTCATGCCAGCTTTTCTTCTGCCTTGTGATGTTTCTTCGGATTCTGACATCGGGGAATTTTTTAGCAAAGCGGGAGATCATTTTGGTAAAATTGATTTTTTGGTTCATTCTATTGCTTTTGCTCCATTAGAAGATATTCGGAATGCAACAATCGACGCCTCACGTGAAGGTTTTTTGCTGGCTATGAATATCAGTGTTTATAGTTTCATTCGGTGTGTCAGAGAAGCCGCGAAGTACTTAAATGATGGCGGCAGTATTGTAACCATGACTTATTTTGGGGCTGAAAAAGTTATCCCTGGCTATAATATGATGGGAATATGCAAGGCGGCTTTGGAAGCCGCGACGAGGTATTTGGCGTTTGATTTAGGTGCTCGCCAAATTCGTGTAAATTCAATTAGCGCGGGTCCTATTAAAACACTCGCATCGTCGGCTGTAGGGGATATGGCACGTGCCATAAAATTAAATGCTGCGCTTTCTGCAACTAGACAAAATATCACCCAGGACGACGTGGCCAAAACCGCAGCTTATTTACTTAGCGACTGGTCTTCAGGTGTGTCGGGTGAAAATATTCACGTGGATGGAGGTTACCATATTATGGGTTCTCCAAATCATGCATTGGATAAATTAAAAGATTTAATGGCATAGGAATATCGTCATAATGTGTTTTTTTAACTTCGTTTCCGATATTTTTTTATCAGCAGTTTTTGCTCAAGAAGCAGACTGGCAAATTGCCGGTTCTAAGCCTCGAGTTGAAGCTCGCCGTACAAAAACCGAAAATGCTATTGAATTAACGGTTAAAGAAATTCTAAAATACAAAATACTTCAGAAGAAAATAAATTTTTACTACGAAGTGGTGTTTGGGAATTTTGCAAAAGTCGAGGATTTATTATGAAAGTTGCGCTTGTCACAGGATCGTCTCGAGGCATTGGTGCGGCTATTGCGAAAACTTTATCTCGAGATGGATTTCAAGTGGCCATTCAATATCGCAGTGGCGAAAAAGAAGCCAAAATCTTGGCGGCTGAACTGCCTGGATCAAAAGTTTTTGAGTGTGATCTGTCTAAGTCGGAAGCTTGTTTAGATCTTGCCAAAAAAGTAGCTGCAGATATGGGGCCCATTGCAGTTTTGGTAAATAATGCCGGAATTACTGCAGACCAAATTCTTGCGTTTGCCAAACCGGAAGATTTTGATCAACTTATCTCAACCAATCTTAAACCTGTTTTTTTATTGTCAAAAACTATTTCTCGACAAATGATGCGGCAAAAATGGGGTAGAATTATAAATATAACTTCGGTTGTGGGACATACTGGCAATCCCGGGCAAAGCATTTACACGGCTACCAAAGCCGCCATTAATGCGTTTACAAAAACCATTGCTATGGAACTTGCACCCGTAGGAATTCTTTGCAATTGTGTGGCGCCGGGTTTTATCGAAACCGAAATGACAGCACAATTAACTGAAACAACTAAGGAATTTATTTTGGCAAAAATTCCGATGAAAAGAATGGGCTCAGTTATGGAAGTTGCTGAAGCAGTGGCTTTTTTGGCTTCAGAAAAATCATCGTACATTACTGGCTCTACTATTCACGTCAATGGCGGAATGTACACTTCATGATTTACTTGCGCAGCATCGGCCACTACGCTCCAGAACACAGACTCACAAATCAGTTTTTTGATGAACTCGACATTGGTTCCGATGCCAAATTTATCGAATCGCGAGTTGGGATTAAAGAACGTCGTTCGGTATTAGCACCAGAAATAATGAAAAAAATAAAGCAAGGTGAGCTAAATATAAAAGCACTTATTTCAGAAAAAGCCGTGCCAACCATGCAAGATTTTGCCCGTGCTGCATGGCCTTTGGTGAAAGAACGATGCAAAAATATTGAGTTAATAGAAGATAAAGTTGAATTATGCGTTTCCGGAAGTTCGACCCCAGACGATGACATTCCAGCTCATGGTTGCTCGCTTGCTCACGCGGTAAATCTGAGTAAAGCTGTAGGTTTTGATGTGAATTCGGCGTGCTCTACTTTTGTGGTTCAGTTGCAGATTATTTCTGGATTATTGACAAATAATGTCTATAAGAATGCGGCATTTTTTTGTATGGATCGCTACACAACGCGAGTCGATTACAACAATAAAAAAACCTGCATTTTATTTGGTGATAGCGGCGCAGCTGGGTATTTTGAAAAGTCGGAAATTCCAGGTGGCTTGCGAGTTGTTGACACCTGGTTAGAATCGGATCCATCTGGGTGTGGACTTATTCAGATGCCAGCTGGGGAGTATTTTGATCAAAACGGACAGGCGGTTCAGAAGTTTGCTGTGCAGAAAACAATTTACTCAGTCGCTAAAATATTAGAACGTAATCATTTGGCCCAAGATCAAATCGGTTATTTTATAAGTCACCAGGCCAATTTAAGGATGCTGGAATACTGTGCTCAAAAGTTAAAATTAAAACCCGAACAGCATTTATACAACGTAGATTTATATGGCAATCAAGGTTCGGCAGGAGCGCCCGTAGTTTTATCCATGAATTGGGAAAAATTCCACCCTGGAGATTATGTTGTTATGGCAGTTGTTGGCTCTGGATTAACCTGGGGCGCTGCATTATTTCAGATGACCTAAAAATTATTTGCGATGTCAATCTTGCCCGTAGCTTCTAATGAGTTTTACCAGCCCATCGACTTCTTCAGCTTTTAATTGATTGCCCCAAGGTGCCATCGAACTGCTTAAGCCAACTGAGGCACCACCCTCTCTAATAACTTTAGCAATATGGGCATCGTCAACTTTCGCTTGCCAGGTTTTATCATGAAAATTTCGTGGTTTGGGATTTAGTCCGGCAGCTGCAGCGCCATTTCCCATTCCATTGACGCCATGGCAACTAGAGCAAAAGCTGGTGAATTTCTCGTGAATGGGATCTTTCGGCACAGCGCCTGATGGATCTACAGCCGCAATACGTTCTCCGTTGTCGGAAAGCTTCGGTCGTTCTGCATTTGAAATTTTCCGTTCGCGGGTAAACTGTTCCCAATATGGCCGCGGATTATATTGATCCATACAGGAATAGACAAACGAAAAAACAAAAATTGATTTCAGGAAAAACATAAATAGACCCCACAAATCTAAGTTGAATATTATTCTGTCATTATGAGGACTTGAGATCAAGTTAGATCTTCAGAGGTGGCTGGTGCTTTATATAAATAATGCGTTGTCCCCAAAAACCTGGCGGCTCCAGGTAGCGCACCATCTGGGTTTCAATAAATTTTAAATCTCATTCAAAATTTAAGCCGGAAATTTATACAATACATTCAGATATCTAACAACTAGTCCATGTAGATTAAATTCTCGTTCTGAAATTTTTGGAAATTTGCAAATTCCAAGAAAAAAGGCTGAGGCTTTGCCACCGGAAATTCCGTACAGCCAGAATTTACCAAGGCTACTAGGATATCATTTCTAGGTCCGTCTATTTGACAATAAATTCCAAGTCCACCGCTTAAGTTTTCATTAAAAGTCACGCAATAGGCCTTTTGCAGAAGTGGAAATTCTCTCATTTTACTTACGCATAATCTCATATTAGCTCCTGGAGCCCCTAGCCCCAAAAGCTTAGACCGCGGATCGAATCTATGGGCGGGCACATTCATTTCATACCAATTTACAACTTGCCTAAGGTCTCGAACTTTAACAGATTTGCGAGCGTAATCTACGTGCGAAAATCGCACCCATTCGTAAGTGTTTGTTTCATTTTTAGGTGTCGATTTGAATATCAAAACGGAACTACAAACACCGCTCACCAGCTCTGGAATTTTTCGGCCAATAATATTAGCAATCTGCGCGTTGGTCGCGCCGTTGGGAGCATTAATTTCTTTGTCGGTTAAATAACCGATTTCTTCAAAATCATCCCAAGTGGTCCATGAGTTGGATTTCTTGCGCAAAATTAAGGTGTTTTCGGTTTTGCCATTGGCAGCTTTCCCACCTAAAAAACAGCCAAAATTAACTGTCTTCGGCTCTCCTTTGTAAGTTTCAAAACCAGGGGCAAACTTCTTCACAGCAGGTGGATTAGCTCCTGTTACATCTGAGTAGATTGGTTCTTCAGACTGGATGTAGGCGACACAGCTGTTAAACGCATTCTCACCACTATAAAAACCTGCCGACGCGCCGCTTTCAATATGAATAGGGCTTACGTTGGATTTTCCTGTGCGAATACAAACAGAAGATCGTGTAGAAAAAGTCACAGCCTTAAGACATTCTTCAAATTGAGAAAAACTCACAAGATTACTTGCTAGGACGGCTTTAGAACCGACATTAACTATGCTAAAAGAATTCCCAACCGTGCAAATCAAGCCATTTTCTTGCTTTAAAACTGCGGTTTGACATTGGTCTGCTGTAAAGCCTGGATTTGGAACTCGAGAATTTTTATCGGTTAAAAACTCACCTTTTTGATTTACGGGGAAAAATTTATCTGCCGACTCGCGACTAGCAGGCTGACATCCCGCAGCTTCTTCTCTTTGATTGTAAGCAAAGAACACATCTTTGGGGCGCGGGCTTTTATCAGATAAATCCGAGTTTTTAAGCAGCTCTAATTGCGCAATAACCCCAGCTAAAGAAATGGCATAGTTGGTTACGGATTCAGAATATTGATCCGCATGAACAGATGTGCTTCCCGTGCGCTCTTCACTGGTATTTAGTGCGACAACAGTCCACTTATTATTTTCTAGTAGAAAAATAGGCGAGCCAGAACTACCGCCAGTGGAGTCGCAGTCATGCAAAAACCTACTCTTTTGGTCGCGTTTCAAAATTTTGCAGCCAGAAGAATGATCGGCAGAATTTTGTTGCTGGATGGCTAATACAGCAGCTTTTTTCAAATCGTTGTGATAGCCCGCAAAATTAACTTCAATAGGCAAAACAGTTTCATCCAAAGCTTTCAATGTTAGGATTTCTATTCCGGTCGCAACTTTTTTTAATTTTAAAATTGCCCAATCCTTGGCACGATTTTCAACTGGTTGATGGGATCCATACCAAAATGAGTCCACCTCAATTTTTAACTCCGGCTCACCAAAATTAAATTTAAATTGAACGCTTTTTTTGCCTTTTCTGATCTTCCCAGATTCGGTGTCGAGCATACAATGGGCATTTGTTAGAACCAGCTGAGGCGCAATAAGAAAGCCAGAACAAACTCCATTTTCAAGTTCAATTCTCGCAACAGCTGCGTAAGGATTTGCACGACTATCAGAAATTTCTTTGCGGTCGTCGTTACCAAAAACGTTTTTAAGCTTAGAAGTATGTGAAATTCTTCCGCATGAGAAGAAAGCGACAAGTAGGGCAAATTTAAAAATAAACCAGCTTTTCATAAAAGATCCTTTATGTAGAAAAAGCTCCAGACTTGGAGCTTTTTCTTCGAAATAGGTAATAACGTGTTAATAGTAATAGGTAGTCGTTGCATAATAGTAATAAACATACTGAGTTGAGTAGTAAGTGTACGTATATACTGGAGCGAAATAATACTGGCTTGAGTAGTAATTGTTATAATTGTGATGATGGTTGTGGTGATAACGGTATCCCCAACAACGGCCACAGTTGGACTGGTCTTTTGAAATTTCAGAGTTTTTAGTCAGTTCACCAGAACCTTTGACGTCAAATGATTTATCCCATCCAGATTCTAATTCTTTTTTTTCAGAAATTTTTACAGCACCCGTATCGATTTTGTAATCGGCCGAACTTAAATTTGCTTCCCCTTTAGTATCACGCGCAACTCTAACAATTAAACCTTTTACACTTTCTTTTGACGGAACCGGAATTTTAAAATCCGAATTTGTATCAGAAGAAAAAGCTACAGAACTCATTAAACCTATAGACATTACACTTGCAAAAATTGCTTTAACCATTTTCATAACATTCCTCCAAAAATTTAACAAACGAGAAACCTTCAACACCTACACTCTTCTCTTGTGCGAAAAGTTTGTCAACAAAAAGTAAAAAATTGGCGCTATTTTTTATTTTTCTCAGTCAATTTGACGCAGTTTTTAGCACTGTGTTTATTATAAGGGCTTGCCGATGAGCTTCTGACTATTGACTGAAAAAATATAATAAGGCCAAGATTTTCCAGGGTGAAAGAATTCAAATATTTTACGCCGTTCAAACTTCTTTTTTGTTAGGAGAAAAGGTGCAACTTTTTCACCAATTTGAAAACCTTGATAGGTAAAATCGATTTCGTCGTAGCGATCCAGTGGGAAAAATTCATCTTTTGGATGAAGTGCGGGACCCAAAATGCGGCCTAATATAGCGGCTGTTGGCAAAGTGTCTACAAAAAACGCGCGTTCCAAAAATTTCTCTGGGGGTGTAAGCAATCCTTCGCCCCTCCAGTCCGGCACACCGACTAGATTTAAATTTCTGACATCGTAAAATTGCAAAAGTTTGATTACGTGCCGTAAAATTCGAAAATTATCCAAGACCAACAGTGCGTCAAACTCAACTTTCGGGGGCAATAATACTCCGCCTAGTGACTTTTTTGAATCTTTTTGAGTCTCTTTTTGCTTTTCGAATGCTGCTTTAAATTCCTCAGGTCTTTGCAAAGGATCTAATTGTAGGATTTTTTTAACAGCTCGGTCTATACTATCAAATTGGTCAGAACGATACGGCTCCATAGCAAAAATAGAATTTTTAATATTTTCTTGTGAAGTAAAATCGGTAATTTTTAAAACTGATGCTTCAGATGTGGGGAAAATAATTGCAAGTTTAGACCATCCGTTTTTGTTTGCCTGGGACACAGTTGCGGCTGCTAAATCATTGCGGTTTGCGGCTACGACGAATTGAAACTTTGACTTTACTAAATTACCGTCGGGACTATTTGCAAAAAATGTCGTAAGCCGCATTTTATCGGTTAAAAACGCGATCTTTGTGTTTTCCGATGAGCTTAAAAAACTTATTATCGTTCCGGCACCGTGAGAAAATACACATTGCGAAAGTCCATCTTCCAAACTGCGACTTACAAGGTCAAGGATCGGAGGAACAGCAATATTCTGAAATTGCAAAGATTTTTGGAACCCATCAAGTAGAAATTGCTGGCCTTGACCAGATGACTTATATAAGACACAAGTTTTTCGATCATAAAAATTAAGAAACTGAGTTAAAACCATTTGGATTTTTTGACGAGAAAGGGCATCATCACAGTTTTTATCACCAAGAGTTTTTAAAGCATCAATCTGTTCGGCGAAAAAATCTTGTTTCGAAATCGTTTTGTGAAATGGTAGAAGATCCCTGTAAACTTTGAGAAAACGTTCTGCTACTTTTTTGCAAACAGCAACTTTGCGGTTTGAGTCCGGCAAAGCCTGTGGGATTGTGTTTTGCTTTGGCTCCGAAATTCTCTGCGGCAATATCGTACTAACCTGTGGCTCGACGGTAAAATTGCGGTGAAACTTATCGTCAGTTTTCAGAGGTTTTTGTGGTGTGACACAACTTGCTAGAAAGAAAATTAAGAAATAAAACATGGAACAAACCTCTGTTGAGTTAACTAAAGAAGATTTTCGCTACGAATATCCCTCAGATTTAATTGCCACTCGCCCTGCTTCTCCACGAGATCATGCCAGGCTTCTTGTTTACCAAAATCAAAAAATAACGGACTCGTATTTTTATAACCTAGACCAATTTCTGCCGGAAGGAACTCTGCTTATTTTAAATGATACCAAAGTTTTCCCTAGTCGCATGATAGGACAATTGCCAGGTGGTGCAAAGGTAGAAGTGTTTTTACTAGAGTGTTGCGCTCCTGACGCAAATATCTGGCTAGCGTTGGGTAAGCCAATACGTAAGCTTAGAAAGCATAACAAAGTCGCGTTTTTTGGGGGATTATCGGGAACCTTGGATTTTGATGATGAGTCGATAGGTGCGAATTTTTTTAGAATCTCATTCGATCAGAGCTATCCCTATTTGATGAATACGCTTGAAGAATTTGGACAAACGCCACTTCCTCCTTATATAAAACGCGATGTGATTTCAGAATATGAAGACCGGAGTAATTACCAGACAATTTTTGCCAAAAATACGGGTTCCGTTGCGGCCCCAACTGCTGCTTTGCATTTTACCGAAAATGTATTTAAAAGTTTTTCGGCGCTTAAAATTAAAACAGCGAAGATTACTTTACATGTAGGAGCAGGAACTTTTCTGCCTGTCAAAACCAGTGCGATTTCTGAACATAAAATGCATATTGAGAATTACTCCATTCCGCAAGCCACTGTAGATTTAGTTTTGGAAAATCTAAAGATCGGAAAGCCTGTCGTTGCAGTTGGGACGACAACTTTTCGCTCAGTGACAGATTTTTTCGAACGTAAAAACAATCAATTCCCCGACACTTTTTTGCGGACGGACTTATTTTTATATCCTAAATATTCTGGAGATTTATTTAGAAGTAAATTATTTTCTGGTATTTTAACTAATTTTCATCAGCCAGAGTCTACTTTGATTATGCTTATTTCTGCGCTGGTGGGTTATGATGCGCGGAAAAATATATACGCTCACGCAGTAGAAAACAAATACCGACTTTTCAGTTATGGAGATTCTAGTTTACTTTGGTTTTAGTCGGGTGGAATGGAGTAGAGTAGAGCTACTAAATTTAGGTGAAGATTTCGGCACGGAGCAAAAGTTTCGGCACGGAGCAAAAGTTTCGGCACGGAGCAAAAGTTTCGGCACGGAGCAAAAGTTTCGGCACGGAG
>JAYVPO010000023.1:0-2680 GCA_043757325.1 bacterium
ACAAATTTCATATATATTCTCCTTGTTGGATAAGTGCATCTTACCCGTACTTATAGAATACATAAGAGTTATGAAATTCCCGTTAAATTGAGATTAAAAAACGTTAATAAGAATGCAATGCAACATATTGAAATTACTACTGTTTCACAATAAATGGTGTATCAAAAATGCGACATCCAGGCTTTGTTTTACCCGAAAAACTTAGTCTGCACGAAGCCAGAAAATGCCCACAGAGTACCGAAACGATTTTTCTAGGGCGTCGTGCCTTGCCAACGACAAGCTCAACCCACCAGTTTTCCAAAATTTTAGATCCACGCCAACCCCATAAGCCGCACCTGCATTCAATCTACTTTTATTATTTAACTTGCCCACCCCCACGGTGCCCATGCCAAATAAAAATGGATGAATATTCGCTCGCTCTGAAACAAATTGCGAAACAGGATAAATCGCCACTCCGATTCCGCCCTCTCCCTCTAAAAAACCCGATCCACTTAATAGTACAAAGGAGGATTCCAACCGAAAAAATTTTGTTAGGGTGGCTAACTTTCCCTGGGCGAAATTGGCATTTACACGGTCTCCATCTGTGGGAGAATCCACTCCAAAATTTACGTTACTTTGAAATCCAGATGCAATTGCCTTCGAGGAAGAAAATAAGAAGAATAGGAAAAATAACGCCTTAATTATATGCCTGCATTCCATTCTAAAATTGTAGCGCAGGATTTTGAATACCGTAACGGAGATTAAATATAATCGGTGGAGCTTGTTACACGCCAGCGGCTTCATTTCATCTGGTAAACCGCCGAATAGAAATGAATGCGTTTTGGACTAATTTTTATTGCCTACCTTTACCTATTTGGCAACAGCCATGCTCGGGCCGAAAATTGCCTGCTTGCCTATGAAGCTCTAATGGCAAAGCTAGATTCTTTTGCTACCACGGAAAAAAATCTAAAAGGGGCGGTATATTTATCCGCTTCTAGCATCGAAAAAAATCTCTCTTCCACAAGTTGGACCGAACGATATTTTCTAAATCGCTTTAACGGAATTCTCACTCCCTACGGCACACTCGGCCCCAATGGTCCTCTCCAAAAGCTTGGCCCCGTTGGCACGAATTTATGGAATTCCTCGCGCTACATAACTGGAGTCGATGCTATCGATTGGACTAAAATCTCCTCTAGTCTTACAGATAACTTTGGGCCCCTGAGTGCCTATGGCCCAGCTGGATTTTTCAACCCTTTCGAAGGAATTGGTTACAATTCATTTTTTTCACCGCTCTCGTCGGGAAAATATCTGCGCGAAGGAAAATCAGCGGCAATCGTGGGCCCGAAAGGTCCGCATGGAGTTTTGGGGGCGAATGGACCTTTCGGGCCCGCGGGCGCGCATGGATATAAAATTGATCCCATTACAGGCTCTTATTTGAAAGACGGAAAACCGATTCAAGAAATCTCTGTTGAAAACGGCAAAAAATATCAATTAGTAGAGCACTATTCTCCAGCTCAGGCTGAGACCCTCTCTAAACGCGGAAAACTTGATAGCTCTTTTGTGCTTGATGGTGAACTAGGCGTGGGGGCTGAGCAATCGTTAAAGGTAAATGCTCAAAAAGATAATTGGGTAAGTTTTTTGGCCATTCCAGAAAAGTCTGGAGAAAATTTTAGTGTCGAGCTCGTCGATACTTCGGGAAACGTCTATGCGAGTTCTAATTCGGAAAATTATGTAAATTTTGTGCAAATTAGGGTGCCAGTGAAAACTCCTTTAACTGTTCGAATTCGTTCTTTGAATCCCAGTTCTAAACCTTCAGGAAAATATCGCCTCCATGTGGTTTCTGCGCCCGCTGAACCCATTGATCAGCTTGAACCCCAACCATATTTATCAGGCTTAAAATAGCCCCTAATTAACTAGCTGCGTCTTGCCCGAGGGATCTCTCAAAGGTAGCTTTGCGAATCTTTATTCCTAGGGGGAAATCCATGAAATTTTTAATCGCAGTAAGCTTAGCTCTCGCAACCACTTTCACCTATGCCGCTGGAAATGCCCCAAGCAAGGGCTGGAGCAAAGCGCGCTTTTCAAATGATGCCGGAGCTCGCGACTACTACACTTATATTCCTAAAAATTATAACGGCACCAGTAGCCTGCCCTTAATGGTTATGCTTCATGGCTGTTTTCAAGACGCCACGTCTTTTTCAAAAGAAACAGGCATGAATGATATCGCCGATAAATATGGATTCGCTGTTATTTATCCCGAGCAAACTGCACAAAATAATATTTGGAAATGCTGGAATTGGTTTAAACCTGAAAATCAAAAGCATAATAGCGGTGAGCTTTCGATCGTGGTGGGCATGGTGGAACAACTCAAAAGCACCATGAAAATCGACAATGATAAAATCTATGTGGCTGGGCTTTCTGCGGGCGCAGCGATGGCATCCAATATGATCGCTTGCCACAACGATCTATTTTCAGGCGCGGGTATTGCCTCTGGATTGGAATTCGCAGCTGCCACTTCTGAATCTGAAGCACACCAAGTTACCGGACGTGGTTCCGAACATGATATTCGCCAAAGCGGAATCGACGCGGCAAACTGTAGTGGAAAAAATGCGAAAATGGCTGCCATCATTAGCTTTCATGGCAAAGACGACAACTTTGTGAATCCGATCAATGCGGAACATGTGATCCAACAGTTTAGCCAAAT
>JAYVPO010000024.1:0-2679 GCA_043757325.1 bacterium
TTCCCCCAGCCACGCAAGCTATTAGGCATAATTAGATCAAAAAATACGCTATAGTTAAATAATTCTTTTTCCAAATCGTTTTAAATGTTTCGTAAATAGGTTTTTTCCCCCACATTCTTTTTGCTCCTATTTCTTCATTCGCTTAACGCTTTTGCTGAAACAGTAACCAAAACTTTTATCACCAAAGCTAATAAATTTATCTCAGAAAAAAACTATGATAAGGCTCGCAGGATTTTAAAAGAAGCGGTAAAAAATATTCCAGCGAATTGGAAATTTGTTCAAGAAACTCCAGATGGAAAAAACATCTATTTCTGGAGCCAGCTTGAATTTTTTACCTATATCGGGTTTATCAAAAGCGAAAAACCAAGTGACGAAAAAAACATTACATGGATGAGTGGAAGTTATCCCCCAAGCCTATTATCTCCTAGGACAACTTGAATATGAAAATGGTGCGTATGATGAAGCGATACAATTTCTCGACGTAGGCTTAAAACTTGAAAATAACCATCCTAAACTTTATTGTGAAAAAGCTTTTATTTTATTAAAACAAGGAAAGCATCAAGAGAGCCTAGAGCTAAATTAAAAAGCTATTAATATCCGTCTCTGGGCTACAAATACACAAATTGGCAGAGCATATCGCGGGGCAGGGTATGAGCTAGTAGAACTAAATCAACTAGAGGAAGCAAAAAAATGTACCAAGAATCTTTAAAGGTTGACTCTGGAAATACTAGCGTTAAAGCTGAGATAAAATATATCGAGAATCTAATTCTCAAAAATAAAAAAATATAGGTGATTTCCTAGTAGCTAAAGTAAATTGTAATTTTTTGGAGTGATCGCAACTTATTTAGTCGTGACTAGGAAAGTCCCTACCCGAAAGAAATCGACAGTGAGGTTTTATGGAAAAAACCTCACTGTCTAAATTTTAGTTGGTGATACGGTAGTACTGTCGTTTTTCCTCCATCTGCTCGTGGAAGGAGAACTTCGTGTAGCTGACCGAAAACTCAACACCGGCTTCTCGCAGTTCGCGTTCGATCTGCTCGCGGAGTTCCGCCTTGAAGTACAACCAGACTTGCGCACCCCAAAACTGCACGTTCTCGTCGAGGATCGCCGAGGAGCAGATCTGCACGACGTTGCGCCCAGGTCGCACGTACCAACCGTCGTCCGCGACCTTTACGGTTGAGAACTCCGAGAAGGAGAGGCGCTGATACAACATCTTCAGTTCGAACATCCCGCGGCAGTCCTCGCCGGCGGTCGTGCTGTTCTTGTGGTAGCTCATCATGAGGTACACGCCTTCGGTTTCCGTCGACATCTTTTGATACCTTTGAGACCGCCAGACCAGTGCCGTACTGCCAACAGATGGCGATTAACGACTCCGATCGATAAAATACCACATACGATGGTACTCTAACCGAGCAGAGTGTTAATTTTCAACACTTAAACAATCTAAACCTTAAAAAACCTTAATAACTCACTGTCGAAAAGTCTGAAATTTTCAAAATTCTCGACACTTTTAATGTTATGCATCGATTATTATAATTGTTTCAAAAAAATCGACAGTGAGGTTTTAATCCATTAAAACCTCACTTTAAACCTTACGCACCTTCGTAGCCTTCATTCATGTCGTAGTAATCGTGCAAATCCTCGAAATCCTGTTGGGACATGGAAGGCTTGAGACCGAAGTAGCGTCGCCATTGCTCGCGGACGAGTTTGAAGTCCTCGTACGGGGTGGTCGAGATGCACTCGGAGATGTCGGGCATCTCCTTGGTCAGCTCTTCCACCCACGCCAGCAATTCGCTGCTGAAGTAGAGGTAAGCCGAGTGCTCGCCCCTGGCCGCTCCTTTCACGTTCACCACCAAAAAGGAGGACTTCCCGAAGGTGCCGTCTTGCGTGCCCGCCGAACCGTCCCAGAACACTTGCCCTTTCACCGTCTCGCAGACCTCGTCGCCGGTCAGCTCGGCGAACAGCCACTCCAACGCCAACACCATGGCGGCGCCGTTGACGCTCACCATGCGGTCGATGGACCGCTCGTGAGCATCCATTCGCTTTCCCAAGTCGGCGTAGAACTCCTGCACGTCCATGCCCCCCATCATCTTTTTGATGGCCTTCTGGACCCTACTCAAGGACAGACCGGTGGCCATGACGTCTTTCATGTAGGTACCGTTGCGGGGTGACGGATCGGGTGTTATGCCAAAAAAGCATTGAACTACCCGTCCGATTAGATGACCTAATGCAGGTTCTCTAATCGAACGGGGTGTTAAGTACATTACCTAGTTAAAACCATTATTCTCACTGTCGATAAGGTTAAATTTTAAACTTATCGGCTTGTATAGGAGTTATAGCTATTAGTTTAAAAAATGTGCTTTTAAAGGTTTATAATCGAGATTAGATATATGCAAATCTGTGATTCTAATGATAAAGAAATTAAAAAAAAACGTTAGATACCGCTTTTATTTCTCAAAAAATAGGAGTATTATCATTGGCCGATGCTTCCCATAAGAGGCAATAACAAAACCAAATTATCAGACTTTCGATTTTTGGTTCTCTTCTTCTATTCAAAAATTTTTTGATTTTAAAGATCTGAACTTGATATAATCCCTAGCCGGTTGGCTTTAGCTATTTCTTTTACTGGAGACGTTAGATTTTTCAGCACCATTTAAAAAAGTGCTTCGTTAAGGACTT
>JAYVPO010000025.1:0-2673 GCA_043757325.1 bacterium
ATATCAAAATATCTCAAGCACGCAGGTCTAGATGATAAGCCTCCACCACGGGCACCACCGCGATTCAAGGCGCGACGTTTAGAGTTCGACGACCAAACCCGACCAGTCCCACTTCGACTGATAAAATATCGGAAGTGTTGCCAGCTAAAGGCGGAGCCATGTTCGAAATCATCGCCATTGCGTAATAATAAGTCAATTGCTGTAGCTAACGCGGGGCTCAAATCAAAAGAACCAACAAATTAACCACTAAAACGTGCCGAGGAAAAGGGTCAAACGGGCGAAATCGTTGAAACAGTACGCAGGAAATGTTGCTTGAATACCCTACCTTCCGCGTATTAATACTGGTAGCTGCTTTTATAACTTCGCCATCTTCGGCTCGGTTTAGGCACTCTTTTACAAAACGAATATTCAAACCGTCTTCCTTCGGCGTTATTTCAATAATCGTGTTGCGGTCTAATTGGTAAAGCTCTGCGAAAGGTTTATCAATTATAAAACCCAAACTTCCACCTATTGCGGTTAGATTTTTCCTCATAATATCACCTCATTGAATATTATATCAGAGTATAAGCGTAGTAATATTAATCTTCTCGTGTTCTACACAAACATCAGTAATTTTAGGAAGATACGATTTACGGTAATCGCGACATTTCTTAATCGAAGCAAATAGAACGTAGTTAGAATAAAATTTAAGTGAAGATGAGAACATCGACGCAAAATGTTGTAAATAAGCTTTAGTTGCAAATCTCTACTGGAGAAAAACTTATTATCCCTAAACAAAAAGTAGCTACAAATATTCCTGATGAATTGCTTGAGGAAGCCCTTCGGGTGAGCGGACTAAATCAGACTCAGGCCATAATAGCGGGGTTGAAAGAGCCAATCGCTCGCGAAAATCGAGTGGAGTTGCTACAACTCAAAGGTAAGATTGCTATCGGCTTTAAACCCTCGAAATCGCGGGAACGGCGCAGACTTAAGTGATAACGTCACATTTAGTAGAGACATCCCCTAAGACGGGCATGACGACGACGCGCAAAGCGAGTTTCGGTCGCGAATAGTCTTTTAAATGATTTTTAACAACCCACGCTTGGCTAAGCAAACTCTTCCCCAGTTTGTATGATTTATCTTTTTTCTGCTTCAGCTTCTTTTCCTGAGGAAAGGAAACATGTAGAGCTTAAAACTCGGGGAACCAAGTACCAAACTGCACCTCCGCTAACTTTATTAAAACAGGATAGTTTTCCTTCAAACCCATCAGAAAGAGCAGGTGGATTTGATTCAAATCCTTTTGGGCATACAAGATTTTTATGATAACTCTTAATGGCAGGGATAAAAAGATTTTGTATTCCTAAAACAAATTCCGTCGAGTTTTCAGGACTAGTTCCTTGAATAGGTTCTGTAGAAAACAAAAATGAACTAGATTGCAACAAAGTGACGTTCTGTCTTCCTACAGTATCTCCCGCGAAAAACTGAAATACCGTTGTAGCAAAATCTGCTTTACAGATGATCAGGCCCTCTCGAGTTTGCTTGTATTTTTGCAAGCTTCTCAAAAATGGCTGTAATATTAATTTGTACTTTAAAGAATGTCGCAAATATTCTCTGACACTAGGACTTTTATTAAGCTGTGACTTTAATTTTATAACCCACCGAAGAGATTCAACGATGTTTAGTAAATTTTTTTGGCTAGGAATATCATTTTCATCCATCGCACTTTGCAAGTCATTTTCAGAACTTCTTAAACCCTCATCGGTTCGCTCGTATTTTGCCGTATAAACCGCTAAGGAATCTAAATAAGTATTTAGCGGCATCTTTTCTTGTTCAACCTCAACCAAGCAAGTTGGAGTAAAGCCTTGGGGATCAGGACAATATTGAAGGAGAACTTTATCTTCAACCAAACTTAATTTAAATTTGATATCCAAAGAAATACCTTTTGTCGGAAAACCCTCTTGTCCGTGTGACAAGTTTGAAACCAACAAAAATACTAACGCACAAAATCGACGATTTTTTAACATAAACCATACCCCTTATCTGTAAAGCTATTTGAGAAGTTTGCTAAAATCAACGCTTACTTCCATTTAACCCGATAAATTAAATCGTAAATCGTGCCAGCCGCAGGGTTCAGTTTAAAGATTTTGTACTCCACTGCGAATGGGCACTGAATATAAAACCTAAACCCTGCGGGTGGCACCATTCATTGACAATCCTTTTTCAGAAGCGAATTTTAAAACGCTAAAATACCGGCCAGACTTTCCAGCGCGTTTTGGCTCGATTGAAGATGCCCGCAATTTCTGCCGTGATTTTTTCCCCTGGTACAACCACGAACATCATCACAGTGGGATTGCCATGCTAACGCCTGCAGAAGTCCACCACGGGCAAGCTGAAAATGTTTTAACTCAAAGGCACGAAGTTATGATGCGGGCCTTCAACAGCAATCCTCGACGCTTTCATAATCAAGCGCCTAAGATGCAAGAGTTGCCCAATGCGGTCTGGATTAACAAGCCAATTCAAAAGGAGGTACGTGAAGCTTTGCAATCGGTAGTTTAAATAAAAGGTATGACTGTCTCATTTTGATTGAAAATTTCCGATGCGTTACGTAACAAATGTTTGTTTGTTTTTGGAAGCAAAACTGGCTACAGAATTTCAGAGATAACTTCACTTCGAGTGAGTGATGTTATGTGCGAT
>JAYVPO010000026.1:0-86390 GCA_043757325.1 bacterium
AATTTGTGGAATTTGAAATTTCTGTGATTGCATTAACAATCACTGTGACTTACATCAAAAATAAAATCAAGCGTCAACCGGAGGTTATTGAGATGTTACACTTCTTTTAGTCAACATGTTGTTTTGATTTAACTTTTATCGCTTCTCGCGATTTCAACTTATAAACTTCGAGGCTTGGCGGAGAGAGAGGGATTTGAACCCTCGAACCAGTTTCCCGGTTGCTTCCTTAGCAAGGAAGTGCTTTCGGCCACTCAGCCATCTCTCCGAATTAGCTAAACTTTACTATAAATACCCATAATCGGCTATTTAAACAATTGCTTAAACGATCGCCATCGCTATTCAACGTGCAATTGAGTAAAATATCATTATTGATTATCGAGGATTCTACAATGAAAATTTATTCTTATTTGCTATCCAGCGCGCTATTCGCAACTTTCTCGTGCCAAACTACTGCGCCAAAGACTAAAGAAATGGGCCCGGCGCCGGAAATTTCCGACATCACACCAGACGAAGATGCTCTGAAAATCGCGATCGATTTTGGCGAACCTTCAGTACAAAAAGCGCTCAAACATATCAACCGTAAAAACAGTTGGACAGCTAACGCTAAAATATTGGAGCAACTTATAACTGATAACTCGACCAAATATGAAAATAGACAACTTACAAACGCCGTTATGCTCTATCAATATGCTCCTTTAAATGTTTCTGAATCAATCTTTACCCACCTTGTCTCATCGCCAAGACCGCTTGCTAAACAATTGGGCTGGCAACTGGCTGCAGCAAAACCTTCCAAAGGTTTGGCTCGAGCAATCGACAAAGAATTAAGCCGCGCCGTCCTACAAAACGAAGAAGAATCGACGTTTTTGCCGCAAATGGCCGCTGCTGTTAAAGCCAATCGACTTGCTTCCAGCTACACGCTCCTGCGAATGGCCTTATTTCAGAACGGCAACGAAGCTTTTGTCACCGCCATGAGCGCCTTGAATCCAAAAGCTGCCAGCGAAGACTTTCTGGTTTTTCTGGCGCAAGTTCCGCCCGAAGAATTGCGCCAACTGACTTTAACAACCGTCGATGTGTACGCTGCAATGAGCGCTTTGAAACATTTACAAAAAAATCCTGCGTCTATTTCGAATCCGCATATGCCACATTTGTTTTACTATGCGGTGTCGCGCAATCCAGGCGTTTCAGAAACCGCCAACTCGGTTTTAGATTCGTATTATGCATTTTACAAACCCGAACTGGCGCGAATGCTTAGCCTTCTTCCTGCGTGGGTGCAAGTTGCGTATGTAGAAAGCACGCGTCGCAATAATAATCCGCAGCGGGTGTCCTTTCTTTTGGACCTAAAAAAAGTAACAACTCAAAGTGAAGTGGCCGAGGAACTTAACGAGATTCGGTGAAAGGAACTGCCACGTCCTTTGATGTCTACGGGAAATCCCTTTGGAATTTCGTGATTTTTCAGTAGATTCGGATCTATGCTAAGTCGACTTTCCATTAAAAATCTGGCGATTGTTGAAAGTTTAGAAATAAATTTTCATTCTGGTTTCAATGTCATAACCGGAGAGACAGGTGCCGGTAAATCCATTTTAATCAAATCACTTCAAATGCTCCTCGGTGGAAAAGCATCGGTGGATTTGGTTCGCGCTGGCTGCGATCAGGCAACTGTTATCGGAACATTTCAATTTTCATCCAGCCACAAAATTATGAGCGTCATCGAAAAACTAGGACTTCCGATTGAAGAAGATTTTTCGTTTATTATTCGTCGTTCGGTAACCCAGAAAGCAAAATCTTCCGCTTGGTTTAATGATGTTGCTATCGCCGTGTCCACTCTGAAAGAAATCGGGGATGCCATGGTTGATATTATGAACCAGTTTGAAAACCACAGGCTTCTTAATCCCAGCGAACATCTGACAATTCTCGACCGTTTTTTGACCGTCAAAAATCTCGCGTCGGACGTTGAAAATTCTTTTGAATCTTGCCAAACAACCATTCGACAGATTAAATCCAAAGCAGAACTGTTGGCTTTATCGTTTAAAAACAAAGATTACCTGGAGTTTCGCGTCGCAGAATTGACGGATTTTAATCCTTCGTTGTTAGACTTTGAACGCGTAAAAGTCCTTGTCGAAGACGAGGATCGTCGCCAGAAAAACTTTTCTAGTCTTAGTCTGGCGCAAAATATTCTCGATGAAAGTTATAATGGATCGTCTCTTAATCGCGCTCTTAAGGATATCGAAAAACATTTGAGAAACGTAAATCTAAACGATCGTTTACCTGTAATACTTGGACGCTTATTTCACGATATTGATTTATTAAGTTACGAACTTTCCCAAGCTATTTCTATCTTTGATAGCGATCCTAATCAATTAGAAGAATTTACTTCGCGACTTGATCGGTATTACGATCTTTTTAGAAAACTGGGTGTCCAAAATGCCGGAGAGCTTGAAGTCGAATTTAGTCGCATCCAAAATGATTTAGCCTCCGTTTTAAATTCTGGGATAGATTTCAAAAGTTTGTTTGATCTTTTAGAAAAGCAACTTCAAGCCTTGAAAAACACCTGCGAAACGTTAAGTAAAAATCGCAAAATTGCCGCCAAAAACCTGGCCAAAAAAGTCAATAAAGAGCTGCAAGAACTTGCAATGCCTGGGGCCGAATTAAAAGTATTACTCGAACCGATCAATGCAGAACTTCCTGGCGAATTATTTCTTGGCCATATTGACAAAAAAGAGCAAGAACGCTTTCAGATTCAATTGACTGAAATGTCGAATTACTCGCGCTCTGGTGCAGAACGCGTTCAGTTTCAACTTCGTTCTAACACCGGAGATACTTTTCATAAGCTAAATAAAATTGCTTCGGGAGGCGAGGCCTCGCGGATTATGCTGGCTTTAAAACGAGCGCTTTTTGAAGGTGCCGAAACTTGCGTTCTGGTGTTTGATGAAATCGACACAGGAATATCCGGACGCGTAGCCGACGTTGTTGGCAGAAAATTAAAAGATTTAGCCCAAAAATTTCAGATTATTTGCATCAGCCATTTGCCTCAGGTTGCGGCCTTTGCAGATCAACATCTACGCGTTCAAAAAACCTCTTCGAAAACAAAAACCGAGTCAACAATTGTGACACTTTCACATGAAGAAAGCCTCGAAGAATTAGCGCGGCTTCTTTCAGGGCCAAAAATCACCAAACAAAGTTTAGATAACGCCCGAACTTTAAAAACTTCCGCCGGAGAAAAATCATGACTCAACGGGTTATCGAAGAATTTGAAAGTCTTTATTTTAAAAGCATACTCCCGCATAGTTTAGGTAGCGTGGTGATGTTTCATGGTTATGGGGCAGATGCCCAAAATCTTGCGCCGCTTCGCCATATCTTAGATCCAAAACAACAATGGAATTGGTATTTTCCAAACGGGCCTTTTAAAATCGCTTTTTCACCTACCATGGAGGGTCGAGGTTGGTTTCCACTTAATATGATGGAATTACAGATGGCCTATTTTGCCCAGAAGCTGGATTATTTTGAGACTGGAAAACCCTATGGTATGTTTGAAACACTGGCTCGACTACAAAAATTTTATACTACTGTGCTTGCGGAAACCGAATCAAAGTTATTAAATGTTGGTGGATTTAGCCAAGGTTCAATGCTTGCGCTATTTTCAAGTTTAGAACCCGAAGTTTACACAAGGTTAAAAAACCTTTTTCTTTATTCCTCCTCGCTTGTTAGTACGGATGAGTTATATAAAAAAATCGGCAGTTTGCAAGACTTTTCGAACGTCAATATTCTGCAGTCCCACGGTCGTTCCGATCCGGTTTTGCCTTTTTCACAGGCTGTAAAACTTTCTGAAATTCTAAAAAACCGGTTCACAAAGTTTTATTTCGAAAGTTTTAATGGTGGTCACGAAATATCTGACTCAATTTTAGAAAAATCTCGACAACAACTGGAGCTCCTTACTAAATAGTTGTATACTTTAAGAGAAAATATTGAGGTTTATGTTCATGAAGTCTAATGTGCTTTGTCGGTTTGGCTCACCTATTGGTAAAAAAGTTTTAATGGCTTTAAGTGGACTTGGTTTGTCTTTATTTTTAGTGCTCCATCTTTCCGGAAATTTTCTACTTTTTGCCGGCGCAGATATTTTTAATGCCTATGCTGAAAAATTGCAAAGTCTTGGGCCGCTTTTATGGATCGCACGCCTGGGATTATTAGCTTTGCTTATCACTCACGTTGCTGTTGCGATTAATTTAACTTTGGATAATAAGCGCGCAAGGCCGATTGCTTACGCTTACGAAAAAACCGTCCAAGCAAGTTTGGCATCCCGCACTATGGCGCTTACCGGAATGTTTATTTTTGCTTTTATTTGTTTTCATCTTGCGCACTACACTTTTCGCATTACAAATCCCGAAGTGGATCAGATAACAAGCAAGTATGATATGGTCGTCACAGCTTTTAAGTCGCCATTGGTGTCGGGCTTTTATATTGCGTCGATGGTTATCCTTGGAATGCATGCTTGGCACGCGGTTTCTAGTTTGTGGCAAACTTTGGGGATCAATCATCCGTTTATTAAAAAAACTTTGCGCGTCATAGGGCCTATTTATGGGTTTCTAATCGGCGGCGGATTTGCTTTTTTACCGATTTCAGTTTTACTTGGAATTTTAAAATAATTTTTAACGAGGCATAATTATGCTAAAACTTGACGCCAAAATCCCACCCGGAGACATCGAATCCAAATGGGAAAAACACAAATTCGATATGAAACTGGTTTCTCCTGCGAACAAAAGAAAATTCAAGATTATTGTTGTAGGTAGTGGTCTTGCCGGCTCTTCAGCAGCAGCAACTTTAGGAGAGCTTGGGTACAATGTGGAGTGTTTTTGCTTTCAAGATAGTCCGCGCCGCGCTCATAGCATAGCCGCTCAAGGCGGTATTAATGCAGCAAAAAATTACAAAGGCGACGGCGATAGTGTTTTTCGTTTGTTTTACGATACTATTAAAGGCGGAGATTTTCGAGCACGTGAAGCCAATGTTTACCGTTTAGCACAAGTCAGCACCGATATTATTGATCAGTGCGTATCTCAGGGTGTTCCTTTTGCAAGAGAATATGGTGGACTTTTAGATAACCGTTCTTTTGGCGGAGCCCAAGTTTCTCGAACATTTTATGCCAAAGGCCAGACCGGACAGCAATTACTTTTAGGTGCTTATTCAGCATTGGAACGCCAAATTGCTTCAGGCCAAGTCACAATGAAAACACGATCGGAAATGCTTGATTTGGTTGTGATAGATGGCAAAGCACGCGGAATTGTTGTGCGTGATCTAGTGACAGGATCGATTCAATCTTATGCCGCAGACGCTGTTATTTTAGCAACCGGCGGTTATGGAAACGCCTACTATTTATCAACCAATGCTAAAGGATGTAATGTTACCGCAACTTTTCGAGCATATAAGCGCGGAGCAGGATTTGCCAACCCGTGCTTCACGCAGATTCATCCGACTTGTATACCCGTTTCTGGCGAATATCAGTCAAAGTTAACGTTGATGTCAGAATCTTTAAGAAATGACGGCAGAGTTTGGGTACCTTTAAAAAAAGACGACAAAAGAAGTCCGTCCGAAATTCCCGAAGAAGAGCGCGACTATTATTTAGAGCGAAAATATCCTAGTTTTGGAAACTTAGCACCACGCGATATTGCCTCTCGAGCAGCCAAAGAAGTTTGCGACGAAGGGCGCGGGGTAGGGCCAACAGGACTTGGGGTTTACTTAGACTTTTCTGCGGCAATAAAACGCCTTGGAGAAGAAAAAATTAGATCTCGATACGGCAATCTTTTTGATATTTATCACGAAATTACGGCTGAGAATCCTTACCATACACCGATGCGAATTTATCCCGCGGTGCATTACACTATGGGTGGTCTGTGGGTTGATTATAATTTGATGAGCACGATTCCCGGACTTCATGTTTTGGGAGAAGCAAATTTTTCTGACCACGGTGCAAATCGTCTTGGTGCTAGTGCTTTGATGCAAGGTTTAGCCGATGGATATTTTATCATTCCTTATACATTAGGAAATTACTTAGCCACAGAAAAACTCGAAAAAGTTACTACTGATCACCAGGAATTTAAAAAAGTGGAGCAACAAGTTCGCGACCGTTGCGAGAAGTTTTTAAATATAAAAGGCACAAGAACAGTGGATTCGTTTCACCGAGAACTTGGCAAAATTATTTGGGAATACTGCGGGATGGCCCGGACCAAAGAAGGCCTGCAAAAAGCTTTGGAACTTATTCCCAAACTTCGCGAAGAATTCTGGCGCAATGTGAATGTTCCTGGAAGTGCCGCCGACTTAAATCAAGCTTTGGAAAAAGCCGGTCGGGTAGCGGATTTTTTAGAGTTCGGAGAACTAATGTGTCGCGACGCTCTGCAGCGAGAAGAGAGCTGCGGCGGCCATTATAGGACAGAATTTGTGATGGAAGATGGCGAGGCCAAACGTAATGATGACAAATTCTGTTATGCTGCGGTTTGGGAGTTTAAAGGGGAAAATCAAACCCCGGAATTAAATAAAGAACCCTTGGAATTTGAGAATATTCACTTGGCTACAAGGAGTTATAAATAATGAAACTAAAATTACATGTGTGGAGACAGAAAAACAATTTAACCCCAGGGAAAATGCAGAGTTATGATGCACCGGACGTAAATCCCAACATGTCATTTCTGGAAATGCTTGATGTGGTAAATGAGCGCTTAACTGACAAAGGCGAAGAGCCTATTGCTTTTGAACACGACTGTCGCGAAGGAATATGCGGGAGTTGCGCGTTGATGATTAATGGCGAAGCCCATGGGCCCGAAACCGGCACCACAAGTTGTCAATTATATATGCGACACTTTAAAGATGGGGATGAGGTTTATATCGAACCTTGGCGCGCCAAAGCTTTTCCCGTCATAAAAGATTTGGTAACCAATCGAAGTGCATTTGACCGCATTGTGCAGGCTGGCGGATTTATTTCCGTTAATACCGGATCTGCGCAAGACGCCAATTTAATACCCATTCCAAAAAACGACGCCGATAAATCTTTTGACGCTGCAACCTGTATCGGCTGTGGAGCCTGCGTTGCGTCTTGTAAAAATGCCTCGCCAATGCTTTTTGTGGCAGCCCAAGTTTCGAAACTTGCCTTCTTGCCCCAAGGCCGACCTGAACGCAAAAAACGCGTGTTAAACATGGTTGAACAAATGCAGAAAGAGGGTTTTGGGAACTGCACCAATCAATATGAATGTGAAGCGGTCTGTCCTAAGCAGATAAGCGTCGATTATATTGCTAAATTAAATCGGGAATACCTTACTGCGGCTGTCACACAGGTTGATGACAACGAGGATGCTGGGTTTGCCGGTTGATTTTTTTCGCCAACTACGTCATTATGATCTAACTTAGTTCATGACCGGAGTTTTAGCATTTGAAAAAGTTTTTTCTAACTTTATTCATCATGATGAATTACCTCACGCAGGCACAAGCTGACGATTTTTCAGCTGTCCAGAAAAAACCGAACTATACCCAAGTTATTTATTCACACGCCACTAGTACCATCGATGTTGAAGACGACGATAGCGATGACTTGAGTTTGGCTCCTGCTGTAATTTTTGTGGAACAAAAAATGTGCGCTTTGTCATTTTTTAAACTTCCCACAACGCCCTCGAAATTTATTTTTTCTCGCCCTGTTATAAATTTGGTTTATATTGCTCGTGGACCGCCTGGTCACGCTTAGTTTGCGCAATATTTAATTTTTCAAATTTTAACAAAGGAGACAACATGTCTACTCGTCAGCTTTTTGGTTTTTTACGAGAAAATACCGCACAAAATGCATTTTCTGGTTTTCTAGTGTTTCTACTTGCGCTGCCTCTTTGTATGGGAATTGCCGTTGCTTCTGGATTCCCACCTGCAGCCGGCCTTGTAACTGGAATACTCGGTGGATTAATCACAACTTTTATTTCAAATTCACAGCTTACGATAAAAGGCCCTGCAGCAGGTCTGATAGTAATCGTCCTTGGGTGCATGATTGATTTTGGATTTACCGCTGGACAGAACGTTACCGCGGACTTTAATGCTTACAAAATGACCTTGGCTGTGGGCGTGGCTGCGGGATTATTACAGATGATTTTAGGTCGACTGAGAAGCGGCCTGGTCGGGGAGATTGTTCCGACTTCGGCTGTTCACGGACTACTCGCTGCAATCGGCGTGATTATTATTTTAAAACAATTTCCGGTGACTTTAGGTTTAGCTGCCAAAGGATCTCCTCTATCAAGTATCACAAATTTCAAAACCTTAATTCTGCAAGCTAATCCGGAAATTTTAGTCACATCCGTTCTAACATTATTCACCCTAATTATCTGGCCACGCACTAAATTAAGTAAAATAACCAAAATTCCAGGCCCTATTTTGGCAATTACGATGGGAATTATTTTAAGCTTTATTTTTGATTTTACTCATCCCCATCAATATCAAATGTTGGGCCGTGAATTTAGTGTTACAGACAATATGGTGGTTAACGTACCACATTCCTTTTTTGGATCGTTTCAATCTCCGAATTTTAAAGCTCTCTCAACTGCTCTGGGTCTAAAATGGGTGGTGATGTTTACACTGATCGGAACGTTAGAGTCGGTCTTAAGTGCGAAAGCTATTGACCTAATTGATCCTAAACAGCGCAAAACCGACCTAAACCGAGAAGTCACCGCTATTGGTTTTGCCAATATGATTGCCAGTTTAATCGGTGGGTTACCGATGATTTCGGAAATTATTCGCAGCAAAGCCAACATCGACGCAGGGGCAACGGTTAAATCTTCTAATTTTTTTCATGGTGTTTTTTTACTTGTTGCCTTGCTGGCATTTGGACCCCTCTTACACTATGTTCCACTAGCGTGTTTGGCCGCAATGCTAATTTACACAGGTTTTCGTCTTGCTCATCCCAAAGAATTTTTTCATATTTATAAAATCGGCACCGGTGAATTTGCGGTTTTTGTTGTGACTATCGTAGGCACATTGGCAACTGATTTACTTGTTGGTCTTGGACTAGGAATTGCTACCCAGTTTTTGTTATCATTTAAAAATGGATTGCGACTTAAAGATTTCAAAACTGGCCAAATGTTGGTTGAAG
This sequence comes from bacterium, assembly GCA_043757325.1. Taxonomy (GTDB): domain Bacteria; phylum Bdellovibrionota_B; class Oligoflexia; order Oligoflexales; family RGVZ01; genus JAYVPO01. The sequence goes on from JAYVPO010000026.1 coordinate 9,107, forward strand.
AAAGCAGCATTGAAAATTCCATAGAAATTACTCCCGAAAGTTCGTTGATTTTTACCCACTGGCTAAAGCTTAAAAGCCAATTGGATAGGGGGATTGTAAAAAAGAAAAATATCATAATTAACCTTCACAAGACGGCACACGTTGATCATACAATTATGGCCAAACTTTCGGAATACGGCCGGGAATTGCAAAACCACCAACTTGAAATGGTTTTGGTCGGTTTGGAAGCTCATAAATGCCTGGCTAATCACCCGCTTAGTGCTCGCGTATTGAGGACAAAAATATATGTCCCAACACAAGTTTGAACAGGAATTAGATAAATTTCGAAAAATTCTTCCCCATCAAGGCCCGCTAGGTGTTTTTATCCACCAGAATACTTTGCAATTTTTAGAGCATGAAAAATTTGACGACGCTCTTAAAAAAGGCGCTAAGTATTTTGGCGCTGAGACATTGCCTTCGTTTGAATTTTTTCAAAAAAAAATCAACGAAAAGCGTTTAATTTTAAAGTTTTTTTCGGAAGAATTAGATGCTTCCGCAAAAATTCCGGCCGAACTGCACGAGAATTTTTTTACGCTTTTAACGAGACCCTGTTTTCAACCAGATAGAAATTCCATCCAGTGGGAGATAAAGCATAATCTTTCAAATCAGGAAAAGAATGTTTTTGCAAAACTTAAAGCTGAATCCGTTGCAAATGCGAACGTACTACCAGAAAAAATGTTCAAAATTCATTCGAATTACAACTTCGAAGAAAATTTAATTAGCACCTTTTCAAGTATTCTCGACCAAGGGATAAGATTTATTGGACCAAAAAAAATCCAAAAAAACTCCAACATAAATCTTTTATTGCAAGACGAGTTAGCTCGTTTGCAAATTAGCTCTGACGATACGTTTGATTTTTTATGTCAAGCCGCAAAAGGATTTTTGGGTTGGCTTGGAATGATTGAACTTTATGATCATCACCCAGAAATGTTTCCTCGCGAACTCCCAAATCATTTTAGTTTGGAAGAAGCTCTCGTACTGCGCTTAAAAATCATTCACAAGGTCGAAGTAGATTATTTATCTGTCGATACTTCTTTGCATCTCGAGGCCACCATTATCGAGTGCATTCGATGCAGCCGACTGACAAAACAACCGATTGATAAAAATATTATTTCGATAACTTTAAACTTCGATAATTTTTCTAGGCGTTTACTGTGTCTTAAAGCATTCGAACGGCAGTTTCGTGAAACAAAACTTCAAGAAATCATCGAAGTTGGTCGCACTCAAAAAGAATTAGGACAAACCCCGAAGTATCAGGCGCTTTTTTGTCTAGACGAGCGCGAAGAATCACTTCGAAGACATCTTGAAAAAAATAGTTCTGAAAGAAATAAATTGGATTTCGAAACTTTTGGAGTTGCCGGATTTTTTGGAATCGATTTTTTACACGCCGACGAAGATCGCAGACGAGTGAATTCCCTCTGTCCGATTCAAGTCGTACCTTCGCTGCAAATTTCAAGCAAAAACAGTGTTTTTAATTTGGAGAGCGCCGGCCTTGATTGCTTTGCAATCGCGCAAAAAGTTTCTACCATTCTTAGACTTACCGGTTTGAGGAGAAGTTTTTCGCGACTAGTTTTTATCGTGGGTCATGGTTCTACAACTACAAATAACACGCATTTTTCGGCTTATGAATGTGGCGCCTGTGGAGGACAAAAGGGTTTTCACAACGCCCGTGTGTACTGTCAAATGATTAACCGTGCCGATGTGCGCGAAGCTTTGAAAAAATTCGATATATTTATTCCTGCTGAGACGTGGTTTGTTGCGAGTTATCACGACACGAGTCTAGACGATGTCATTTTCTACGATGAAAAACACATTCCCGAAACTCACCACGCTGAACTGCAAGACGCAAAAAATTTATTTGCGGTGGCCGCGCGCGAAAACGCTTTGGAACGCTGTATACGGTTGGAAGATTTCCAACCTAAAGATTCTGCTTCCGCCAAAAATCGCGTAGAGAAAAGAGCGCATTCCATTGCACAAGCTAGGCCCGAATATGGTCATGCTACAAATGCTTTGTTTATGATCGGACCGAGATATCTTAGCAAATCGATTTTTTTTGATCGGCGCTGTTTCTTGTTTTCTTACGATCCGAATCAAGATTCCACCGGGCAAAATATCATGGATCTTTTGCAGGGGGCCGTTCCTGTCACAGCGGGGATCAGTTTAGAGTATTATTTTTCTACGGTTGATAATGAAGTGTTTGGATGCGGGTCAAAGGCTTCGCATAATATACATGGTCTTTACGGCGTCTCAAACGGAGCTTACTCTGACTTAAGAACCGGCTTGCCTCTTCAGACTGTAGAAATTCACGAACCCATGCGCGTTCTGGTTATTGTTTTTGCCAAAAAAGAATTTGTGGAAACTGCCATAAAAGATCATCCGCTATTAATACCAATAGTAAAAAACGAATGGATTCAAACAGTCGTTGTTGAACCAGAAACTTTTACACCGTATTTTTATAGTGCTGGCACATTTCAAAAGATAACAACTTTATGATGCAAGCATCAAACACGCTGATTTATTTAATCGCCGCTGCTAATTTTAAATTTTTGTTTTATTCCGCGCAGTATTTTTTAAATTACGAAGCTGAGCGGAAAAAACAAATTATCGCAAATCGAAGTTTTAATGTTGTGTTAATGAGTATTTCTACCGTGCATTGCGCGCAGAAATTTGATAAGTGGTCAGTGCTTTTACTTATTTTTTCGGGGCTTTATACTTTTATCGATGAATTTAGCATGCAGTATTTAAAATTCGATGAGAAATTTTTACGTTTTTACGCGTTGATGACTTTGTCTCATTTAGCACTGGTTCTTATGTTTGGATCGGAAAATTCTTACCATCTTTTGGCAGCTTGGGAAATTCTAGGAATTTGCTCGGTACTACTTATTGGATTATATTTTGAAAGACCAGAACCGGTTCGAAATGCTCTGCGCGTTTGGTGTTTTTATCAATTCTGCGATTTGTTTTTTATTTTATTTTTCTTTTTTCTACGGGCCGAACCGCATTCCTCTTATCTCGGCATTTTTCTTATATTGAGTATCCTAGCTAAGTCAGGTGTTCCGCCGTTTTGTTATGCTGTGGCACGAAGCATTGAAGGACCTACACCCTCGAGTGCATTATTTTACACTGGGGTTTCAATCCATGCAGGAATTTTTGTTCTGATTAAAATGCAAAATACCTTGGAAACGAATCCAGTATCCTTAATTGTATTAATGATTATTGGGTTACTAAGTGCCTGCCTTAATTTTTTAACCTCATCCACACGATCTGATATTAAAACAAAAATTATATATCAAAGCCTTGGCGGAGTAGGTCTGATTCTAATTTTAATAAGTCAGAAATGTTTTGATTTAGCTTTTGCTGTGGCCGTCATTCATATGATATTTAGGGTGCGGCAGCTTATCATTTCACCATCTATTGTGAGTAAATCAAACGTTCAAGACAGGTTTCATCTAAAAGAAAAGAGTTTTTCTTTTTTAGGAAAACTAAGTACTGAGTTTTTATTTCTTAATTTTTTTGATCGGTTTTTAGGTTTAAATAGAAATTTATCTTTAAATCATTTCGTAGTAATTCTTTTGTGCTTTTGGGGAATGGTGGTTTGGTTATCGGTGCACTTAACTTTGAGAATTGATGTCATTCCATTACTTTTTTACTGTGCTTGCTATGGTTTTGCTATCATATGCTTTTTATTTTTACACGTAAGACTGCGCAAAAGGTTTGGTGAAAAGTTGTCGCACCAGTCGTCTGGTCTTTACAAAGTCGGGCCACGCATCGCGAAACTTTATTTGCTTTGCGTTTTAGTTTTAATAAATTTACCGCTTTTTTATTCGTACGTCGTCCACGAAGAATTAATGAACGCGTTTCTTTCGCACTCACGGATTCTAGGAGTAGGCATTTGTTGTGGATTTGCTGTTTTAAGTTATTGTACTTTGAAGAGTTATTTTCAGATATTTAGTGGAAAGCAGCTGTCAGCATTAGAACTTGGCGAATTTGATATATCGAGATTTTCCTATTACTTTTTTTTAACGGGTTTTTGTATTGTTTTACTTATGCACACGTATTCTTTTACACTGGAGCTGATGCAATTCGGATAAGAAAAGAAATTTTCATCGGCAATTAACCTGCCGATCGAACGCGTTTTTTCGAGGCCAACTCTCCTAAAAAAGCCTCCCAGGATTTTTGTTCTTCTGCGTGAAAATCGGCGAAAAGCTCCACCCAAGTTGGCTTTCGCGGAGGTCTTAAAAGTGTCATGCCGGTGCGTTCAATCAACTTACTGCCCTTACGTCGATTGCAAGGATGACAAGCCGTTACGACGTTTTCCCAAGTGTTTAAACCTTTACGCGATTTAGGAATGATATGATCTACGGTGGCTGCCTGAGGACCACATTGAATCCCGCAATACTGACATTGATAGCAGTCTCTTATCAAAACATTTTTGCGAGTGCATCGAACTGGCACTACCCGCTGAAACGAGCGCGCGTATTTTTTAAGACGAACAACACTCGGAAGACTAAAAATTTGGGAAACCGAGCGTACAACCTGGTCATACTCTGCGATGACTTCGGCTTTGCTCGACACCACAAGACAAATTGCTTTTTGCCAACTTACGAGCCTAACAGGCTCAAAACCAGCATTAAGAACAAGAGTTCTCATTATTCAAATCCAAAAAAAATCCTTTAGGACCTTTCCTTCTCATTCTCATCAAACAATATATGAATGTCTACTTTATAGTCTAACATAAATTTGGTCAGCTGGCCAAAAAATTCAGCTTTGACACTTTGGACAGTAGAAACTGCTGCGACCGGTTATTTTCTTGTTTTTTACGATACTTTTACAGACCAGACATTCTTGTCCTTCTCTGCCGTAAACAAAAAGTTCTTTTTGAAACCCGCCGCGATGCAAATCAATATGCAGAAAATCTTTAAACGACGTGCCTCCAGCCTTGATTGACTTTGCAAGCACAGACTGAATATGACTCGCTAAAATATTAAATTGTATTCTTTAAATTTTTTGAACGGTGCGCTGAGGCTTGACCCCCGCAAGAAACAGCGCTTCACAGCAATAAATATTTCCCACTCCCACAACAATATTTTGCGCCATTAGGAAACTCTTTACCGAAGTTTTCCGACCGCGGGATTTTTGCCACAGATAGTTTCCTAGCTCTTTTGTTGCAAGCGGTTCCGGCCCTAAATGTTCCAAAAATTTATGCGAATCTTTTATAAAGTTTGGGAAAATTCGGCCAAAGCGCCTCGGGTCTACAAAGTGCAGGTATAGTGGTTTTTCCTCGGCATTTATCACAGAAAAAACCGCATGGGTATGAGGCGTTTCGATGTCAACACTGGGTTTTAATAGAAGTTGACCGCTCATTCCCAGGTGAAACCCAACGGCGCCGGAATCGGTTTCCCAAAAAAAATATTTAGCTCGTCTCGTCACAGCTAAAATTGGTTTTTCAAGAATTTTTTCTACTCCTTTGACATCGATTGTGTCGCGAATTTTTGGGCGGTGAAATTGAATTTTGGTGACTAGACAGCCGCGCAGCATCGGGTCAAGTTGCAGTTTTAAATTTTCTATTTCAGGAAGTTCTGGCATAGCAATTTATCCGGGAAAAATATTTGCGGCTTCTGTTTTTAATTCGTCTTCGTCAAAAGGGCGATAGTAGGCGTGCTCCAACTGTTCGCGGTAACAAGCCGAGCAAACTGGGAGATACTTTTCTTCGGATCCTAGTTCGATGGTCGGCCCAGCAAGAGTAGGGCGACCATCGGAAAGTTTCAAATTAAAAATGGCTTTTTTAGTGCAATGCGCACATGTGGTTTTGATTTCTTCAATAGAATCTGCTATTTCCATCAATCGTTTAGAACCCTCGAAAAACTGATTACGAAAATCCGTTCGCAGGCCATAGCAAATTACTGGGATTTTTCTGTCGGTAGCAATTTCTCTCAACTGATCAATTAGAGATACCGACAAAAATTGTGCTTCGTCTACCAAAATACAGTCGACATCTTCAAGCTTATGGGGATCGATTTCGGTTCCAGCATCTACCAAAATATGAGCCCGTTCCGAAAGACCTGCTCGAGAAGATATTTCATCAGCTCCAAATCTGGTATCGAGTCGGGGCTTGATAAGTAAAACTTTTTTATTTTGCTGTTGATAATTATGCGACACCGCCAAAAGATTTAAAGTTTTTGCGCTGCCTACGGTTCCGTACCGAAAATAAAGTTTCGCCATGATTTTAGGCCGATCCTCTTTTGTGAGCTGTCCTATGCCCTGGGCTGCGCTCGTCAATTATTCCGATACACATTTCAATGATATCTTCCGCATTAGGTTTGGAAAAATAATCTCCGTCTGATCCATAAGGACTACGGTGCGGTTTGGCCGAAAGAGTTCTGGGAGCGCAATCCAAATCGTGAAAACAATCTGCTAAAACATGCCTTAACATATACGCAGTAGCCCCGCCGGGTACATCTTCGTCCAAAAACAACACGGCATTGGTTTTGGCTACTGATTTAGCAATTTTCTTTTCGAGATCAAATGGTAGAAGAGTTTGGATATCGACTAATTCCACTTCGATATTCAAATTTCGTAGAAATTTTGTGGCTTCGCTCGCGACACGAACACACGATCCGTAGGTTACCAAAGTAATATCATGGCCTTGTTCTAAAATCTCAACTTCACCCAAAGCCACACTATACTGACCTATATTCTGCGGTAGAAGTTCTTTGAGTCGGTAACCGTTGAGTGGCTCAATAACCAGAGCAGGATCGTCGCCAGAAAGCAACGTTCGATACATGCCCGACGCCTGAACCATATTGCGCGGAACACAAATATGTAAGCCTCGTGCGCCTCCCAAAATCATAGCCATTGGAGATCCTGTGTGCCAAACACCTTCAAGCCTATGACCTTTTGTGCGAATAATAACGGGCGCCAACTGCGCCCCGGCACTTCGGTAATGCAGGGTGGCCAAATCATCGGAAAGCCCCTGAAAACAATACAGTAAATAATCTAAATATTGAATATCGACAATCGGTTTGAGCCCGCGCATGGCAGCTCCGATTCCTTGGCCCAAAATTGTGGCTTCGCGAATTCCCGTGTCAGAAACGTGAAGAATTCCGTATTTTTCCTGCAAACCATCAAATTCTAAATTTACCCCGCCAAGTTTTCCAATGTCTTCTCCGATGATAAAAATTCTTGGGTCTTGGGCAATTGCCGCGTCAAAAAACTTTTGAATCACCACCCGTCCGTCTACTTTTTGATCGGTGAAAATAGGCTCTGTCACTGAGATTTTAAGTGGCGAACGCGAAGATTCGACGTGCAAAAATTTCGAGTATCGTTGGTTGTTTTCTGCTGAATAATTTTGAATAAATTCCGCTAGTGATTTTGATATAGGAGAATCGGATTCAAGATAAATCACAGCTTTTCTTGCGGCTGATAAAATATTTCTTCGGTATAAATTCGGATTTTTGGTTAATTCCTGGGCTAAATTTTTTATTTCGGCATTTTTTTCTTGCTCGAAAATCTCCAAAAGTACTTCGCGCTCTGCTTCCAAAGGTTTTATATATGCGGTCCAAGCTGAATCTTTTTCGGCTGCGGTGAAAGCTTCAATTTCTTTTTCTAGCGCTGTAATTTCTGACTCATTGGCAAATTTATTTTTCAGAATATACTTTCGAAACTGCACCAAACAATCCATTTCTGATTCATAAACAAGGCGCTCTTTTGATTTATAACGTTCGTGACTTCCCGACGTGGAATGGCCTTGAGGTTGCGTGATTTCAGAAATATGAAATAGCGCAGCGTGGTGATCTTTGCGCACACGATCTACGCCTTGTTCGTAAACTTCACAAAGTTCGGCATAGTCCCAACCCTTGGCCTGGTAGATATCTATGCCACCTTTTTCGGATGTTTTAAAGCCCGCTAAAACTTCTGAAATCGAGCCTTTAGTGGTTTGAAATTCATTGGCTACAGAAATTCCGTAGTGATCGTCCCAAACACTCATTGCTAAAGGAACTTTTAAAACTCCAGCGGCATTAATCGCTTCCCAAAAATGCCCTTCGCTTGTACTTGCATTTCCAATTGTGCCAAAAGCAACCTCATTTCCTTGATTTGAAAATTTTTCAGAGTGGTTTAGTCTGGGATTTTCACGGTAAAGTTTGGACGCATAGGCAAGTCCCAAAAGCCTTGCCATTTGTCCGGCCGTCGGCGATATATCAGAACTGCTTTGAGGCTGGGTCAATTGGTCCAACCATTCGCCATTCTCGGCAATATAACGGGTGGCAAAATGATTGTTCATCTGACGCCCAGCCGAGTGGGGTTCGTGTTCAGGATTGGTGTCTGCAAAAAGCTGCGCGAAAAATTGTCGCACCGACAAAAGCCCTAGTGCCATCATCAATGTCTGATCGCGATAATAGCCCGAACGCCAGTCACCTTTTTTGAAAGTTTTTGCCAGTGCCACTTGCGCCAGTTCTTTACCATCACCAAATATTCCAAATTTCGCTTTACCAGTGAGCACTTCTTTTCGACCCAGCAAACTTGCCTGGCGGCTTGTGTAGACGATTTTGTAATCTTGAAGGATTTCTTCTTGGGTTTTTTTCTTCAAAGGTTAAATTCTCCAACAACCGGAGCATGATCCGAGGGTCTAAGTTTTTGGCGTTCTGAAGCTATAATCCTGACCGAGTGGCATTTTTGTGCAACTGATTTTGTACCGAGAATAAGATCAATTCTTAGACCTAGATTATTTTCGAAAGAAAATTCCCGGTAGTCCCACCACGAAAATGTTTTTTCGGGCTGTTTTTGCAGTCTAAAAAGATCTGCGAATCCGAATTCCATTAAATTGGCCAATGCTTCGCGCTCAGCAAGGGAGCAATGGATTTTGCCCCGTAGACGGATGGGATCATAGACATCTCTGTCATCAGGGGTGATATTAAAATCTCCCATAAAAACAACCGGGTCTTTTGCAGAATAATTTTGCTGGAAAAATGTCTTTGCACGTTCAAGCCATAGCAATTTGTAAGTGAATTTTTCGCTTTGTAAATCTTGGCCATTTGGAATATAGCCATTGGCCACTGTCATTTGAGGAAATTCACACACAATGAATCGACTTTGAGGATCTTCTTCATGAAGTTGCGAAATCACTTTGGTTGGTTTTTGCCGAGAAAGTGTCGCGACTCCGTTGTAAGATTTTTGTCCTACAAGCGCTACGTGATACCCGCGTTTTAGTATTTCATCATAAGGAAAATCTTCATTGGTACACTTTATTTCTTGCAGGCATAAAACATCGAGTTTTGTGCGATCCAAAACATCCAGTAGATGCTCCATTCGAATTCTTATGGAATTGACGTTCCAAGTCCCAACTGTAAACATAAAAAAAGTTTACAACAATAGATCCAACACTGGGAACAGAGAAACTTAAAGAAGGTCCATGTCGGTCAAAGTCCCAGGTTCTGAGTAAATATCCGAAAGGGGCACCACATCATTACTTTGTTTAGATGTCTTAAAAGTACTCAGATAAACAGAACATGTCGTAAACTTGAAATCATTGGCGAAAGGAATATATTCGCAGTGCAAAGCTATGGCGTTCACTGCCACACTTTTAATTTTTAGAGCACACCGGTCATGATAGACAACAGATTTTCTATCACCGGCTATTTGACCCTGACGCACATGATGAGGACAACGTGGACAATTCATCTTTTACCGCTCCTTGGCTTAAAGATTATTCGCTATAACTTATTGATTATTCTCTGATAATAGCAATTCAAAAAGTTTCCGCAAGGGCAAAGATAATTTTTTTTATTTAGTCTCTTTCTTTTCTACAGGCTCAGCTTTCTTTTCTACAGGCTCTACTTTCTTAATAAGTACTTTTGATTTTTTAGCCTTGATAGGTTTTTTCACAGAAACTTTCGCATCCGGAAGTGTCATTTCCGTCAGTAGAGGCAGTCCTTTGCTGAGTTCTGCAAAATCTGCAGTAATTCGCGCTGCTTCTTGCAAATGCGCATCACTTGAAAGCTTAAGCTCCATTTCGCTGCCTTCGGCTTCATCACTTTCTATTTTTTGTGCGCTGAGTTTTTCCTTTGCCTTGGCGTCTTTTTCTTTTTCGGCAGCGGTTTTTTCTCGCAAACTTATACGGTAACGATCTTTCTCGCCCTCTTTGTAAGTTTTAATATCTTCAAACACTGTTTTAAACAAAGGATCTGTTTCCGCACGCTTTTTACTAACTTCCTTTAATTGTGAAACATACTTGGTTACACGATTGAAAGGCTTATAATCAGTCTCCTTAATCTTTTCAAAGGGCAAAGCAAAATCATAAAACTTTTCGCCGATTTCAATTTCATCCATTAAATCAGGCAGCACAATATCGGATTCTACGCCCTTCAACTGAGTACTTGCGCCACCTGGGCGATAGAACTTTGCAATGGTAATTTTAACCGCACCTAAGTCGTCAGGAAGATCATTAAGGTTTTGCACCGTGCCTTTTCCAAACGTGTGGGTGTCTCCAATAATAAGACCTTTACCGTAATCTTGTATCGCCCCCGCGAAAATTTCACTGGCACTTGCTGATTGGCGATTTATTAAAACTGTCAACGGGCCGTCATAGGCAATAACCGCATTTTTGTCGGCTTGCACAAAAGTATTGCCGTCAGCAGATTTGGTTTGAACAACAGGACCTTTCGCCACAAAAAGACCGGCGACATTTATCGACTCATCAAGACTTCCGCCACCGTTATTGCGTAAATCAACAACCAGTCCGTCAATCTTCTTCTTATTTAATGCTTCAATTTCTCGCAGCATATCAACCGACGAACTTTTAAAATCTTTTTCGCGGTTTTGTCTGCCCTTAAAATCAATATAAAAAGAAGGAAGATTAATCACACCAATTTTCAGTTCTTTTTTATCTTTGCCTATTTTTCCTTCGACTTTAATAATTTTCGATTTTGCGGCACGGTCTGTTAAGCGAACTTTTTCACGAATCAGAACGACTTCTTGCTGTTCACTTTTACCTTTTTCCTCGCGCATTATAATAAGCTTAACTTCGGTGCCTCTTTTGCCTCGAATGAGTTTTACAACTTCGCGTAAATCCATATCGATAACATCAACGGGTGGATCCTTACCTTGAGCCACCGCAATAATTTTATCTTCAACCTTTAATTTTTTGGAAATACTAGCGGCGCCACCAGGGACCATACTTTGAATTTTGGTAAAACCTTCTTCACTACGTAAAACAGCACCTATTCCTTCCAATGAAAGTCGTGTATTTATGTTAAAATCTTCCAAGGCATCTGGTGGCATATAATCCGAATGCGGATCTAGGCTTGATGCAAAGGCATTCAAAAAAATTCCAAAAATGTCTTTTTTGGTCATTTCGTTATGTTGCTTTCTAGCAAGCACGTACTTTTTCTTCAGTTTCTCTTTAAGTTTTTCGGCATCTTTAATGGAGTCTTTTAGTTGCAACGCCTGAAATTTTACGCGTTTTCTCCAACGCTCGTCGAGTTCTTCTGTAGAAGTTGCAAACGGGGTTTTTTTGCGATCGAATTCTAAATACTCATCAACTTTATAATCATGTTTAAGTTGAATAAATCCTTCGATCGGTTTTTGTCGTTCCTCAAAACGAGTTGAGTAGACTCCGACAATATCATCGACAAATTTACAATCGGTTTTACCGACGAGATCATCGATTTTGTTGCCGTACTGCAATTCAAATTTATCCACATCGGCTTTCAGAAAAAACATTTTTCCTGGATCAAGACTTTTTATAAAGTTTGAAAGTGTTCGCCGTGACAGCTCATCAGAAAACTCATTATAGGAAAAATGCATTTTAAAATAGACGTTGACGAGTTGTTTGACGTGCTGGCAAGACAATGCAAATGCCTGTTGAGATGAAACAATTAGTAAAATCGAAAATACAAAAAACTTCATGCCTAGTGACCTTTGTTGATAAGAAAGTTTTAGCTTATTTCAGAGTCAAATAAAATTATCTCATAGGTTTCGTGTAGTTACCAGCTCCTTGGTTTAATTGACAAAATGTCTAAAATTGTACATAAAACCAAGTTTGGATTGAAATTTCTGCGCGTTTTTAACCCCAAAATGCCGATTAGTTATCACAAGGAGAGTGCAAAAAATCTTATGGGTATCAATAAAGGAAGAATGACTTTTTGGCTTGTGGATGAAACCACACAGCTTCATCGCGACCGCGCCATGCTTTTAGAGCAGTCAGGTCATCATGTTATTTTTTTCCAGTCTCTTCAAGAGTGCCTCAACCAAATTCAATCGTCTCGCCCACATATATTTATAATCGAAGATCATGGGCCAGTTTCTCACGTAATGAAAGCACTGAAACTTCTCGTAATCATGCCAGAAATAAATGGCTGCAAAATGATTTTAAGTATCTCCCAATTTAATCCCGATGCTATAGAACTTGGAATTTATTCCAATTTCCGCGATTTGATTCCCCTGGAATTGAACCCCAATGAATGGCTTGAAAGATTTCTATTTTCTACATCAAGTAAACCCATTGCTCCGAAAATTCCAAGCCACCAAGTCACAGTCAATCAGCTGATGTCTCTCCACTTGCCTATTCGCATCGTTGCTTTAAGTGCCGATGAAATTATTTTTGAATCACGCGGAAAGCATTCCATGGGTTCAAAACTCAGTATTAGCGGACCAGTGCTTAAAAAAATTGGAATAGAGCATACTTTTGTGGAAGTCAAAGAAACCGCTAGAAAAAGGCTTGTTTACCGCTATTCCAAAGCCTATCGCGCGGAACTTAGTATTCCCCCCCACAAAAAAGCCGAATTTTTAGAAGTCCTCGAAGAGCTCCAAAAAACATCTAAGGGACTTCGCCTTCGAGCTTTCATCGCGGTTCAAGACATCACTTTACGCAATCAATTATTAGCCAGACTTGAACAGCATAATATCGAATGCAATATGGCTTTGCAACGATCCCAACTTGCTGCAGAGGTCAATTATTTTACTCCCGATATGATTTTTTACGACGATGGTGTTTTAGAAAGTTTAACCGATAAAGAACTCAATGCGATTTGCGAACATAAAACCTTGCAGTCTAAGTCTATTATTTTTGGCAGCACGAAGTCTGTTGATCGCATGAAATTCCACCAGGGCAAGAAGCCGGTTTATCACGAAAATTTTGGCATTGGCGAAAATTTTAATCCGGTAAAAAGGTACGGCCTCAGTGTGGCGCAGTCTGGTTTTCGCTTAACCGAAGACGGTGTTTATTTATCATCGCAACAAGACGAGTCGTTTGCGCAATTAACTTTTCCAGCGCGGCTGGTCAAACTCCACCCGCGCTGTGGAGAAATTTCATCGCAATTAAAAATTGATAATTACGCAACTTGTATTATTGATTCGCCGTTACTTCGAAAAATCACCAACAAAAATCCCGTGATCAAGCTTGTGGCTAGCGAAGAAGTTTCTTTTCAATTTAACACGCCTCCTTATTCGGAACGTTCGACTTTCTTGTTTGGTGATTTAAATTTAAAGGAATCTCAAGCAATAGGCCAATATCTCATTCAATCGGCGTTGGATCATTTTAAACAAATGTTTGGTTTTGAGTTGCGCTTGCCGGGCAAAGAACAACCTTTGCAAAAGGCTGCCGAAGTTGTTGAAAAAAGTGCGCCCGTTGTTAACAACGACGTGAAAATATCAAGTATTATAGGAGTTCGTAATCTCGAAAAAAGCACGGCGGAAATTCTTGCGTTAAATAACGAATACACTATTCCAAACGATTCTCCTCGACCGACTTACAACGCTCCGAAAAAGCCGAAACCCCCAGGAATTCCGGCGATTTATGCGGCCATGATTTTCATCGCAACAATTGCTTTTTTGGGTGGCGGAATGTGGTGGATGGCAAGTTATGGATCACAATACTATTCAAAATCAGGCGGTGAGTATTCTGATCAATTAAAGAAATTTCAGAAGAACGCTAAAAAGCTTGAGCGCTCTCCAAATGAAGTCGACTGAATACAGTTTAAACACTTTTTTTAACTAATTTACGTCAACATTACAAGACCTTACACTTAGGCAACTTATTTGCATAGTCCCTCCTCGAGGGAACTATGAAATTTCAATTAAATAAGCAATTTTCACTCGATGGTATGTACCCAACTTTAGATTTGCCAAAAATTTGGCAACTGTCCTATCACGAAGGCATTCGCGACAATCATATTTTATTTCGACCAGAAGAAATGGAACGCATTCGAAAAAGCATTCAGGTGGATTTGTTCACATTCGAGAAAAGCGATTCCATAGCGCTTTTAAAAAAATCCACCAAAATATTTACGTCGGATGATTTCCAATATATTAGAAAAGAAATAGAAACCATGACCACTCGCGAATTAAGTGTATTTTTTATTTTATACAAGAGAGCTCTTTCGCGCTGGGCATTAAAACTTAAGAATTCACTTCACTAACACTAGATCGTTGGCCTTTTTGAGTGCCAGTTATAAGCCGATTGAAGAATATTTTCCATGGCCGAATACTTGGCAATAAAGCCAAGTTCTTCTTTTATTTTCCTAGTGTCGGAAAAAAGCTGATCAGGGTCCCCAGGTCGGCGCTCCTCAAAGTTGATGGAGATTTTCTTTTTGGCTACTTTTTCTAACTTTTGCACGATTTCTAAATTGGAAGTTCCGTGTCCCGAGCCGACATTTAAAGCTTGAAAGTAGCTTTCTTTTACTTCCATAAGTTTTCGTGCAGCTAGCAAATGAGCCTGTGCCAAATCGGTCACATGAATATAATCGCGCAAACATGTCCCATCAGGAGTCTTGTAGTCACTACCAAATATTTTGAGAGATTGATTCTTTAAAACCGCCTGACACGCATTGGGAATCATATGGGTTTCGGGGTCGTGGGACTCTCCAATTTTGCCACTTTCATCGGCCCCTGCCGCATTAAAATAACGCAAACAAATCGCCTTTAAATTTTTGTAGCGGCACATGGTTTCGATGATATTTTCGCAAAGTAATTTTGATGTGCCATAAGGTGACAGTGGGTTTTTGGGTGTAGTTTCAACTATAGGAACTACCTCCGGCTGGCCATAAAGAGCGCAGGTCGAAGAAAAAACCAACGCAGGACGCATATTTTTAATTGCGCAATTGTTCAGGGCACCAAGTAGCGAAATTATTCCTCCAACGTTATTTTCAAAGTACAATACAGGCTCGCGAACAGACTCGTCGACGTAGGTAAACGCTGCGTAGTTAATAATGACATCGGGTTTAAATTCTAAAATAGTCGCGGTTAATTTTTCTTGTTCCTGAACCCGTGCTTTAAAAAATTTTGCATCAGGATGCAGCAAAAATGAAAAACCTCTGCTCAAATCATCAAAAACAAAGCATTCGTTCTTTTGGCGAGTGGCTTCCCAAACAAAATGAGAGCCTACATATCCGGCGCCACCAAGTACCAAAAATTTCAATTTAAATACCTATGCAAAAAGTTAATTTTCGCTAACAAATTTCTCGTAGGAATCCGAATCGAGCAAATTTTTAAATTCGCTTTCATCTTCGACCTCAATCTCTATCAACCATTTATAGCTATCTGTTTGCAAACTTTCTGGCGATTTTGCAATCGCATCATTAACAGCTGCAACTTTAGCCGTTACCGGCATATAGAGATCCGATACAGTTTTTGTGGATTCAATAGTCCCAAAGCTATCCCCTGATTTTACCTGGACTCCAACTTTTGGCAGGTCCATATGCACAATATCTCCTAGCTGTTCCACCGCATAGGAAGTCACCCCAACACGAGCTTTTTTTCCTGAAAGGATTTCGATCCATTCGTGATCTTGTGTGTATTTATAATTTTTAGGATAAGTCATGTTTCACCTTTATAAGTTTTTTGTTTTTGCAAGGTACAAAGGACGCTTGCAAATAATAGCTTTTTTTCGCTCCCCACGGATATCAATTTCCACCACGGAGCCCTCGCTTAACTTGGGCAAGCGTTGCAAAAGCGCCATCCCGCCTGCGCCGCCAAGAGTTGGAAGTACTGACCCGCTCGTAACTTCGCCGAGCTCCTTCTCACCAGCATAAACTTTCATCCCGTGCCGTGGAATACCTTCATCCAGCATTTTAAATGTGAAAATTTGGCGTTTAATACCCTGTTCTTTTTGGGTGACCAAGGCCGTTTTACCAATAAAATCGAGCTTATGTAATTTCGTGGCCCAACCAATTCCTGCTTCTAAAGGTGAAACCGTATCATTCATATCATTTCCATAAAGAAGGTAACATGCCTCAAGTCGCAAAGTATCTCGCGCTCCCAAGCCGCACGGTTTTACGGGTTCCGAGGACGACAAAAGTTTCTCCCAAAACGCCGCAGCCAAAAGATTCGGTAGATAAATTTCGAAACCCGATTCGCCCGTATAACCTGTTCGCGCAATCCAAACCGATGAATCTTGAAATCTTTCTTGGATTATACTCATGTAGTCCATCTTCAGAATTTTTTCGCCAAAAATTTGCGTCATAACTTTCTCAGATTTGGGGCCCTGAACCGCGATTTGACTCCAAGAGTCCGATTCGTTTTTTACCTGCACATCAAATTTTTTTATGTGTTCAAAAAACCACGTGGAATCCTTGAGAATATTAGAAGCATTCATACAAATTAAATATTTAGTATCGTCGGTTCGATATAGAATCAAATCGTCAATCATCCCACCTTGATCATTTAAAATCGCGGTGTACTGCCCCATTCCTACTCCAAGTTTTGCAACGTCGTTAATAGTCATGAACTGCAAATAATCCAATGCACCAGGACCTTCAATAAATAATTCGCCCATATGGCTAACATCAAAAATCCCACACCCTTGGCGAACAACTTTATGCTCCGCCAAGACACCCTCATAACTTACGGGCATCATCCAGCCAGCAAACGGGACTATTTTGGCCTTTAAATTTTTATGAGAAGAATAGAGCGCTGTAGAAAATGACATTCGGATTTCACAACTTTCAATAGGAAGTGTCAAATATTTTGACACCATTTAATAGCGATTTGCCTGCACTAACACTCTGAAATAACGAGCTTAATTCATTATGACCGACTGGCTTAAAAATTGCTTAGAATATCAAGAGTGCCAGATTGCAAGCCTACAGTAGAACCTTAAATTCGATCGGGCATCGTAGGCAAGTAAAATAGTAGTAGCAGTTGATGTGAAAAAAATAAAGCGGCGGAATATGAAAACAGAATTGATAAAAATAAGTTTCTTTCTAATGGCGATAGTGATTAGCGCGAACGCGTTTGCCGGTAAAATTCAAACTTGCAAAGCCGACGGAAGTTTTTGCCTAGCCCAAGTTCCCAATGGCACCGTAGGAGATCAAGTTCGAATTCTTGACGAAAAAGCATCGCAAGTAGCGTCCGGCCGAATTGAGAAAAAAAATAGCACAGTGGTGTTAATTCATATTGAAAATAAAATCAAAATTCCAAAACGGGGCTACCCTGTTTTTGTAAAGGCCGTGAAGAAAAATAACGCAACTCAATGGGCAGATTCTTTTTCTAACAGTAATTCCGTTACCGAATAAAAACTTTCCGAATCAAATAAATAGGGTAACCTACTAACACCATTCCCAAGCTTAAAAGGCTTAAAATTGGATTTTCCTTTAAACTTCCAATCAGAGAAATATTACTGATCAGCAAAAACATTACAGGAAGAAATGGATAAAGAGGCGACCTGTAAGGTGTTTTTAATTTGTTTTTTCGAATAATGAAAATAGCAAGAATCATCAAATTAGATAATACTGTCAAGCCAAAGCCCGTGAAATTTAAAATCTGCTCAAAAGTTCCACTCCACAAAAATCCAATCGCTAAAACCGAAATAAATAAAACGGAAACGACTGGAACTTCTCGTGGTGGAAATGTTTTTTTCATAAACCCAGGCAAAAAACCATCTTCTGCCATCGCATAACAGACGCGAGATCCTGTCAAAATATAGGAGCTTATGGATGCAATAACTCCAAATGTAATGATCATAGTGATAAATTTTGTCAATTCGGCACCAAAGACTTTTTGAGATACGACTTCGGCAATGCGTCCAACTTGAATTTCGGTCATAGCTTTTAATTCCGCAGAGGATATGGCTACAACGTAAGAAATATTTATAAAAATATAAACACATGTCACAAAAATCGTACCGTAAACAATCGACCTAGGAATACTTGCGGCAGCATCTTTTGTTTCGCCCGCCAAATAAGCCGAAGCATTCCAGCCGGAATACGCAAAAAAAACCTGGATCAAAGCGACACTTAATACCGAAAACGAAAGTTCTTGTGCTCGCGGAAGGGTTGTAAATAATGCGAATTTTTCAGGCAAAGACGATGGAGCATAAATAAATAAAGCGGTAGCAAGCATAACAAGACTGCCAATTTTAAAAAGCGTTGTTGCGCTTTGAAACGCACTACTAACATTATGACTAAGGCAATGAAACAGTGCTACCAACAGAATAATGAGCGAGCCCGCAGCAGCAGAAAAAAATTGCGGCGAGTGAGTCAAGAAGACTGGAATAGTCGTGGACTCAGCAACAGATGGGTAAAAATAATTGGCTGTAGTGTAAGCGAGTACTGCAAGTGATGCTGCAAATCCCACAATTACCATGGCCAACCCAAAAGTAAAGCCCCAAGCATCGCCAAAAAAATGTCGGACTATGGCGTAGTCGCCGCCTGTTTTCGGAACTGTGCTTGCGATTTCCGCCAAAGAAAGCGAACCCGAAAGCGCAACAAAGCCACCGATAAGCCACAAAACCAGCAACACCAAAACATTTCCAGAATCACGTAAAATTGGCCCTGAAACTGTTAAAATCCCAGAGCCAATCATATTCGCGGCGACGACATAAAGTCCCACCCAAAATCCGAATTTTCGCGGTAACGTCAAGTGAGTGATCCACCTTAAAAAACATTAAAAATTAAAATAACCAAACCAAAGTAGCGCAGATCGTATCATAAAAATTTTAAAAAGAACTTCTTTTTTAAGGCCCATATTTAGCCTAAACTGATTACTGTTAGCCTATGAAATTTTGAATTATTTATTGTCGAAGGATTATTTTATCCGCAAATTATGTGCACAAGAGTCACAAGATCCTAGAACGGCTCATACGCTCCATGCCTCTTGGTATTTTGATACGGCCGTTTTTGACCAGGAACGTTCCGCTATTTTTCGCAAAAGTTGGCAGTATATTGGCCCTTCCGATCGCACCAAAGAGCCTGGCGCTTTTTTAACGTCTGAAATTGACGGATTGCAGATATTAATTATCCGAGGCCACGACCGTATTCTCCGAGGCTTTCACAATATTTGTCGGCATCGCGGCGGGCCCGTGGCGCAGCCTCCGCAGCCTGGTCACTCGATTCACTTTGGCAAAACGAAAATTCTAACCTGCCAGTACCATGGCTGGTCTTATGGTTTGGACGGCTCGCTAGCAGCAGCATCTCATATGCAAGATGCGGTGGATTTTGACCGCAAAAACTGCCGACTTCCTCAATTTGCAGTAAAGGAATGGTTTGGTTTTATATTTATAAATTTGACAGAAGACCTTGCAAGTGAAAGTTTTGCGAAGCATTTTCTTGGCATTGCAGAAACCGTCCAGAAAGATATGAATATCACCGAGAAATTCTTTAAAAGAATTGAATATACTGTTGAGGCAAACTGGAAAGCCTATTGCGACAATTATCTGGAAGGCTATCATGTTCCTTTTTTGCATCCGGAATTAACCTCAGTTTTGGAATTTCAGAAGTATGAAACAAGTGTTTTCAAAAATTATTCGCTGCAGTACAGCCCGATTGAAGGCTCGAATAATGCTTATTCTACCGCTGGGCCTGTATACTACTTTTTTGTGCTGCCAAATATTATGCTAAATATTTTACCCGGTCGGATTCAGGTTAATAGCGTCATTCCGGTCTCGATTAATAAAACAAAAATTATATTCGATTACTATTTTGAAGATCCAAGTGATGTTAAAAAAATTGCCAAAGATATTGAGTTTAGCGAACTTGTGCAGGAGCAAGATGCTTCGATGTGTGCCTACATTCAAAAATCCATGGAGTCAGGCAGCTATGAAAGCGGCCGAATCGCCCCGCATCAAGAAATTGCAGTCCATCATTTTCAAAATTTTATAAGGCGATCATTAAATCCAATAGAATCGTCAGAGGCTTTCTTATCGTGACTAAACTCTCCGTCTGCATCATTACCTTAAACGAAGAAAAAAACCTCAAGGCCTGTTTAGATACACTCCCGTCTGGCTGTGAAATTATAGTGGTGGATTCAGGAAGCCAAGATGAAACATTAAGTGTCGCAAGAAAATACAACGCCCAGATTTTTACTGAAATTTTTAAAGATTATGCGACTCAGAAAAATTTCGCGCTTAAACAAGCTACCAAAAATTATGTGCTTATTCTTGATGCCGACGAGAGACTGGAAGAAAAATCTCGAGTTCATATTGCAGAAATTTTAGAGAAAAATCAGCAGGCGGTATTTTCATGCACAAGACAACTTGTTTTTCTTGGTAAAAAACTGCGGTTCGGAAAAAACAAAGACCACGTGTTAAGGCTTTTTCCGAGGGGGCTTTGTCATTTGGAAGGAGAGGTCCACGAGTCTTTGATTGTGCCAAAAGATCTGCCCGTCAAAAAACTTCGTGGAAGAATTCTTCATGAGAGTTACAACTCTCTCGAAGATTACATTAGACGACTAAATCGGTACACAACATTGGTGGCTGCCAAAAACTTTGGCAAGGATTTAAAAGCGCCGTCTGGAAGTCTGGTGATGCTACGTGTTGATTGGGAGTTTTTTAAAAGGTATTTTCTGCTGGGTGGTTTTCTCGATGGATTTCGCGGCTATTTATATGCCTCGTTAAGTAGTGTTTATGTTTTGGTAAAACTCGCCAAACTAAAAGAACTTGAAGAGTCTTTGTGAAAATACTGCACCTTGTTTCAAACCGCTGGAATAGTGCAATCTGTGAATACGCTGTGAGCACTGTTCACTGTTGTAAAGAACTCGGCCATGAAAATTTCATAATTGGCTTAATTAACCGGCCTTTTTTATTCAAGGCTCACGAGTTCTGTGACGATTATAAAGGATTTTCTAGTTTTAATATTTGGAAAATTCTGGAATTAAAAAATATTTTTTTAAAATTTAAACCCGACATTATTTTTACCTATGGTGGGCCGGAAGAATTTTTAGCCCAAATTTGCAAGCACAAAACCACAAAACATTTTCGTTTTCGAGGAGATGTAAAAAGTAAGCGGCTAAAGATATATTTGGCAGAATGTTTTTTCCCTTCGCAATTTGCAAAAAACCACTTTGCGGTGCGAGGACCTATTATACCTCTAGGAATTGATGAGAAAAAATTTTGTCATCAAAAAGAAAATACGAAAGAAAAAACCCTAGAAAAAGCCACTGTGCTGATTTTTGGAAGATTTGACCCTGTAAAAGGTCACAAAGAGTTTATGGGGTTATTTAAAAAAATCAAAAATTGTTATCAGGGTGAAATCACTCTTAAAATTGTAGGTCTTGAGGCAAATATCAAAGCCGAAGATTTAAGAATTTGTGCGATGGACTCCGAACTTGATTTAAATCATACAATAGAAATCAACGTAAAAAAGGTCTCTGACGTTCCAAAATTAATGCGAGAGGCAACCGTTGGAGTTATTTGCAGCCTAGACTCGGAAGTGATCTGCCGAGTGGCAGAGGAATTTTTGTTATGCGGAACACCTATTTTGGTATCGGATGCGGGGTCACTACCTGAGGTTTTAATAGAACCAAGTTTCGGGAAAGTTTATTCGAATTTGCAACCTTCTGAAATTGCTTCACTGATTGCAAAATTTTGTTCCGAATCGCCAATCACACGTAAAAACCGTGCAGAAAAAGCGCGGAAGCATTTTTCTTTAAATGCAATGTCTGAAAGTTTGGACCGGGAATTTTTCTCGGTTCAACCACCTGCTGTAGTATAATAAAATAAATCGCAAAAAACCGGTCAAGATGAGAAATGCGCAGCTCATTTTCGTTCTCTGCAATTGTTTTTTTACAAAAACAGTTTTAGCCAATAGTCTTCGCTTGGGAAGTTTTGTTGGGCTTATGCAGCAGCCAGCAAGCGAATACTATACCGCAGTTTATGGAGGAGAAATGATGCTTGGAGAAGACTACGTCACAACCGCTAGTTTCCTAGAGCGTCCCAAATTTCGAGCTTCCGGTTTTGAAGATCAAGAACGCGGGTATTTTTTATTAAGTGGCGCAAAGCTGACCGAGGATAAAATTGGCGGACTATATGCCAAAATAGGCTTTGGAACCATGCAGGGCTTTATAAAGTCATTAGATTCGGATCGTGAATCTTCGTATTCACTAAGCGGACCAGCGGCGGAACTGCAGTATATTTTCTCCTGGAAATACGGCGAGATTTCGTTTGCGCATCGAATGTTTGCAGCTTACTCGACAAAGGAACAATTTAAAGCCTACGTATTGTGGCCCTATAGTTTTTTCACCATAAATTTTTCCTATGCTTTTATCCTATGAGATTAGTTTTTTTTATACTTACTTTTCTGCAAACTTTTGCTTACGCAGAACCTGTCGAACAAAAGTGGGTGTCCATGCGTTTTAAATCTTTTACTTCTAATGCGGGCGGACAAAATGCTTATGCTGCATCCTATTCAACACAAAAAAATGAATACACCGTGTTTTTAAATCAAAATCTGCAGACGGGAAACGTGCCACTGACAGGAGCTGTATATGACTGGCGTTTTTTAAGTTGTAAAACCAATTGTATGTGGAATTTTTACGGCAATATCGGTGGTGGGATTTCGACTGCCGGTCCGCTTGCTGAGGTATTAGTGGGAGTTATGATTCCCGTGGTCCCGGTGTGGTTTTCAGGCGGACCACTTAAATATATTCCTTATGTTCGGCTTGATTTTGGAAGTCAATTTTATGCGTCGCGCTACCGCGTTATTACATGGAGTTATCCCCTATGGATAGGATTGGCATTGTCTTTTTGATGTTCGCTGATTTAGCTTACAGCTATCCAGTGGCCATCGATCTTAATGGTAAGGTGTTAAAATGGGCCCAAGCTCGAGACATGCCGATTTATTATGAAGTTGTAACCAATGTAGATTCTGAAAAAAATTATCTCGCAGCGGTGGTTGACGATAGCGCTACAATCTGGTCTCAGATACCACGTTCACTTTTGAAACTTAAAGAGAAAGACGCCACTCATATTGCCGATATTACTTTTAATTTTGAGACGAATTTGGCTGTTAATGCAAGCTCATCTGGGTATGCAACTTTTGACAGGTATAACCGAGAAATTCCTGAGCACTGCAGCGTTTATATTCCAATTGGGGACCGGGTTGGTTCAGAGGATTTTGCCAAGACTGTTTTACATGAGTTAGGCCACTGCATTGGATTGGGCCACTCGGTCATTCCCGAATCTATTATGAGCTATCATTTAGCGAAAAACTCCTATTCATTAAATGTCGATGATGAAGCGGCTATTTCAAGACTGTATCCTGAAAATGGCGGTGCGGAAAAACTTCCTCCAGGCTGCGCCATAGACGAAGATCATTATCATGAACATAAACGTGGTGGTAAGACTTTGGCGATTCTTCTGGTGCCGATAATTTTTTTAATTTTCTATCGAAAGGTTCTGTAATGACTTCAATTGAATTGAGGAAAATGCTTGAAAAAGAGGTGGAATTTACCTTTGCTCGCAGCTCTGGTCCGGGTGGACAGAATGTAAACAAAGTGAATTCCAAGGCTATTTTGTACTGGGATTATTTATATAGTGATTTAATATCAGATCGGGCACGAAGAAGATTTGAAGAAAATTTCGGCAGCCGAATTTCATCAGATCAAAAAGTTATCATTGCAGGAGACGAATCTCGCGATCAACTGCGAAATAAATTACTGTGCTTAGAAAAACTGGTGGAGATGATTGAAGCTGCTATCAAAGAGCCTAAAAAAAGATATAAAACAAAGCCATCGAGATCCAGTGTAGAAAAGCGCTTGCGTTCGAAAACCTTAGATTCTAAACGCAAGCAAGCTCGAAAAGTTGATTACTGACAGGCCGCAACGACTTCGGCTGGAATGCTCTGCGAATCGCGCAGTGGAGACATTGAAGAATCTGATTTAGAAAAAAGCAAAGCCATTGGATATGATGAAACATTAAATTTTCTTTTAACGTCATCCTCGTTAGTAGCTCCAAAAGAGTGATCGCTTGCGTCGATACCCATTGATTTCAACCGATTAATCCACTCACTTAAAGAATTTCCAGATCGACCATCCAAGGCTACCGTGATGGATTTACATTTACCCGCGGCAGAAAATATTTTTTTGAATTGAGCATCTGCTTCAAGTTGTTGTGCCAGGTTTAAACAAGGTCCACACCAAGGGGCCGAAAAATCAATAAAGAAATACGGCGATTCTGCTACTAATGCACTAAGTTTTGTTTGTTGTCCGCTTGCAGTAATGAGATCCAGGTCAAATTTTGGATCGAGATTTCCAGAAGGCTTGACTTCAGGTTTAGGTATAGGATTGGGGACTGAAGGATTAGGCAATGGCTGGGACTTACCAGATTGAGAAGCTAGCTTTTCCACCGACTCTTGACTTGCATCAGAATAAAAATCTGCGGATGCGATTAAGTCCAAAGCAACCGTTAAAGCACCAGCGGCTTTGTTGATCGCGTCTTTTTCAATAGTTTGCGGTTTTGTTGCAGAAAAATAAATCGAACTTAAACTGTTCTCAACAAGCTGACCTAAACTCAGATTGACGGAATACTTACAATTTTTTTTCAATCTGTAATCGAGTTTCAAACTAGTTGTTGGTTTGGTCTCATTCACATTTGTAAACTTACAGTCTTTATCTTGTTCCGCATCTATTTTTAAGTTATATCCCGTCAGCAGGCTTTGACCCGAGTTGCTCTTAAAAGCGTCATCTCCATAGGGAATTTTTAAAGTGACCGTGGAAAGATTAGCATCTTGATCCGCTTGGGTTCCCAAGTTGGATTTTGAACATCCAATAAAGGCCAGTAAACTCGACGTTAAGATAAATTTTTTGTAACTTGAATTCATAACAACACCTTTTGAAAATTAATTCTTTTTAGAGCAAATTTCTTGAATATCTTTGATCGCTGGTTTAACAAGACTAAATTCTTTATTTTTGATTATAGGAGTTAAACTGGTCCTTTTGAAAAGCGCGTATGTTGGAGAGTCTTGTACATCCACAAAACTGTCATTTAAGGTCACACCAAAACTTCGAGATTTTGCGCCATCAGATTTTAGATTTGCAAGCCAAGGAACAAGCGCTTTTTCAAATACAGCACCTTTATACGAGAATGCAAGAATGATATATTTACAGATGGGAGAACTGGAGAATGTTTCTAAAATGACTTGTTCTTTTTCCAATTCATCTGATTTGAAAGGACAGTCAATGCAGCCTGGTGTTGAAAAAGTAAGAAAATAATACTGCGCGTCGCCAAGAACGTTTTCTAAATTAGTTGGCTTTCCAGTTGAATCAACTAGTTCTAGACTAGTTACAGGTAGCGGTTTTTTCTCCGGTTCCGGTTTTGGTTTCGAAGAGGTAGAATTTGAATCTTCAAGGAGTTTCTTAGACTCATCACTTGCATCGGTTGCGAAAGACTCTGTATCGGTGACTGTCAAACTAAGCACCGGGTTTTCTTTTGAAACTTCTAGTTTTGAAAAAGGCTGTGGAGCAGCAAGTGCAAAATAAGTCGTCGAGAGTTCACTATCTGATAATTTTCCAAAACTTAAATTTACTAAATAAGAGCAATTTTTATTTAATTTGTAACTTAATTTAAAATTCGAAATATCTTTAGCCTCTCTGATATCATCAAATTTACATTCGGCTGACTTATCAGCTTGGATTGACAATTTGTAGCCAGTAATAAGTTTCTCGCTATTGTTTTTTCCGGTCATCTCTCTTATTGAGTCAGGGATTCTGACAGAAACGTTGGCAACGTTTGAATCACTATTTTTATTTGAAGCCGCATTTTTCACACAGCCCGAAGTAAGTGCCAACGCACACAATCCGTTGAAAAACGTTTCAAGTTTTATCCGATTAATATAGTTCTTCATGTTGTCTCCCATTCTTAGCTTAAATCTATAATGTTTAAGATATGCAATCCTGAAGCCACTTATTGTAGTGGCTGCAACCAACTGAAATTATACGATTAACTGTGACTATTAGCATTCTAAAACTGGCTAAGGTTTCGACACTGTCTGTTCCTGTATTAGTTTAGCATGATCAAAACCTCCGGCACGGAGCTATTTCGGCACGGAGCTATTTCGGCACGGAGCAAAATACCAAGGAGCGAATTTAATAATAAATCAAAAGTAATCCGCCGGAAAATTCGAAAGAAGACATTGGTTAAGGTAAAAAGAGTAAACAAAGGAAGGCTGAAAGCAGCAACCTCAAAAATAAGCGGAGAACAAAAAATTTATTTCCTTTGACAAAACTAGAGCACTTACCACTGTGCTATAAGCAAGAGTGTTCTATTTTAACAATGTGCAAATCCTCAAAGCGGCTTACGCCGCATACTTGACAGTTTACAAAAATACCTGTCGTTTTCTTTTATTTTTGCTTCATCATCGACAGTATGTAGATTTTCGAAAACCTGGGGTCGAAAAGTGTTGTCCGAAAGTTCGTTGCAAATTGATTCGGCAAAAACGTGAAATGACGTTCCGAGTGAGTACCCTGCTTTGTCATAATCATCCAAGAGCTTACCTGCTAATTCAGTTTTAAAATAGCGCGCATGAAGGGAGGAATATTTGTAATTTTTAAGGTCACAATCCTCGCCCAAAGCATCGTGGGTATTACGCCAAATATTCGAAACGACCTGCCGAAAATATTTCCACTCCCGAACAACGGGCGATCGAAATCTTTCTCGTAAAACCTGACTGTCTCGGTGTAATAAAGTGTTAACGAAGCGAGCAATTTGGGAATTAACTGTACGCATGAAATCGCTCAAAGCTTTTTGAGTCGGAAATTTAGCAAGAAAATGAGCGTGATTATCTAAAATATTGAACTCAAAAATCGCAATTTTATATACTTTTTTGTACTTTATCCACAAAGTAATTATGAAGTCTTTTACCGCATCATTTTCTAACAAAAACTCCCGATTGTGACATCTAAAAATTAAGTGCGAAATACTTGCGTTATGTAAAATATTTACTCGAGAAATAGCCATAGCCTTTTTAATATAAAAATAATCGTGTTAAGTCGAAGGACATTGGAAGACTCGCGTTCAAACCGCACTAATTTGAAAATCTCAAGATACTCATTAAAATTCGCAAACTTCATTAGCAAAATTTTACAAAAATAAATCTTGGAAATTGTTCCTATCCGAAAATCTACCCCGCTACAAGTTGCTCGGTGCCAAAAATCAATAATACCGCGGGAAAAAATTTGGTTCCCGCTTAAAATTACGGAATTACTCGGATAATTTGCTCCGTGCTGAAAATTCGCCGAAAATCACGATGAGAATGCTGAAGAAATTTTGCTCCGTGCCGAAAATTTGGGGCGAAAGTATTTTGCCTCCGTGCCTTAAAAAATGACCAAATGCTGCGAGAAAAATTTTGCTCTATGCCGAAAAGCATACCCGAAAAACATATCGAAAATTAAGGCGGATTTTAGATTTTTCCAAAGAAGCAAAGCCCTTTACGGTTGTTCAGTTATCACCTTCGGCTCATTAAATATCTTTGCTCGATTTAAAAAAAGTGGATCTAGGGAAATCTCTTGTGTTGCAATAAAAATTTTTAAATTTAACGGCGGAAGAGCGCGGTGGAAATCTTTTGCTGTGGTTATCATAACATCATCGGCATGAGAAAAATTCGACCATGGAATTAGCTCGTGGTCTTTAAAATTACTAACTGCAGAAATTTTAATGCCTTGAACCGCTATAATTTCTAAAAAATTGGCGGGACGAGCTATGGCCGTTACTACCCGAATGAAAGGACTACTTTTCAAATCTGTTTTTTCGCCGGAAACTTGAATAAATTGTCCGAACTTGGATTTTAGATTGAAAATTTTATCCTGCACAAAATTTAAACGTTTTTCAATTTCACTCAAATCTTTAAGCTTGGAGAGAAAAACAAAATCCGCTCTGCGGATGTTTCTTCCATTCTCCCGTTGCATTCCACAAGGTAAAACAGCCCAAGGTGATAACGAAAATTGCGGCGTAACCAGCACGATGTCCACATCGCGAAAAATTTTTCTGTGCTGGAAGCCATCATCTAAAACCCAGTGAGTGGGCTTGTTTTCCGAATCTAATTCCAGATATTTCATCGCGGCCTCAAAACGCCGACTTCCCAACACTACAGGCACGGTTGGAAGCGCAACCGAGCACTCCATTGCCTCATCTGCATATAAAATACTCGGTGCGATAGAGTATTTTCCGCCTTTTAGAACTGCCCATTCATTTTTCTTAAGCCCAGATTTATAGCCACGAGTTAAAATGACAGGCTTTTTTCCTGCCTCTAAAAGCTTTTTGCAAATTGCAATGACAGTGGGCGTCTTTCCAGTACCACCCACTTCGATATTACCAACCGAGATTGTCATACCAGGAAGTTTTTGAATTTTTAAAATATTTCGATCGTATAAAGCGTTTCGTAATTCGGTTAAAAAAAAATAAATCACGATTTCACACTCCGTCGCCCCTCAACAATTAAACGACGGTCCTCAACTTTCCAAATACTATCAAAAAGCCCTAAATTCTCATATCTATGAGTTATTATTAATGTCGACAGCTGGTATTTTTGAGTTATAGATTTTAAATTTTCTAAAATTTTCGTCTCTAAATTTGAGTCCAGGGCTGCGGTAACTTCATCCAGCAATAGTATTTTTTTATTTTGGAGTAACGCTCTAACAATCGTCAACCGCTGTTTCTCTCCACCAGACAGTCGGTCTTTCAAAGCTTCAAAAACACTATCTAGTCCGTTTTCTAAACCACTTAAAAGATGAGATAACTTAAATTCTTCTAGATAATTTAATATGACTAAATCAGAAGTTTTTGTCTCGAGGCCGTAAGTCAAATTATCACGGAAAGTTCCGGAAAACAAAAAAGGCATTTGACTGACATATGATGCGTCTAATCTAATAGGATTTAGCAACCCTGCAAGACACCGAATCATAGTGCTCTTCCCAGTCCCACTAGGGCCAATAACCGCAACAATTTTTCCCGCTTGTAAATTAATTTTCTCAAAATGAAATTTTATATTATTTTCATAAGAAAACTGCAAATCAAAAGGTTTTGTATCCGATGCTGTTAGAAATTCTGCGGAAAAACTATTTGGTTTAATTAAAATTCTTTCAAATTGAGACAAGGCACCAAGTGTTTCTTTGAGTTTTGTAAATTGCTCTCCAATATCTTTTAAGGGCTTAAAAACAAGCCCAAGAGCCACAAAAAAAGGCAGAAGGTTACTTGGATTTAAACTTTCCGCGAAATAATTTTTTTGCTGCAGACTGATAAACAAAGCCAGAAGGAAAAAACCTAAAAACTCCAAAGAAGGTGCAAATGCCGCCCTAATAGCAATAGATTTTTTCATTACGAGGTAATAGTTTTGAATCAATTCGTGAAATTTTTTGCTCTCGAAAGACTCGCCATTTTGTGCTTTTATAAATGCAAAACGTTCCCTGACATTTAAAATATGCGAAGACATTTTAGCAATTTGCTGCTGAAAGAAATCACTATAAAAGGCAATCCTTCGACCAACTTGCGATCCTAAAAAAACCAAAAATATACCTGCTGCAACCAAGGAATACGCTGTCTCAGGCTGCAAAAAATACAGCGCCACAAAGCTAGACGCAACAATAAAAAACCCACGCAAAAATACCGTTAGAAAATCAGTGACTTTATCTTGGAGAAAATTTACATCATTCATTACCACCGACATCCAAGCCGCTGGAGATCTTTTGGAAAGGTCGAGATAGCTTTGTTCAATAATTTTTGCAAAAACTAACGTCCGAGCGCGGTCGGTTAAAC
Organism: bacterium; assembly: GCA_043757325.1. Taxonomy (GTDB): domain Bacteria; phylum Bdellovibrionota_B; class Oligoflexia; order Oligoflexales; family RGVZ01; genus JAYVPO01. The sequence continues at coordinate 39,099 of JAYVPO010000026.1, forward strand.
GTGCAGAAAACTCGCGTTGGGAAACGCTGTAGATCAGGAGAATAAACGCACGAGTGGAAGCTGCAACCGCAATTAAGATAGGAATAAAAAATATCGCATGCTTTCTTTCTACTAAAAAATTAAAATTAAAAAATAAACTTTGCAATGTCGGAGTTATTTTTCGGGGTAGAAGATTTAAAAGATTTATATACTTGTCGGTCTGATCCACAATAAAAAAACTATCTAAAAAACCTTTGATAAAAAAAATCAGGCAAGCCTGGGTCGCACTTAAAAAAAATAACGACAGAATAATTTTACTGGTTATTTTTGGGTTTTGTTTAAGGGTTTCGGTGATAAATTTAAGAAAGAATCGAAACTTCATTCGTCGATCATAACCTATTGAATTGATCTATTAAAGCCGAAGCCACTTTTGCTGCACTTTGGGTGAAAAGCTGGGTTTTTAAAAGTTCAAATTCTGAAAGCATTGTTTTTCTTGCTTCAGAAGCCTGCAGAAGTTCAGCCAACTCTTTTGCCACATGTTCTGAAGAAAAATACTGCACGTATTCTTTTACAACTTCTTTTTTGGCAATAAGATTTACCAGGCTGATGAATTTCGTTTTTACAACTTTTTCGGCAATTTGATAATTTAAATCGTTCATAACATAAATTACCGTCATGGGTACTGCGCTTAGGGCCGTTTCCAGGGTAGCTGTCCCAGATGCCACAACCGCAGCATCAGCTATATTTAACAACTCTAAACTTCTGCCTTTAAAAAATAGAAAATCGGCCCCTGAAAACTTCTTGGCGATTTCTGAAAAATCGAGATTCTCTGCAACGGGCACTACGCACTGAATATCTGGCCGTAATTTCTTTAAATGCGCTTGAATTTCTCTCATTCGGGGAAAAATAAGTTCGAATTCTTGAATCCTGCTGCCCGGCAAAAAAGCTACCACTTTGCTTGATTCAGAAAGGTTAAAATCACATCTTTGCGCCGAAATTTTTTCAACCCGGTCGCGGATGGGACAACCCAGATATTGATAATTCACACCCTGTTCGCAAAAAAAATCTTTTTCAAAAGGAAGAATTCCAAAAACTTGTCTGAAGTCTTCTCGCAATCTTTTAACGCGGCCGCCGCCCCATGCCCAAAGTTTAGGTGCAACATACTGGCAAACGGGAATGTTTCTTAATTTTAATTTTTCGGCCAACTGGAAATGGAAACCAGGGTTATCCACCAGAATTGCAAAATCTATTTTTTTGCGGTCAACTGCATTTAAAACCCGGATTTCCAGCTCCTTTAAGCGGGCCAGACTTGCTACCACTTCCGAAAAACCCATAACCGACAACTCTTCGGTACTAACGATAGTGTCGACTTTCGAGCGCCTAAGTTCGCTTCCGGTAATGCCAATAAAATAAATATTGTTGTGAAGTTCGCGAAGTTTTCCCACAAGCTCAGCTGCAAGAAGATCGCCTGAATATTCGCCGACAGAAATAAAAACCGAAAGTTTTTTTTTCACTACCGGCACAAACCTCTAGAACTTGTACTTAAAAATAACAAAAACTGCGCGCGATATTCGGAATCCGAAACATCGGATTTGATTTTTTCAATAGCATCATCAAGTTTTAAATTAGACGAAAAGGTTAACCGGTACATTTCTTTTATGGACGACACTTCCTCTGGCGTCAAACTCATTCGTCTAAGCCCCACAACATTTAAACCGCTTAATTGGGCCCTATCTCCGTGAACCATGCAGTAGGGTGCCACGTCTTGAGTCACCATTGCGCCACCTGCAATCATAGCAAATGACCCAATTCGGCAAAATTGATGCACAGCACTCAAACCACCCAGAACTGCCTTGTCATGGACACGCACATGACCGGCAAGGGCTACACCATTTGCTAAAATCGTATGATCACCAATTTCGCAATCGTGGGCCACATGTGTGTAAACCATAAATAAATTATGTGAGCCAATTTTTGTGACATTGTCACCCGTAACTGTTCCTAACGAGACATTGCAGTATTCGCGAAACATATTGTTATCTTCAATATGAAGTTCGGTGTCTTCATTGTTATACTTTAAATCTTGGGGCCGGCTTCCAATACTTGCAAATGCCGATATTAGATTGTTTTTGCCGATTCGAGTCCGTCCCGAAATAACTGCGTGAGGTCCGACTTTTGTTCCTGAGGCGATTTTTACCTGATCTTCTATAACAGCGAATGGCCCTATCTCGATATCTCCATCGAGCTCAGCTCGAGAAGAAACAACCGCTGTTTCATGTATTTTAACACCCACTAATAAAAATCCGTTTTCTGTTAACTAGCGCATCGTCGCACTAAATTTAACTGTTGCCACATGATGCCCATCCACACTTGCGTGACCTTCAAACCAGTAAAATGTACCGCGATGTTTAATGTAATCAACTCGGTATTCAAGCAATTGTCCGGGCAAAACCATCTTACGAAAGCGCGCCTCATTTAATTCTAGCAGAAAACAATCCGTTAAACCGTCATCACTGGAAAGATGTCCCAAAATTCCTCCAACCTGGGCCAGGCCTTCAACAATCAATACACCAGGCCAAATTGGCTGTTTTGGAAAATGCCCACGAAACACATCAAAAGTCGGTAGAATCCGCAGATTACCTGTAATGAAATCGTGTTTTTTAGCCGCCGTAATTTCGTCCACCAGCAAAAAAGGCTCGCGATGTGGCAGGCAGGTTTCAATTTCTGCGCGGGCCAAAGGAAGTGTTAGGCTGTCAAGAATCATTTTGTTTTTTCAGAAGTTGTAGACTTTGTCTTTTCGGCGCTAATCGACTTTTTGACATCTGAAGATTTTGGCTTTTCTTTTGTATAACGATCAATCACTTCTTTGGTCATATCCAGTGGAGCTTGCACGTAGAGCAAACCTGCGGAGTTGGTTTCGAACACGATTTCCAACTTCTTTTCGGCGGCCATCTTTTCGACCATTCCAGCAACTTTGATAGCAATTCCCTGAGTAGCTTTTTGCTCTTTTCGTTTAATTTCGTCGCGAAACGCCATTTCGTCATTGCGATACTGCATAAATTTCTCTTGAAATTCCTTCTGCTTATTACCGCGTGCTTCTTCGGTTAAAAGCGCGGCCTTGGATTGCCATTCCTTATTCAGTTTATCGAGTTCTTCTTTTTTCTTTTGAAAGTCGGCTTCCTTAGCTTTAATTTCTTTTTCAAGGCCAGACCTGGCTGCTTTTCCTTCTTCGACATTTAAAATCACCGCTTGCATATCGACGACTCCGTATTTTGAACCTTCGGCTTTTGCAATAAATGATGTACCCGCTAATACGGCCCATAGAAATTTCTTCATAATTCTCCTTGTATAAATTTATTTAAACTAATAACCCAAACTAAAGATTGGCTTCATTTCGCCTAGTCCGCCGCCCTCTAAAACTTCGTAGGCAAATTCAAATCGAAACGGTGCGATGGGAGTAATCCAACGAAAGCCAAAGCCAACGTCTTTTTTGAAACCCTTTTTCCAGTTGATCATTTCCAAGTTGTCGTAAACTTGGCCCCAATCCGTAAACAGCAAAAATTTAATTCCGGCTTCCTGAATTAACGGAATATAGTATTCGGCTTGCATGACTAATTTTTTGTCGCCACCTTTGCGAACAGTTGTCGGGCTATCTCCCGGCGCATAAATAACGTTAAATTCCGGCGAAATGGAACGGAAATCAAATCCTCTTAAATCATCTGGACCGCCCAAACGAAACCGTTGGTAGAAAGGTACGGGCTTGTCTCGTAAAGGATAGATATAGGCTACGTTCAAATTAAATTTAAAATTTGTGCGAAATGTATCTGTGTAATCGAGAGGAATGTAATAGGCTGCGTCGATGGAACTACGCATATATTCGTAGTCACCTTTTAGGATTCCACCACCTGTAAAACGCTGCTTTAAAACAACTTCCGAACCTTCGGTGGGTGAAATATTATTATCAAGCTCCGTGCGATCTAAAGAAAAAATCAAACTGGAAGATATTCCTTCAGACTGATAGCGATCAAGCAGATACTGCTCGGACCGCTGCGTTGTTTTGGTCCATTCGTAAATAGTCCGTCCCGAAATTTTTTCGATGATTTTACGCCCTAAAAATACACTTCCACCGAAAGTTTTATTCTCTACTTTCACCTCTGTAATAGGCTCTTCTAGGGTGCTATTATAAATTAAAGATCCGCCTCCAAGCCAGTCGCTGTCGTCAATATGCGGATTGGTAAAACTTAAATCCAGAGAATAGGTTTTGTTATCAGACCAACGCAATGTCAAAGAATTTTTGTAGCCACGGCCCGATTGATTCTGCTCGTCATATTTTCCTTGGCCAAAAAATCCTGAAGAATTATTTTTCTGCTGAGGGGTATAACCAACTGCCGCCTGCAGCTGTCCTGTTGGTTTTTCTTTGACTTTAGTTTTTAAATTAAGCAACGTCGAGTCATCGTTATCTCGTTCTTTCAAAACTTGAATATCTTCAAAAAAGCCTAAACGGGTCGCATTCTTTTTGCTGTTAGTTAATTTGGTCCCACTGTAAAGCTCACTATCCGCGACTTCGAATTCACGGCGTAAGACGTTGTCTCTTGTCTTCGTATTGCCAAGAATTTGCATTTCGCCAAAATAAACCTTATCGCCTTTATTAACTTCGTAATTAATGGAAAGTAGCTTTTTTTCCCTATCATAAGTGACGATGGGATTGATATCGGCATAGGCATAACCGAGATCACCGTACTTATCCACAAGCATTTCGATATCCTTGTTGATAAAAGAAATTCGGTAAAGCTTACCCGGTTTAAGTTTCATGGCTTCAAAAAGTTCTTCTTTCGGGAAAAGAACATCACCTGAAACATCTATGGTTCCAATATCGTACTGAATTCCTTCTTCAACTTTATAAGTGGCCCGAACAAACTCTTTATCTTCGTCCAAAAGAAGATGCGGCTTGGCGACTTTTACTTCAGCAAAACCACTATCGCGGTAGAGATAGCCAATAAGTGATAAATCATTTTTCACAAAATCATCTTGATAAATAGAAGATGAACCAAAGGCAGAAGACCGCGTATACGGGCGACCTTGGAGTTTATTAATGATGTCACCTTCAGTAAAAAACGTGTTTCCGAGAATTTTCACATCGGCTACCTGAACTTTTCCACCCTCTTCGACAATATATTTTAATCGGATTTCGTTTTCTTCGGTAGGTTCGACCTTGTAGGTTGCGCGAGCTAAATAATAGCCTTTTTCAGCATACTGTTTTTCGATAATCCGCAGATCGGCTGTAAGCTTTCCTTCATTTAAAATTGTAAAAATTTTTGTTTCAAGCTTAGCTTTTAAGTCGTCTTCTTTTAGTTCATTCATGCCTTCGAATTTAATTTCTACGATCGAAGGCTTCTCAGCAACCTGAACAACTAAAATAATACCTTTATCAGATTTTTTTTTGTAAATTCTAATATCCGAAAAATAACCCAAATCATACAGGCTTTTAATATCGGCACGAATTTTTTGTGCTTCTAAAATATCGCCTCTTTTTGTTGAAAGAATAGCAATAATCGCATCCGGCTCAACCTTGCCATTGCCACGCACTTGAATATCTTGCACCGCTTCCTGGCCAAAAGAAATTTGTGCAAATAAAATTAATAAATATATAAAATACCGAATCAAAGAAATTCATTTCCTTCCACAATCCGCCCATCATCCATAACCGCCTGAAATGGCAACCTTTTTGCCAACTCTGGGTCATGGGTAACCAAGATCAAAGTCACCTGACTTACCATTACTAATTCCAGCAAAAGATCTTGAATGGCGTGGCTTGTTTTGCGATCTAAATTCCCGGTTGGTTCATCTGCTAACAAAACAGGCGGAGCCATTAACAAAGCCCGCGCAATCGCAACACGTTGCTGCTCACCGCCGGACAGTTCACTAGGTCTGTGATTTAAGCGATGTTTTAAGGCCACTTCGCCGAGGAGTTTTGTCGCACGTTCGCGCACGGCTTTTTTGCCCGCACGTGCAATAAGTCCTGGCATCATAACATTTTCGAGAGCGGTAAATTCCGGCAGCAAATTATTCATTTGAAAAACAAAACCAATCTTACTATTTCTAAACTCGGAAACTTCAGAGTCTGACATTTTTACAACATCTACGCCATGTAAAAGGACTTGTCCAGAATCTGGGCGGTCCAATGTTCCGATAATATGCAGCAAAGAACTCTTTCCCGCCCCAGATTTTCCGGTCACAGCCACAGCTTTTCCTGCAGCCACCTTAAATTGAATATTTTGCAATGCGGTCACTTGCTGGGCGCTCATTTGATAAATTTTCGAAACATTATTTAAATCAATAATCGCTGTGCTACTCATATTGAAGTCCCGCAGTTGGGGGATGACGAGAAGCCATAAAAGCTGGGTAGAGGGATGCGATTAATGCTAAAATCCAAGAGGCCGCGCAAATAATTGCATACTCCAGCGGCAAAAACTTCACCGGTAACGAGCGCAAATAGTAGACACCAGCCGGAAGGGAAATAAATTTGAATTGTTGAATTAAAAGACAGATACACACTCCTACAGCTAAACCTAATAGAACTCCAAACGATCCTACAACAAGGCCATGGGCAAGAAAAAGCTTTAAAACTCCTTGTCGAGACATTCCAATTGCGCGCAGGATGCTAACCTGCCGCCTTTTGTAGAAAACCATCATAATCATGGTGCCGCTAATGGAAAACGCAGCCACCACTACGATCAACATCAAAATCGATCCCATGGTGAATTTTTCTAACTGCAGAGCAAATAAAAGTGATTTATTTGTTTCTGTCCACGGCAAAACTTTCATGCCTGTTTGCTCTTCAATGCGAGCGATATTTTTGTTGAGTTTTAAAGGCGAATAAACATTTACACCCACTCCCGTGACAAATTCTTCTTCAATGAGTGACGAATCAAAATCCATCAAAAAGTAACGGCCTTGCTCGAGTGACGTAACAGCCCATTTACCATCATAGTTAAATAATCCGGTCATAAATTTCCCGGTCAGGACAAAACGCCTCGCAATTGGCTCCCCGCCGAGAATGGAACCCGCCGATACTTGAGGACTTAAGACAGTGATAATGTCACCAACGTTTGCACCAATTTGCTGGGCAAGCTGGTCGCCCAAAGCTATCCCAGGCAAATTTTCTAATGACGCAGCGGGATCTATTTTTGTACCCAGTGGTTTATGCAGCTTGTTGAGATCTCGAAGATCACCCTCAGTAAAGTTGCCGTCGAAAGCCCAGAGGTTTTTGCCGGCATCGTCTGGATTCACACCAAATAAATTCGCGGCGGCTACAAATGTTTTTCTTTTTAAAACAACTTCGCTGGAGGTAAACGGAGCACAGTTGGACGCGTCGGGAATTTTTTGGCACAGACTTTGGACGTTGTTTTTGGTAAGTGAAAATCCAGCGGCTGGATTGTCTCGACTTAAAAGTTCAAAATGCGGTTCGCCCGAAAGCATTTTTTGCATTAAATCGCCTTCAAAACCACCCATTACAGATAAAACAACAATAAGCGCTGTGACCCCAAGGCCAACACCTAAAACAGAAATCACCGTCATAAAAGACAGACCGGTTTTTATTCTATGCGCCGTAATTTGTCTAAACGCTATCCACCACAAATGCACGCCAAATCGTCCTTAAAAATGCCTTAAAACTTCAAGGTAGACGCAATTGTAGCCATATTGAGTGAAATAGGAAATTAAAAGACAGAAAACTTTAAAATAATCGAATCAAGCTGCTGCAAATTTTCTTTGGTGGATTTAAGAAAACGCCCCGCCAGCCAACCTTTGCGATCAGAAAAATACACGGCGGGAAGCTCTGGATTTTTAAAATTTTTAAGAATTTCGTGATCGGCCATGATCGCGTTTTTAATTTTATACTCGCGAGCAAATTTCACCGCGTCTTCTTTTGTGTCATGGGTAAAAATATAGAGAAAATCACTAACCGCATCTTTATGTTTAATTTCTACATTTCTCAGATCATTCACTAGGGTTTTACAAGGCACACACCACGAAGCGATAAAATACGCAACAAACATGCGACCTTGGTTTTCGCCAAAACGCAGAACTTCTGTTGAAAAAATATTCTGACCTGTGATGGCCGGAAATTTTTTCCATTCATGCACATACCCGTCCGTATGCACCATCCGTGATTGGGGTGTGGGTTCCGGCTTATCGTGTTCGGAATTGGCAAAGCCGACACCTGTGCGTAAAATAAGCAAAAGTAGAATTAAAATGTTCATTAAACTTATGGTACCATAAATTTCTTTTGATTAATAAGTGAGTCCTTGTGACAAAAGTAGTTTCTGACGAACAAGAAAAAAAACTCCTGGTGGACCACTGGTCTTTTTCTTGGCCAATTATGAATGTTTTGATCGGCGGATTGTCGTCGATAGATCTTCCCGATTTGCTTATTCAAAACGAGGCAGAAGCCAAAGAATTCTTGTTTAGCTACGGCTATGATCCCGATAATGCTGACGATGCGCGATTTATTCATGCGACGATTATCGAGGCCCTGCATTTTATTGAGCATCACTTGATGACCGCGGAATGGAAACGAGGCCTTCAGCCACCAAAAGAAATTCTTTTATGTACGGACGCTAGAAAGCTCATTGTTTGGGCTTCTAATCGCTCGCCTGAAGCCAATGAATGCCGAATTTGGTCGTGCGCAATTTTGCGAGTATTGCATACGATTGCTCACATTGAAGGGGTTTTTTCTTATGCATCTATCGACAAGGCGCGAGAAGATATTTGGTCGCGCTATCAAAAAATTATATCTCGAGACGACCAGGGCCAACTGTGGCTTGGAGACGACACGTTTAAAGTTCTGCTCGAAAAAATTGACTGGAAAGCTCAAAAATCTCGCGAATCGATTTTGCTTAAACTTTTACATAAGCGCGCCAATGTCGCCGAAAATATTTACGATATGGTGGGGATTCGAATTGTAACCAAAAGGTTTTGTGATGTTTTGTCCACGGTGAAGTTTTTATACAAATTTAACGCCATGAGTTTTCCCAATGTTATTCCTTCGCGGTCGCGTAATTCTCTCATTGATTTAAATATCTTCCGTGCCCGGATCGATACTCTACGAGGTGAACTGCAAACAGGACTTGTGACCACTCGTGAATTTAATAGAGCCTTGGAATATCTTGAAGTTCCACCTCCCGATGAAGCCGGGGTACTGAATTTGCATTCGGACCAAGATTACCGGGCTATACAGTTGACCTGTAGACAACTCGTCCGGTCACAAAGTGCAGTGTCCAAACTTTGCGAAAGATTTGAGTCAGGATTAAAAGAGGACAAGATTCCAGGTAGTGAATCGAATTTAGCATTAGCTGAAAACTTAAAATACCTACGCGACCAAATCGGCAACGAAGATTTTGCATTCTTTCCGTATGAATTGCAGATAACTAATCAGAAGAACTACATCAAAAATTCATCGGGGCGGGCATCTCATAGCCGCTATAAAAGATCCCAGCTCAAGGCCGCGAGGCGACGAATTCTCAACGAAATTCTTCCGCAGTAGGGCCCGGGGGAAAAAACTACTGCTTTAAAGTGTTCAGGTCGCGCTCGTAAAGCTTCAGTAATCTTCAGCTGGATAAACTTTAAAATGTCGATCGAAAAGCCCTTCGCCAAAGTAGTCTATAAATTTCTTAAATTCCATTTGCGAACTAAACTCAAGCCGATGGATTCTAACAGTAGAATCTACCTTGCGTGAAAAAATGGTAAATTTGAGCTTCAGTTCGTTTTCATAAATTCCCAAGCTTTTAAAATATTGATCCCCGTGAGAATTAATCCACGTCTCATCGTAACTTAAATGTGCGGTCAAAATATTTTTGCTGAAAAAATTAATCAAATCTGTGAATTTCATGGTTCCAGATTTTATTCCCACTGCAACAGAAGGTGGCTGGATTCGAATACTTAAAAGCTTATCCGCAAAAAAAGGCTCCTCAATTTTTCTGTCTTGGTCAAAATGAGTCACCATATATCCGAAGCCATCCCGACTCAAGGTATTTGCCACATTCTCGTACACAATATATTGTTTGGGACTATTCTTTAGAACTCCATTAACTATAGTCGGAACAACGCTTGTTATTTCGCGCTCCACAACTGATTGAATGAGCGCCGAGGCTTTAATTTGCCCTGAGCTTAGAACACCAGCAACTACAGTGGACGTCTTCAATTGATCAAAATTTTTAAATTCGACCTGAACCTCTGCACCAATAAGTTTATCTAGCAAATCTATTTTGCGGTCCGTGCTTAAACTATTAATTTCAACAAGGCGTGAGCCAAACCTTGATTGGCAGCTTTCCAGACCTGCATAAGTTGTGGTGGTTAAAAAAAAGTTAATAAAAACAACGTGTAATACAGACATTTTGAAAGCCTTTTAAAATTTAGATTTTAGTCATAGCAGTGCTTCCACCCAAAAGAAACTAAAATCATATGAAAAAAGGCATATCTAATCATTTACCTCGTATCTCGGGTTACTAACACCACAACGTTAAATTGAGGAGAACAAGGCGCGAAGTGACGAAAAAAGCGGAGTTTACTTACTAGTAAATGAGCATTTTTAAGTTACTAGCAACGCAGTTATCGTCAATTTAAGGTTGTGGTGTTAATTCGAGATAACTTGAATAGCAATACCGTCTATTTTTTTTGTTCTCAGTAACCTGCGCAACAATCTTCAAATCTACAAGAAAATTTAATGCCCGCTGAGCTGTTGGAATAGAAAGCTTCGGTAAAAAGCCCAATCATTTTCAGTTTGAGCCACGTAACGTCCTGCCCTTGTTGTTTTATAAGGTAAATTTTTCAAGTTATTGACCCGATGTTTTGCGTTAATATTAAGTCTCCATATTAACGCAAAACGCCAAAATCGTTAATATGAAAGTTTTAAATTAACGCTCGGAACGACAAAGCCGCATTCGAAGTTTAATTCGAATGCGGCTTAAAAGTGGCCAGACAAAAGTGTAACTTTTGCGGGTTTTGGAAAAGATCTATGGGAAGGAAATCAAGACAGGAAGCGGTGCTTGAGTAAAGATTTTAAAACCTCTAGTATCTTTATTCAACGTTACGCTTTGTATTTAGGCTGGAGCTCCTTTCGTATAAAAGACGGTTTGTTATTGAGGCGAAAACTCTAAATTTCTTTAGTTTCTTCAATAAATCACCATCCATAGAGTGCTTCGGAGATCTTCTGCAAAGACTTTAGGAAATAGGAAAATAAAATTTTTAAGCCAATAGTTACAGCCTATTATGAGTTTCGAAGCTTATGATTTACGAGCAAACAACATCTTTTTCCAACCTTAAGAATACTGCCGAAAAAATTATTGGCCTGTTGCGGTTAAAAACTTTCCACAAAAAGCTGGTGGTTTCGCTCGAAGGTGAATTGGGCTCTGGAAAAACAACGATTATCCGTGAAATCCTCTATGGAATTGGTCTGAACAAAACCATTCCTGTTCTATCTCCGACGTTTAGCTACTATCAACTTTATCAATTTGAGAATAAACAGATTCTTCACGGAGATTTTTACCGTGCCCGGCCTGAACATGCCGAAGAATTTATAGAACTTATTGAATCCAGCGATTTAAGTTTCATCGAATGGATGAGTGCCTGTGAGATGAATTTAACACCCGACTACACTATTAAATTAATCTACGAAGATTTAAACCATCGCCAAATTCAATGCTTTAAAAAGTCTATTCAAGACGCAAGCTAACTTCAATATAGGCCAGGACCGTGTGGTGTGAAAGCTCGCCTTCGGGCAGATTTGCCTGAGAAAGAGTGGCCGAAAACTCGGCGTTGCCGCGCAAACTAGAAATATCAATGGGCTCCGTTTTAATTTCTCGAATTTTTGCTAAATCTGCTTTTAAGCCTGTTAGCGTAACCTCAGAGGGTTTGACTGTAATTTTATTGATATAAAAACCTTGCTGAAGTTGACCTACGGTTTCTACTTTTACGGCCAGAGTTTTAATCATTTTTTCATCAACAAAAACCGCTATGCTGGGGTCATGCACAGTCATGCGAATCCGGTTATCCCAATTGGGAAATAAATCTTTATCCACACGAAAACGCATATTACCACGTCTATTACTTGCAATTTTAATATTTGCTTGGAGGTTTTTTTTGCCGAGATCTCCAAGCAAGACTCGCGGGCCGCGCAAAGTGATGTCTTTTAAATAATTTCTTGGTTCACGCACCATTAAACCTTCGGGGGCGATCACTTCGACTTCCACACGAGCAGGAATTTCTAGGATTTCCTCGCCCTGCACCACATACCAGATTAACACCCCAAGAAATGCCGCAATGATTTTATAAGCCAAATTTTTGGTTAAAAAATCAATCCACAATTTAATAAATTTGCTAATCAACTTTAACGTGTCCCTTAGTAGTTATCTTACGAAAACGGGCCAGCAGCCGGGTGAGGTATTTCGACTTGTGGGTTTCGCGAGCTGCCAGATCTTTAACAAAATAATGCCTCAGAATATCCCGCAGCTCGTTTGGAGTAAGCTTTGGGGAAACCATTCCGTCCGCAACAACCTTTACAGATGACGACTCCTCGGAAATAATCACCACCACAGCGTCTGTTTCTTGAGAAATTCCAATCGCAGCCCGGTGCCTCGTGCCCATGTATTGTTCGAGATTTTCTTCTTTTGTAAGCGGTAAAAAACACCCTGCGGCGGCGATAACACCTTTTTGAATAATGGCAGCTCCATCATGAATCGGAGACTCGGGATTAAATACTGAAATAAGAATTTCTTTTGAAACTCGAGCCCCCAAGGAAACCCCTATATCCACATAACGAGACAGCACAATATTGCGTTCAAAAACAATTAATGCGCCGATTTTTTTAGGCGCCAAAGTAAAAACGGCCTGCACAACTTCTTCAATTATAGATCTTGAGACCAGCGAATTTTCCCCGGATAAAAGCGGCTTTTTTCCGACACTACTTAATACATGCCTAATATCGTCTTGGAATAAAATAATTATAATAATAATTAGCGAAGAATAAAATTTGCTCAGCATCCAGTTTATAGTATTGAGTGGGATAATCGAAGACAGCAAAAACAAAGCCACCAGAAAAAGCATTCCGGAAAGCATCTGAGCAGCTCTTGTTCCTCGGATTAAAATCAGCACGCGATAGATAATAAGCGTAATGACGGCAATATCAATCGCCGAGGTCCAGGTAAACTGTGCAAAAATATCTCGCAAATCAATCCTTTAAAATTAACATCTCGCACAATTTCGTGAGGTTTTTCACGTCGTGGGTTCGGATCATTGCCACTCCCAACGTAGCCAGTGAAAATTCCAAAAGTTTGCTTGCAGGATCGCGGTCTTTAGCTATCGGAATATTTAGGTAACGCCCTAAAAAAGACTTCCGAGAAATTCCAACACAAAGTGAACCCAATTCTGCAAATTCATTTATTCGATAAAGCATGCTCCAATTTAACGGATCATCTTTGCCAAATCCGATTCCAGGATCTAAATAAAACTGGTCTTCATCAAATCTAACATGTTTTAAACGCTTTCGGGCATTTGATAAATAATCTTTGACAATTTTAAATCCCGCAGCGCCCGAAAGTGGTGTTTCTTGCATATTACTCGGGCTTTTATATAAATGCATGGCGATATATTTTGTTTTTGAAAGGGCAATTTTTTGCAAAATGTTTTCTTCTAACTCGACGCCTTTAATATTATTAATCATCCCAACATTCAAATCTAAAACGCGCTCGATAATCTCAGGCTTATTTGTGTCGACGCTGATAACTTTTGAGCCAATATGTTTTATTAGGCTTAATAAAGGCTTTTCAAGCCGATTCCACTCGTCATGAACAGATAAAAAATCTGCCCCTGGTCTTGTGGATTCTGCTCCAATATCAACATATTGGGCTCCGTTTTCTAAAAATTCTTGCGCTGCGGTCACACATTTTTTCGGATCTGTAAAATCTCCGCCATCTGAAAAAGAATCGGGCGTAACATTAAGTACGCCCATAATCTTAAAAGGAATAGACACTGAAAACTTCAGCCCCCTTGAGGCATAGGAGTAAGTCCTAATTCCGTATTTGAACGAGGCTCCGTGTTTACGACCGGCTTTTTTAAAAGCGCTGCGGCATCACGGCGTTTTTGCCGAGATTCCTCGTAACGCCTACGATCTTCAACCGTCAAAACAGGTTCGCCGGAAAGAATTTTTTTCAAATCGCTACCGTCGATGGTTTCTTTAATTAACAAAGCTTCAGCTAAAAGATCGAGTTTATCGCGGTTATCTCGTAAAATTTGAAACGCCTTACGCGAACCATTGGTCACAAAACGATGAACTTCAGCGTCAATTTCTTCAGCGATTTTCTCGGAGTAGCTTTGTGATTGGCCCATTTCTCGACCCAAAAATACTTCTTCATTTTTTTTACCATAAGATAATGGCCCAAGGCGTTCACTCATGCCCCATTTGCACACCATACTGCGTGCGATATCAGTGGCTTTTTGAATATCGTCTCCGGCACCTGTTGTCATGCGATTAAAAATCAATTCTTCAGCGGCGCGACCACCCATAGCATAGGCAATCATACCTTCAGCATAATCCTTCGAAATAGAAAGTCGATCTTCCTGAGGTAACATTATTGTAACTCCCAGAGCTTGACCTCGTGGAATAATGCTTATTTTATGGACCGGATCAACATTACCCACGCGCATTCCAACGATTGCATGCCCGGCTTCGTGGTACGCGGTGTTTTTCTTTTCTTCTTCACTCATCACCAGACTTTTTCTCTCAGGCCCCATCAGAACTTTGTCTTTAGCCAATTCAAAATCCAGCATGCTCACATCTTTTGCGTTAGTTCTAGCAGCCATGAGTGCGGCTTCGTTTACAAGATTTTCTAAATCAGCACCAGAAAAACCAGGAGTTCCCTGCGCAATGACTGACAAGTCGACGTCGCCCGACAGAGGAACTTTTTTACTGTGGACTTTTAATATCCCTTCTCGGCCTCTAACGTCCGGCTTAGGCACAACAACACGCCGGTCAAATCGTCCCGGTCTAAGTAATGCAGGATCTAAAACATCGGCTCTGTTTGTGGCTGCAATAACAATCACACCTTCATTGCCTTCAAATCCATCCATTTCTACTAAAAGTTGGTTCAAAGTTTGCTCACGCTCATCATGACCACCGCCTAGCCCTGCGCCGCGGTGCCGTCCGACCGCATCGATCTCATCTATAAATATGATACAAGGCGCATGCTTTTTGCCTTGTTCAAATAAATCGCGAACTCGGCTAGCCCCAACACCCACAAACATTTCAACAAAATCCGAACCTGAAATACTAAAAAAAGGTACGCCAGCTTCGCCAGCAATAGCTTTGGCAAGAATCGTTTTACCGCCGCCTGGAGATCCTATCAATAGCACACCTTTGGGAATTCTTCCGCCAAGGCGAGTAAATTTTTTAGGGTCTTTTAGAAACTCAATAATTTCTTCAAGTTCGGCTTTAGCCTCATCAATCCCTGCAATATCTGCAAATGTAATTTTAGAGTTTACGTCAGTTTGCATTCGAGCTCGGCTTTTGCCAAATGACATAGCTTTGCCGCCGCCAATTTGGATCTGACGCATAAAAAACACAAATAAAAGTAACAGCAGAAGCATAGGAAGTGAGTTTATCAACAAAGCTTTCCACCAACTTGTTTCTTCCACCGGCTCGTAATTGACGTGCACACCTTTGGACTGCAATTCTTTGCGCATTTCGGGATCGTTTGGTCCAAACGTTTTAAAAGTAGTGCCGTCGCGACGTTTTCCAGTGATGTTATTTTCTTTATATGTCACCTCGGCAACAGCGTTTGGTGCATCTTTTGGGAGATTAACAATCTCGGTAAATTCAGAAAATTTTAACGTCGTAATCTCTTCTGGAGGTTTAACCATTAGGTGAACAAGTAAAAATAATCCGACAACGCCTATAAAAAGCATCATCATTCGAAACTGTTGTTGTTTTTGTGGAGTTTTGGCCATTTTTTAAAATCCTTTAGTTTTTAAAATAATGCTTCTTTTGAAATAGTGAAGAGACATCACTCAATATTTTATGATCTCACGAAGAGTTTATTTTTCCAAGCTGTCAAAACTGCAGTATTTACGAGAATTCTTATAAAACTCTTAGAAGATAATTTAGCCCGAAGAGCCGCCACCGAGCCACTTTCGCGGTTTCGATCCATCCGACTTTGCTACGAGTCCTTTCGATTCCATAAATTCCACCATTCGAGCCGCTCGATTGTAGCCAATCTTTAAATGTCGCTGCAAAAAAGAGGCGCTAACTACTTGATAATTTTTAGCAATTTGAATCGCTTCGGAATATTTGGGATCATCTATTACAGACGAATCCGAATCGTCTTCGTCAGATTTTTTTTCTTTGGATACTTCGTCGTCAATCCAATTCATGATATTAGAATCATATTGTGAGCTGCCGCTTAGTTTTGCAGCTGCAACAAGTTCAATCACTTCTTCATCACTGACAAAGGCCCCTTGAATTCTTTCCAGTTTTCCGGTACCAGGTTTTTGAAACAGAAGATCGCCCTTACCAAGTAGTTTTTCTGACCCCATTTGATCTAAAATCGTACGAGAATCATGCTTGGAAACAACTTGAAAAGATATTCTGCACGGTAAATTAGCTTTAATCACACCTGTAATAATATCTACCGATGGTCTTTGGGTTGCCAGAACCATATGAATTCCCGATGCCCGGGCTTTTTGAGCAAGTCTTTGAATAGACGATTCCACGTCTTTTGGGGCCGTCATCATCAGGTCTGCTAGTTCATCAATCACAATTAAAATAAACGGCAGCTTGTCAATTTCCTGATCGTTACACAATGTTCGCAATGATTGCTTTTTATCTTCAGAAGCTTTCTCCCAAAATTGATTGAAGCTACTAATATGCCTCACACTTGCATGCTGCATGAGTTTGTATCGACGTTCCATTTCACTTGCGGCCCATTTTAGGGCCGTTGATGCGCGGTCAGGTTCGGTAATAACAGGCATAAGTAAATGGGGAATCCCTTCATAAACCGAAAGTTCCAGCATTTTTGGATCTACTAGAATCATGCGCACATCGTCGGGAGATGATTTTAGAATAATACTGCTGATCAGAGCATTGACCGCCACGGATTTTCCAGAACCCGTCGCGCCCGCGCACAAAAGATGTGGCATGGTGGTGATATCTGCACATACAGGTTGCCCATTAAGAGACTTACCCATGGCAAAAGTCAACGGAGAAGCGGCATTTTTAAACACGTCACTCGTAATAATATCTCCGAGTAAAACCGTGTCGCGTTTTGGATTTGGGACTTGGACACCCAAGGCTCTTTTTCCTGGTATCGGGTGGATTAAAATCGAGTCGACTTTGAGAGCCAGGGCCAAATCATCGATCAAGGAAAATACTTTAGATTGCTTAATACCGGCGTCGGGTTGGAATTCATACACCGTTACCACAGGCCCAGACTGGTAACCGATGATTTTTCCTGAAATTTGAAATTCCTGAAAAGTTTTGGTTAAAAGGTTGGCGATGATTTCGTAATCTTTTGTCGAGAGTAGAAAAGATTTGGATGGATCAGATTTGGAAAGAATACCGAAGTCTGGAAACTTATATGTGGTTTTATTTTTGTAAAAAGAACTTGGCTCTGCAAAGATTTCTGTAGAACTTTCTACAAATTCTGGGGTCTCCGCTTCAAAAACTGGATCTACCGAAGTAAAATTAGGCGGATGGGGCAAAAAATTTGGCTGAGAAAAACCAGCGGGCACAGATGTTGCGGGCAGAGAAAAACGGAATTTCGCAAAAAAATTCGAGACAAATGAAAATTGACTAGTAGATGACGATTCAGAATGATTTTTTCCGGCCAAAAAAGGCTCAATTGTAAAGAGTAAAAACCTTTGCCTCACACATAAAAATCCGATCGCAAGTACGGCAAAAGCACTGAGATACGCCCCCGAAATACCGAGGTGATAAATCGTTAGATTTTTTAAAAATGCACCTAACTTTCCACCCGATGGAAAAGTAAAATCAAAAATCGTAAAAAAATCCTTGAAAAGACTTACCAGTAAAACGCCTGAAAGAAACATGGCTAGCAGTCCAAATAAAAGCATAAAACGTAAGGAATTTAATTTCATGCTTTTTGATTTTCTAAAAAATTCCAACATGGGAATTGGAAGAAATAGTGCCGACAAGCCAAAACAAAACACCGAATAGGAACTTAAGGTTGCGCCAAACCGGCCACCGAGATTCTGGATGGTGGTAACCTTTGGAATGGAAGAGCTAAATATTGTTGGGTCGGAAATTTCAAAAGAAAAAAGAGCCAGGTAATAAAAAATCCCAAGCCCAAAAATCAAGATAAAGGCAATCTCTGATTTAAAATCTAACCGGCCGGCAACCCACGAATGTAAATATTTCTTCATAGTTCGATTATAACTTAGTTACAGGCCGCTGCAAAATTCTGTAGGAGTATAAGTTTTTTGTGTATAGTTTTATAAACGGAATTAGTAAATCTATCGATTTGACGTTAAGGTTTTTTGTGCTTTAAGAATTTAAAGGGTACAGCGTGATTACTTTCTCAAACGTCAACTGCACACGTAACCATCGCCTTATTTTAAACAACTTATCCTTTGCCTGTGCACTAGGAGAAACTACGGTTCTTTTAGGAGGGAGTGGAAGCGGCAAGTCAAGTATTTTAAAACTCATGTTAGGGCTACTCGCACCTGAATCTGGAACTATTAACTTTAAAGACAAAAATTTAAAAGACTGGGACCTACTCGAACTTCGCCGTCAAGCTGGCTATGTTATCCAGAATGGTGGATTGTTTCCTCATATGACTATGCTGCAAAACATTACCTTGATGGCAAATTTTTTGAAAAAAGATCGCGCTTGGATTAGAAGTCGAGTCGTTGACTTATTGGAATTGGTAAATCTTAAGGAAACCCAGCTTGAAAAATTACCTTACGAACTTTCTGGTGGCGAAAATCAACGCGTTGCATTGATGCGGGCTTTGTTTTTAGACCCAAAAGTTTTGTTTTTTGATGAGCCACTCAGTGCTCTGGATCCAATCACAAGATCGGATTTGCAAAAAGATTTAAAACAAATTTTTGGCAAACTTAAAAAAACCGTAGTTCTAGTGACCCATGATTTATTTGAGGCTTCGTACCTAGGAGATCGCTTAATTTTACTCCAAGATGGAGTAATTAAACAAAACAGCTCCAGTGAAGAATTTTTGAAAAATCCCAAAACAGAATACGCCAAAAAATTTGTAAATGCTCAGACCCAAGGTAGGATTATGTTATGAAAAACCTTTTTATTTATTTGATTTTTATATTCAGAGATTTTTCTGGCGCCTATGCTGAGATCAAAGTCGGTTCAAAAAACTTTACCGAGGGGATTTTACTTGGAGAAGTCGCGTCTATTCTGGTTGAAAAAACCGGTCAAAAAGTTACGCACACTCAAGGTCTTGGCGGATCGCGGATTTTGTGGGAAGCACTGCGCGCAGGGAATATTGATATCTACGCTGAGTATACCGGCACTATTTCTGAGGAACTTTTGAAGAATTCAGAATTAAAGAATATCAGTCAATTTAAATCCGAACTTTTAAAACTAAATATCGGAATTTCTGCGCCACTTGGCTTTAACAATACGTACGCCCTGGGTATGAAAAAAAGCACTGCACAAAAATTTCAGCTTAAAAATATTTCTGATTTAGTTAACTCAAAAGATTTAAAAATTGGATTTAGTAATGAGTTTTTGGCACGTCAAGACGGTTGGCTCGCACTTAAGAAAAATTATTTATTGAATAACTTAACTAACGTGACCGGATTGGATCACGATCTTGCCTACGAGGGTCTGCGTGCTGGTCGCATTGATTTAACAGATATTTACACAACTGACGCTGAAATTGCGACCTACGAACTTGTCGCCTTAAAAGATGACAAAAACTTTTTCCCGAAATACGAAGCTGTTTTTTTATATAAAATTGACCGAGTTTCTAATGCGGCGATCGACGCTTTAAATTCTCTGCAAGCAGCAATTGACGAAAATACCATGAGCAAAATGAACAGCGAAGTTAAAATTGACAAAAAAAACCCACGCGCTGTGGCAGGAGATTTTTTAGCTAAAAGGCTATCGTCTCCCGCAGAGTTTTTAGAAAACGAAAACCTAACTCGCACAAAGCAATTTTTTATTTACTCAATGGATCATCTGAAATTGTTTCTGTCGTCACTTCTGGCAGCCATACTTTGCGGTCTGCCACTAGGGATTTTTGCTGCCATGAGCGCGCGCTTGGCAAAACTCATTCTTGGTTTTACGGCTGTGATTCAGACCATTCCATCATTAGCTTTACTTGTTTTGATGATTCCATTGTTGGGAATTGGATTCTGGCCTGCCTTTTGGGCATTGTTTCTATATAGCCTTTTACCAATTGTAAGAGGAACTTACTTAGGACTTACTACTATTGATCGCGAATTGTTGGAAAGTGCTAAAGCGCTGGGATTACCCTATTCGGTTAGACTAAAAGTTATTGATTTGCCGCTCGCCACAAGTTCCATTCTATCCGGGATTAAAACATCGGCAGTCATTAATGTTGGCACTGCTACGTTAGGGGCTTTAATTGGAGCCGGGGGCTACGGGCAGCCAATTTTATCCGGAATCAGATTAAGTGATATGAACCAAATACTGATGGGAGCTGTCCCATCAGCGGTTTTGGCTCTTTTAGTGCAATTCGCATTTGACCAATTAGAACAGATTCTTGTTCCGTTTGGTCTGAAAAATCACCCCGGTTCTCGAACTTCATAAAGCAGGCCGTAAGTGATGCACGAAGCAGCGATAACAAGACTTACCGCTCCCGCCGCCATAGCTAATGTGCCTATACGTGAACCCCTAAATTTTCCTCCGCTCCAAGTTTTGATTTCTTCGGGAGAAATCATATAATAAGCTCCGGACATTAAAACAAATCCACACACACCTAATAGAATCCCAAAAAGTAAAGTTGTTGCAGTAACATCTTTCTCTACTTTCTGAGCGTAGGCAGATGTTTCAAACAAATTAAAAATATCAAACTTTGCAGACGGTTTCTTTGCAGCACCAAGATCAACACCAGGCTTAGCAACCTTTACCGCAACTTGTCTTGCAAAACTTTTAAATGTACGGTCTAAGTTGTTGATAGTATCGTCGAAAGACTGGGTAAGATTTATTGCTATTTCCTTCGCTGGAACAAGAGTTTCTTGAGTATCAAAACCAACGATCTTTCCCAGGCTATTAACCTCATAAGCGCTCAAATTAAACGTCACCGTGCTTTTTTCTTCGAGTTGAGAAAAATCCGAAGTCATTTTATATGCAACAGAATCGATTTGTAAATTCTCAGCAACTTTAAAAAAATACTTGCTTAAATTTTCAGGGTTTTTTTCAAGTTCAGACTGGGAAACGGACAGAGAATTCGCATCAACAATTGATACTTTAGCTTTGGCCAAGGAATTAAAAAGTTTAATTTGAGTAGACAGGAGAAGTTTCTTCAATTCGGACGGGGACTTTTTCTGCAAGCTTTCATAGGATGTTTTAGCATCGGGATGGCTCAAAATCGCAGCATCTTGCGATCTGGTTTGCTGACAGGCCGGAATCATAGTAATCGAATAACACAACATTACAGAAATCACACCACGAGAAACTAACATAATGGCTCCTTTGAAAACAGGTTGCCCTGACGATAGTATTTCAAATCAGAAATTTCAAGCGGAAGCATTTCAATTAACTTTTTTGCCTCGGCAAAACCTTTAGTTTATTCGAAAAGCGGATCTCGTGAGCTCATATAAATTTCCGCTCAAGTTGAATTATAATTAGAGTTATATTTTTCAAAAGTTGCCTTTTTCGAACTTTCGGGCCGGGAAAATGTGTCTTAGACGGTGCCTGATATTTACTATGATGTGGGCAAGTTTTAAAGGAAAACTAAAACGTCCGCTATACTTTTTATGGTTTTTTACCATTTAACCAAAAAACTATTTGGCTGCAAAGCTTGAAATAACCTAAACAAAACTTTTATACTTATAAATAAGACTCTTTCAATTATTTTAAGTTTTTATTTTTTTATGCCTAAAGGTTTTCGAAACGATACCGAACTAATGGGAAAGAATTAATCTCAAGGAGCTATCCAATGAATCAGGCGCCTAATAATCAAGGAAATAATACTTTTTCCTCTCAACAGGCTTCACCGACGAATCCCTTCACTGCGGATTTGAAAAGTGAGTTTTCAAGCAATTTCGGCACTAATACGAATGCTGTTTCTCAAATTTTTAAAGAAGGCGGCTTTTCTAATAATAATAGAACCAAGTATTACATTCTTGCCGCAGTTTTGTTAGTCGCCGCCGCTGCGGGATTTTACATTTATACTGAGACCCAATCTGATACTCCTCCGATTGCACCAGCGGCTCCTATTGCGGCGGTTCCTAAACCTGCTGCGGCCGTTAAACCGGCAGAAGTAGCTGACGCAGCAGACGATGCTTCTGCAGACGATGCTGCCGATAGTGCGCCTCAATCAGCCGGCGCTAGTGGAGTTGTTAAACTTCAGACTCCTGCTTCTGGTTCTTCAATCAATTATGACGAAACCCAACACAGTGCCAAGTTTTCCTGGGAGGGTTCAGGCGGTACGATTGTTTTCTCTCGAGCTTCTTCGATGACACCTGAAGTTATGCGAGCGAAAGTTTCGGGTAATAATTTTTCTTTCTCAAATCCGTGGCCAGGAACTTGGTTTTGGCGCGTAGAGAATGAGGCGGGAGCTAGTGAAGTGCGATCCTTCTCTGTTTCGGCACCAGCGCGCAGAAATATCGCACTTACAACTCCGGCGGCTGGAGCAACTTTAGCTGGTACAGGCGGCGAGGTAACCTGGCAAGGTGATACCAACATTGCAAGGTACAAAGTTGAGATGACAACGGCCGAGTGGGCCAACCCTACTTACGTATTTTCTTCTTCCGGTTCTAAGTTGACTTTGAACGCTGTAACAGCGGGAAAATATAAAATGCGACTCGGAGCTTTTTCGGAAGTTTCAGGTCGTTGGGAATTCACACAGCCCGTTGATATTACAGTTCAGTAAAAGATTCAGTAAAAACAGGAAAAAGGGGACACCCGCCTTTTTTCCTACCTTTTCATCAATTTAAACGAATTGATACCGACAAATTGGCCTTTTTTATCCCAGCCTAGAATATGATAAGTCTGATTGACCGGAAGACTACCTAATTGACCAATAAAAATTCCGTCGTTGCTATTTTTATCTCTGCCGTCTTTAACAATCCCAAATTCATCTTTTCTGCTGCTCAAACAGTCGGCTTTCTTGCCTTTACAGATAATAAGTTGCTCGGCAGGACTTTTTAAGACAATCTGGTAACCGCCCGCGGCCACTTTACTGATTTTTGTTTCCACTTTTAAAGCTACAGACATTTCTTCGACCGCATCTTGGCAATTTGCAACTTCCTGTGCCAAACCGTGTTTTGAAAAAACACTATTTATCAAACAAAAATTTGGAGATCTTACTGCTGCATTTCCGCCTTCGTTATCGAGCTGCAAAACAATATTATAAGACTCCTTATAAGTGTCTGCTGTGATCAAGTGACGAAAGAATAAATGCTCTGCATAAGCCCTTCCTTGCTCGTCACCGTACCGCTCCATTAAAGATTTTCGCAAATCCCAAAACGTTCCGCCGATAATAAGCCCATCATTGTGAACCTCACCACTCAGATCCTGGGGATATTTAGCGTTATTATTTAGCTGCCTAATTCCGGCCGTTCTCGACTTGAAAAAACCTTGTCCCAAGTTCGAACTTCCGGTTGCATAGCCCGAAACAATATCTCCAACACCTTCAGAAAACGCACCGTCATTCATACCCAAACTTTTACCGGTATAATTATCAAGACCATGGCCCCATTCGTGAAATATCACGTCATTTACAACTGCCATATTGGCACAACCATTTCCTTCCGAATAAAAATTCACTGAGTTTTCTCCGCCTTGATAAAAAGCGTTACAACTTCCCGACACGTTCGTATTTACTATAACTTGAGTTTGAAAGTATTTTGTATCCACGTCAGAATAATACTTGCGAGCAAACTGATGAATGCGGTGCAGTGCCACAAACGCGTTCGTTGTCCGCATATCATTGGCTGTTTCCAAATTCATCACGCCATTGGTTAAAGTTGTTGTGAACGGTGCGGACTGCAACTTAAACTGAGCACTTTCAAGGCTAACTTCTTCAGTACCGTTGGCATTGAAATCACCTTTTCCAAGCCAGTTTGTCACTCCGTTTTTTCCAATTTGCACATGGGGTACAACTTTGGAAACTTTATCAGAATCTTGGTAGCTTCGGTCATAAAGCATCGCAGTTAACGGAGCCGCTGAAGAAGCTGCTTCTGCAACAGTGCTTGAATATGTTTCCAAAACTTCGCCACTTGATTTTGAAATAGTGACCGTGGTTACAGAATTTGCGGCACCTTTTAATTTCACTTCGGTTGAACTAACTAAAGTGATTTTCCCAGTTAAGTCTTGATGCGGAAAAAACATATCCGATTGAGAATCTACTGTGGACTTATAATTGGCCTCTAGCTTATTGATCAAATTCCCATCGATATTTTTCGCAGAATCTTCAACTTTTGCACCACCGTACGAGCGGCTTATTAGTTCAAAAAGTTTAAAATGATCTTGCGCATTTTTCGCAAATACGAGCTCAATCAAAGCATCACGCACAGGCTTGTCATTAATTTTTCGAGCAAATGATATGGAAATAAGTGAGTCATTAAGTTGATGCACGGCTTCGGTCGTGGAGATTTCGGCAGGAGTTACCCCAAATTGATCTGCATGGGAAGTTATGTAATTTAATGCAAAAGATTTTAGGTCGTCTTTACTAACAGACTCGACTTGATTCGCATCAAAAGTTATTTTCGCAACGGTACCGGAATGTGTGTCTCGTTCGAGAGCAAACATTTCGCTTGTCAGTGGACTTCCAGAATAAGTCGGACTCACCGCAATATTTCGACCAAAATTAAACGCCGATTGGATCAAATTTACGTTGTCTAAAACTTGGCCTTCAAAGCCTTGCTTGCCGCAAGCGGAGCTTAAAATTAAAACTATTAAAAGATTTTTTTTCATTTTTTTAATTCCTTAAGATTTTACACGAACAAGTAGAACTTCATCGACTTCACCAGAAATTTCTGTCCAGTTTAATAAGCTGATTTTTTCTTGTGGGCCAGTTGGTTGAGCATCCGGAACTTTTGCGATTTCAGGCGTCGAAGGCGTTACTGGCGCTTGTGGAATAGTCGGTGGAGTTTTCTTTTCCAGATTGTCATTGCCTGCTACACTTAAACTGGTGCGCTGATTGTTATCTTTTGAAGCGCCACAGGCGTTAAAAAACAGCGTTGCAAGCAAGGCAAGCCTTGAGAAGTTAATTTTCATAATATGGATTCCTCTATAAAATCTTTATCACCCGTCACAAGTTAGGCCTCGGAGTCATTGGGTAAAGACTTGAGAGAAAACTCAAACCACGAAATTAAGCCTTAAATATAGGTTGGTTAAAATGAATGAGCTGGCCCGACTTAAAATCATTTTAAGACATAGGAATCGCCCGCGGTGGAGCGAAATACCACATTTTCTGCGAGATTTTTGGTCCAATAAAATAAGCTGCGAACTTTTACAAATCGCTATTTCACAAAAAATAGAAAAGGTTTTTTCCTATTGTGCCTTGCCAAATGAACTTGATGTAAACCTAGAAATTGTGAAAAATCTAGAACTTTATCTACCCGTTATTTTGCAAAATAAGGAGATGACATTTGTCAAACTTGATGACTCAAAATCACTATCTAAAAACGCTTACGGAATATTACAGCCGTCTAGTACCGATTGGGTTACGCCTGGCCTAAATGATTTAATAGTCCTGCCAGGAATAGCTTTCGATCGCAGCGGATTTCGCCTCGGAAAAGGGGCGGGCTACTATGATCGCTATCTCGCAAAACACAAAAATGTAAAAACCTGTGGTATCACTCTTGAGGCCTTTCTATATGAAAGTATCTTCCCTCAAGAATTTGATGTACCGGTAGATTTTCTTTTAACCGAAAAAAGATTTTTGACAGTTAAAAGTTGCTACTTGCAGAAAGCGCGCTTCAAAGCTGCCGTTTGTAATTAAAAAAATAATTTAGGTGGACCGAGGCTTCTTCCCTACCGCGTCGTCATCCATAACAAGAGGCTTAGATAAAAGCATAAGTTCACGCAAAGTTCGAGTCATGCCCTCAGAACTTCCATCAAGTAAAATCATATTACCTTTATTATTTTCGGCAAAATGTTTGATTGCATCTGTCCACATAGAAAACAAAATAACCGAAACATCTAAGCCCGCAGCCTTGGTTTGCTGCGCCGCTTTTGACATACCTTGCGCCACCTCCTCTCGAAATAACGCCACCCCTTGGCCACGCAGCTGAGCTGCTTGCTTCTCTGCTTCAGCAGATATTCGAATCGCATTTCCTTCGGCTTCCGCTTCTTTGGTGCGCGTAATTAAAAGTGCCTGGCCCTGATTTTCGGCAGCTGCTTTTAAATTATTAGACGCCACAACTTGGGCCATCGAACGCATAATTTCTTGATCAAAAGTAATGTCATTCATCTGCAAATCAATGAGGTGATAGCCCCAAGTTTCCAAAACAGAATCCAGCTGTTCTTTCACGTCCGCTATAATTTCTCCACGTAAAGATAAAATCTCAGCTTGCTTTTTGGTCGCTACAAACCCGCGCACACAGCCTTCAACCGTGCGGATTAAAGCCTGCATTAGACTTGCTTGATCGATAAACTTGAACGCGACGTTTTTGATAGTTTCTTCGCTTGGGCTTAAAACGGAATATAACAACATAGCTTTAAAATAAACATTGGCCTGATCAAGAGTAATCGCTTGGAATTCCAGCTCTTGCGACTGATGCTGAATGGAAACGCGGCGAAAAATCATCTCGAAAATTGGAATTCGCATATTTAAACCCGGCAAAAGAATCCGCCGGTATTTTCCAAACATCGTCACCACAGCAACTTCTCCCTGGCGAACCGTTACCAAAAAAGTTCCCAAAATAGAAAATGCTGTCACCGCCAAAAAAACTAAAATAATAATTTCTACATTCATTTACGACTCCTAACTGTCCTGATAACTTTCTAACGGTTCACACGTACAAACTAAATTTCTATCGCCAAATGCGCCGTCAATTCGCGCAACACTTGGCCAAAATTTTCTTTCTCGCACCCACGGTAATGGAAAAGCCGCTTCTTCACGTGTGTAAGGGTAGTCCCAATTTGATCCTGTAACCATAGAAACCGTATGCGGTGAGTTCTTTAGAAGGTTATTTTCTTTTGAGGTTTTTCCATTTTCGATAACTTCGATTTCCTTACGGATAGCAATCATAGCATCACAAAACCGGTCAAGCTCGTCTTTGGATTCGCTTTCTGTGGGTTCGATCATTAAAGTCCCGCCAATAGGAAAAGACACGGTCGGTGCATGAAAACCATAATCCATCAGCCTTTTTGCAACATCTTCTACTTCCACGTTCGATTTCAATTTTAAAGGCCGAAGATCAATAATACATTCGTGCGCCACGCGATTTTTTTTACCGCGAAACAAAATAGGATAATGGGGTTGCAAACGCTCCGCCATATAATTCGCGTTTAGAATAGCCAAAGTTGTTGCACGAAGCAGTCCTTCTGCTCCCATCATCTGTATATACATCCAGGAAATGGGCAGAATACTGGCACTAGACCACTGTGCTGCCGATACGGGACCGATCGCCGCTTCTCCGTGCAATTTGACAACAGGATGCGTGGGCAAATAGTTTTGCAAATGACTTTTTACACCGATGGGACCCATTCCAGGACCGCCGCCCCCATGTGGAATACAAAAAGTTTTATGCAAGTTTAAATGACAAACGTCGGCGCCAAAATCTGCCGGCCGACAAATTCCCACTTGAGCGTTCATGTTTGCGCCATCCATGTAAACTTGGCCGCCACAGCTATGTATCATAGCGCATATTTCTCGAATCGCTTCTTCAAAAACCCCGTGCGTAGACGGGTAGGTGATCATTAAAACTGCTAGATTTTCTTTGTGTAAGTTTGCTTTTTCTTGCAAATCTTTGGCGTCCACATTGCCTTCAAGATCGGTTTTTATCACAACAACTTTCATGCCCGCCATCGCAGCACTGGCCGGATTTGTGCCGTGAGCCGATTGCGGAATTAAACACACATCACGTCTCGACTCGCCCCGTGTTTCAAAGTATTTTTTAATAACGAGTAGCCCTGCGTACTCTCCTTGCGAGCCGCTATTAGGCTGTAAAGACACCGCATCAAAGCCTGTTATTTCACAGAGCATATTTTCTAACTGCGAAAACAATACCTGATAGCCCAAGGTTTGATCTTTCGGAGCAAAAGGATGCAGCCCATTAAATTCTTTCCAGGTAATTGGCATGAGTTCCGCGGCCGCATTTAATTTCATCGTGCAAGAACCTAGAGGAATCATCGAATGAGTTAAAGAAAGATCTTTTGCTTCAAGACTTTTGATGTAACGCATCATTTTACTTTCGCTGTGAAACGCGTGAAAAACTTTTTGTTGCAGAATTTTTCCGGTGCGCAAAAAAGTCATGGGAATCTGCAAATTGCTTTCAAGGTCAAAGTTTTCGGTCTGACAAAAATGCTCGATAAGTTTTTTTAAAGTTTCATCATTAATGGTTTCATCAAAAGATACGCCCAAGGAATTATCTTTATCATGGAAAAAATTAAATTCTGGATGTTCCAAAAACCGGTGGGCATTTTCCACTGTCACTGTGTCAAAAAATATATCGTGTTTTATTTTCAGACCAGCTTTTCTAAGAGCTTTAGCAAAAGTTGCTGCTGCCGTATGGATTTTTCGAGCGATGTTTATCAAACCTTCGGGGCCGTGGTAAACAGCATACATGCTAGACATTACCGCGAGTAAAACTTGGGCAGTACAGATGTTGCTCGTAGCTTTTTCGCGGCGAATATGCTGCTCTCTCGTTTGTAAGGCAAGACGCATGGCTTTGCGACCCTCCTTGTCATTTGATACGCCGACAATTCGCCCAGGAATTTTTCGTTTATGGTCTTCAGTGGTCGCAAAATAAGCCGCATGGGGACCACCAAAACCAAGCGGTACGCCAAGTCTTTGAGCTGTACCAATTGCGATATCTGCGCCGAGATCCTTTGGGCTTTTTAGCAAACAAAGTGCGAGTAAATCACAGGCTACAGTCGTAATTATTTTTTTAGCGCGAGCTTTTGCGATCAACGGTTCGAGATTTTTCACTTCACCAGTTGTCCCTGGATACTGCAGCAAAACACCAAAAACATGCGGGGTAAAAGATTCCGGCGATTTACAGACTTGAATTTTAATTTTTAAAGGCCAAGCACGAGTTTCTAGCACAGCGACGGTTTGAGGGTGACAATCTTCTGCCACCAAAAAAACATCGGCTGCGTTTTCAACCCGTGACGAATAGGCCAAAGCCATGGCTTCCGCAGCGGCTGTGGCCTCGTCCAAAAGGCTTGCGTTGGTTACAGAAAAGCCAGTCAGCTCACAAATTAAAGTCTGAAAATTTAGCAGTGCTTCCAATCGGCCTTGGGCGATTTCCGCTTGATACGGCGTGTATTGGGTGTACCAACCGGGGTTTTCTAAAACATTTCGCTGAATCACTGCAGGCGTAACGCAATCGTAGTAACCTTTTCCAATAAAAGATTTTTTCACGATGTTTTTTTGCGCAATTATTTTTAATTTTTCCAGGGCTTCAACTTCACTGAGCGCTTCTGGTAAACGTAGCTTTTTTTGCAGGCGAATTCCTGAAGGGACTGTTTCCGCACGCAATTCTTCGAGAGAATTTAAATTTAAAAATTCTAGAAGTTTCTGCGTTTCTTTAGAATCAGGACCAATATGGCGATCGGAAAAAAGGGTGTCAAAAGACTTAAGGTTTGTCATTTTATTTAAGTGTCTCCTCTGGTGATTAGATTCCTGTGCACGACATTAAAGACTAAATTTTCCATCTTTTTACGTGAAAATAATTCATAAAGTTTTTCAACGATGGCGACACTGCGATGCTTTCCGCCGGTGCAGC
The DNA here is from genome assembly GCA_043757325.1 of bacterium. GTDB lineage: Bacteria > Bdellovibrionota_B > Oligoflexia > Oligoflexales > RGVZ01 > JAYVPO01. Next base: position 69,201 of record JAYVPO010000026.1, read on the forward strand.
CAATTCCAATACGCACAAAGTTTTTGCCTTCTTTATGATATTTTGGCAGTGAAAATTCCATCCATTGCTCGATTAAATGCAAAGTTTTTTTGGAATCGGATTTTGAAAAAATAAATTTTTGTACCGGCTTATCTAATCCAGATAATTCTTTTAATTCGGGCCGAAAGTAGGGATTTTCTAAAAACCGAACATCAAAAATATTTTCCGCTGTACTCATGCCGCCAAACTTAAATCCAAAGCTGCATAGCGTAACATAGGTCGAACGTTTAAAAACACCTGAATGGTAGCGTTCTTCCAGTGAGCTCTGCAAAGTTTGTGGCGACCAAATAGTCGTATCAAATACAACATTAGAATGCTCTTCAACAGACTTGAGGAGCTTTTTTTCTAGTCTTACGGCGGCCTTTAAATCTTCTGCTTGATCCATTAAAGGATGCTTCCTGCGAGAACTTGTGTACCTGGCCAGAATTGTTTCTTCGGCACACGATAAAAAAATCACATCGAGATGAATGGCCTTGTCAATTTTAGCTTTAATGCGCTCAAAATCAGCTGTTTGTTTAGCGTTGATTAAATGAATGCCCACCGCAAAACCAGACATAGTAGAAGTTTGATTTTTAAAAACTTCGGTCGCTTCTTCAAGTAAGATTAAAGGCAAATTATCTATACAATAAAAATTATTGTCTTGGAGAATATTAAGAGCCGTAGTTAGACCACTGCCCGATTGGCCAACAATAATAACCACCAAAGGCTGAGCTTTCTTTTTTTTCATACCTCTTATGTTGCCACTTGAAATCAAGCGTTAGAAGTATTTTTTTCTTTTACTTGAAGGTAGGATTTGTAGCTGCTCTCGATATTTGGCAACAGTGCGTCGGGCCAGTTGGATATTCTTGGTTTCAAGAATTTCTACAATCTGTTGATCAGATAGGGGATTTTTGACATCTTCATGGCGTACAACCTCTTCGATAATATTTTTTACCGACTCGGAAGCTAAGGATTCTCCACCCGACCGAGGAATCGAACTACTAAAAAAATACTTCAGCTCAAAAATTCCGCGCGGGGTTTGGATATATTTGTTGGTTGTAACGCGGCTGACTGTGGATTCGTGCATTTCTATGTCGTCTGCAATATCTCGCAAAACCATAGGTTTTAAAAAATGATCACCTTTTTCAAAAAAATCTTTTTGCCTTTCGACAATTTTTTCGGCAACTTTAAAAATCGTTCCTTGACGTTGTTGAATGCTTTTAATCAACCACTGAGCGCTTTTGTATTTTTCTTGCAGGTAGTCTTTATCTTGGCCTTTAGTTTGACCACTTTTCATTAAGTCTTTGTAAAATTCGCTGGTTTTAAGCCGCGGCAAGCCATCTTCATTCATGGTCACAACCCAACGGTCGCCAAGCTTTATAACGTATACGTCTGGTATTATATACTGCGGATTGTCGATTCCAAATTGACGTCCCGGAATAGGTTCCAATTCAGATATAATGTGCACGTGTTCTATCACATTTTCTAAAGAAATTTTTAGGCTTTTGGCGATTAAATTATAATTTCTAGTGGTGAGCTCATTGAGATGAAACTCCACAATTTTTTCGACGGTACCGTTTTTTAATTTTTTATAATGCAGCTGTAGCAGCAGACACTCTTTTAAATCTCTTGCCCCAACCCCAGCAGGGTCAAATCTCTGCACCGTTTCTAAAGCGTCTTGAGCGTCTTCTGTCGAGCAATTTTCTTTCGCTACAAAATCCTCAAGGCTCAGCGTAAAATAGCCTTTGTCATCCACGTTACCAATGATAATGCCCGCAAGCCTTTTCTCTTCATCAGAAAGTTTCCATTCGCTAAGCTGCTTCTCCAAGTGTTCCTGCAACGTATCACCGCGCGTAATAATATTTTCATACTGCGGACCATCTTCAGTTTGAGTCCCAGAAGTTCTTGATGAATGCGCGGCATCATCTCGGCTCACAAAAGATTCCCAGTCGGTATCTTGTTTATCTTGCTCTCCGACCCGATCCACTATCTCAGACACTTCGCCCATGCGTTCGGACATGGCCTGATCTTCGGTGTGCTCTTGTTCTTTTTCTGCTTGAATTATTACGTCGGCCGAGTCGCCACTGTTCTCCTCAAGAATAGGATTCTCATTTAACTGCAGCTCGACAAATTCTTCCAACTCCATCCGCGAAAGTTGTAGCAACTTTATCGCCTGCTGAAGCTGCGGCGTCATCAAAAGTTGCTGGGTAAGTTTTAAACTCTGTTTTAAATCAAAAGCCATACGTTTATCTTACACGAGAACCAAACCAGTGTCATTCTCCTCTTCTTATTTCCTCTCCTCTTTCCTCTCCTCTTTCCTCACTTCTCTCAGAGGTAGTTTAGGCCGTCCAAAAACCAGGAGAGCAAGGAAAGGCGAGACAAAAAGACGGAGCGTACGCACTGGTAAGTGAGCATTTTTTGGCGAAGACTTGACGCAGCTATTGTGGATTTTTCGGCGGCCTAGAGGCGGCCTAAAATTGGAAATTCTCGCCGAGATAAGTTTCAATGACTATCCGATCCTTCGCAACTTCATTAGGAAGTCCCTGGGAAATAATTTCACCGCCTGCTAAAATATAAGCCCGGTCACAACTGCCTAATGTTTCTCTAACGTTATGATCTGTGATTAATACGCCTATACCATCTTCTTTGATGGCTTGAATTATTCCTTGAATTTCGTGCACGGTCACCGGGTCGATTCCAGCAAAAGGCTCATCCAAAAGTAAAAATTTCGGTTCGATAATTAAGGCTCGCGCAATTTCCACACGCCTTCTTTCACCTCCGGAAAGTGCTGCCCCTAAAGATTTTGCAATATGACCGATTTGAAATTTGGTAAGCAGTTCGTCTAATTTTTCTTTTCTTTTATCATGCGGAACGCCCGTGATTTCCATAATCGAAACAAGATTATCTTCTACACTCATGCGACGAAAAATGGACATGTTCTGGGGCAAATAAGATATCCCGCGTTTTGCTCTAACATGCATAGGAAGATCGGTAATATCTTCATCATCTAGTAAAATTCTTCCCGATTGTGGAAAAAGTAATCCCACCACCATATAAAAACTTGTGGTTTTACCGGCACCGTTTGGACCAAGCAGTCCAACTACTTCTCCAGTGGACACGCGAAATGTTACGCCTTTTACTACCTGGCGCGATTTAAAAGATTTTGTAATTTGTTCGGCAACAAGTTTCATTTAGGTTTTTTTTCGCGGTTTTTTTCTGTTGATTTTTCGGGTGTTTTTTCTAGTGTTTTTTCCGAAGTCTCTTGATTACCTGGTTGCACAATGCCTTCCACGCGGTCGGCTTTAATCCACCCGGATTTTAAATCATAAGAAATTTGCTTTCCGGTCATAAGATCGTCGCCGCGCCAAATTTTTGGTTCGCCTCGTAGTAGAACTTTTTGATCGGCATTGTAAAAGACGGCCTCTCTTGCATCGGCTTTGATAATTTGACCCGTCTCGTGATTTTTTTTAAAAAACTTTACTTTTCCTGAAGCATTGATTTGTTTCACTTCGTTTGAAGTTGGGTGAAAATAAATGGTTGCTTGAGTGGATTCCATTCGCATATCGCCTTGAGTAACCACCACATCGTCCTGGAGAAAAATCGTGCCCTCAGACCGGGTGCCTTTAAGACTTTTGCTTTCAAACGTTACTGGCTGGGCCTCACTTGATTTTGTATTTGTAGACTTTTTATTTTTTATTTTGGACGTCCGTTTATTTCCAGGTTTTGCTTCAGTGTTTTGATCTGGTTTCGGGCTTGGTTCGGCAATTGAAATACTCGCTGTAGGAGTAGGAGCGGGCGCTGAAATTTTATTTTCTACGTCGATTAAATCGGCCTTTAGAAAACCAGTGCGCATTAAAAAATAGAAAATGAAAATAACCTTCATTTTTGAGCCGGTGGAACAAATACGCCGGTGATTTTACCTTGCATGATAAGCTGCTGCTTTTTTAAATCGTAACTAAATCCATTGGCGCTTTTCATTTTTTTATTTGGGCCTTCGATTGTGGTTTCAAGTTCTGATTGTAACGTATCGGTTTTAAATAGGTAATCGGCTTTTTCAGTCAGCAGCATCATATCCATAAATCCGGCTTCAACGCCTTCCGTTAATAAGGCTTTATCAACTGGAGGGCTTTGCAGCATTTTTCCAAAATTATCGGCCTGAAACAAAATCGTTGCGGTGTGAGTTCTTAAAATTTCTTTACTTTCGCCTTTCTCGTCTGTTTTGTATCGAATGCCCACGGGATTACCTTCAACCAATATTCGGTTTGGTTCATAAAGTCTTGCAGACCTTGCAGAAAAGCGCGATTCGAGTTTTTGAATTTGATAACGGTACACATCAAATTCTTCTAGAGTCACCCTTGATTCATCGCCAATGGAATGAGGCTTTGTACGCTGGGTGCGCTCTTTTTTTACGTAAATTGCTCCAGCTAAGCTCAGAAGCAAAACAACTGATATAACAATACTTTTTTTCACAAGTTTCGAACGCCTTTTACAGTCTTCATTTTAACGGCCCAAATCATGTAAGCGCAGAAGCCCAGTAAATTCTCCTAATCTCAAAACAATCGCCGAGGTTATCTGAAAATCTCGCATAAGTTTCTCCGCATTTAGTGCCAAATCATCGAGAGCAACTGTCTTGGGATTTTTTGACATAAATTCTTTGGCGCATTTTTTTAACGCGCTGTCTTTTTCTTTGCTCAAAACCCGTCTGATATCTCCATCAGAAATAATTCCCAAAACTTTATTTTTGTCGTCTAAAACGGGTACCACACCGTAATTTTTTTCGGCCATGGCTTTGATAACATCAAAAAAAGACGTGTTTTCGTCAACTACGGGAACATCTTGCCGCATTAAATCTTTGACTAAAAGTAATTTCCGCCCCAAGCTTCCGCCCGGGTGAAATGCGGCAAAATTCTGGGTTTCAAAACCACGTGCGCGCATCAATGAAACGGCCAGCGCATCACCTAAAGCCATCGTGACAGTGGTTGAAGTAGTTGGGGCCAAATTATGCGGGCAAATTTCTTTTGCAATTTCTACACTTAAAAAATAATCTGCCATTCTGGCCAGAGATGAATCTTTAAAACCACTGATTGCAATGATTTTTATGCCTTTCAGCTTGCAGAATTTCGCCACCTCGAGCACTTCTGACGTCTCGCCTCCAAAAGCAATGGCCAGAAGTAAATCCTGGCTTTGTATAACACCCAAATCACCGTGAATAGCTTCTGACGGATGCAAAAAAAAAGCAGCCGTACCGGTACTGGAGAATGTCGCCGCGATTTTTCGAGCTACATGCCCCGATTTTCCAAGTCCTGTCACTACGATTTTGCCGGAGGTTTTTAAAATTTCTTCAACCGCTAAAACAAAATCCTGAGCCAAGTTTTTCGATGCGAGTAAAAGGGCTTCGCCTTCAGATCTCAAGCTTTCCTGGCCAACTTTTAAAATATTCACAGGCATGGTATTCAAGATTTAGACCTTTGGTTTTTGTGCGCGAAATTCTTTGGCTTTTTCGACAAAAGCTTTAAATAAAGGGTGAACTTTTGTGGGTTTACTTTTTAGCTCTGGGTGAAACTGACATCCTACAAACCACGGGTGATTTTCTAGTTCCATCATTTCAACAAGTTTTTTATCGGGAGAAAGTCCTGATATTTTCATACCATTTGTTTCAAAAATTTCGCGGTATTGATTGTTGAATTCAAATCGGTGCCGATGCCTTTCGGAAATTTCCTTTTCATCATAGGCTAACAGAACTTTAGAGTTTGGCATCAACATACACGGATAAGCTCCAAGGCGCATGCTGCCGCCTTTTTTCTGGACGGTTTTCTGATCATTCATCAGGTGGATCACAAGATTTTTAGACTGTGCGTCAAATTCTTCGCTTTGGGCATCTTTTAGATTTAATACGTGCCGGGCGAATTCGACGGCTGCAACTTGCATCCCTAAGCAGATCCCAAAAAAGGGCATTTGGTGCGTTCTAGCATAAAAAATTGCGGCGATTTTCCCCTCAATTCCTCTGGTACCAAAGCCACCGGGCACTAGTAGTCCGTCAAACTTTTTCAATTTTGCTTCGGCATTCTTATCGTTTAGTTCATCTGAATCAATAAATTCGTAGTGAACTTTTGCGCGTGTGGCGATTTCGGCATGGATAAAAGATTCGGAAATAGACTTATAGGAATCTGCAACACTGGCGTACTTTCCAACCAGAGCAATACAAACTTCGTCTTTTAAATTTTCCAAAGTTTCGACAATTTTTTTCCATTTGGCTAAATCCGGCTCTTTGGTCCAAATATTTAAAGTATCCACGATAGTTTGATCCAGGCCTTGATCGTGCAAAATCAAAGGCAGCATGTAGATACTTTTTGCATCTTGGGCTTTAAAGACATTTTCTGATTTCACGTTACAAAACTGCGCGATTTTTTTAAGTAACTCACCGGGAACATCGCGATCACTTCGACATATTAATATATCTGGCTGAATACCAATCTGCCGCAAATCTCTAACTGAATGCTGGGTTGGCTTAGTTTTTAGCTCTTTAGCAGCCGCAATATATGGGACCAAAGTCAGGTGAATAAAAAGCACGTTTTCGGGCCCAAGTTCATAACGGATCTGGCGAATGGTTTCTAAAAAAGGCAGCCCTTCAATATCTCCTACCGTTCCACCAATTTCGATAATTGCCACATCAGCACCTTCTGAGGCATGAAAAATATTTTCTTTAATTTGGTCGGTAATGTGTGGAATGACTTGCACGGTTCCACCAAGGTAATCCCCGCGACGTTCTTTATTTAAAACAGAATCATAAACTTGACCGGCCGAAAAACTATTTTTGCGAGATAATGTTTGCTGGGTAAACCGTTCGTAATGACCCAAATCTAAATCGGTTTCGGCGCCGTCGTCGGTGACAAAAACTTCTCCGTGCTGATGGGGGCTCATAGTTCCCGGGTCCACATTAATATAAGGATCCATTTTGGTAAGTGAAACCTTTAAGCCTCTTGTCTCAAGAAGTGCTGCGGTACTTGCTGCTACAATTCCTTTGCCGAGAGACGAAACCACACCTCCGGTCACAAAAATATATTTGGTTCTTTTTTTATTTTTAATGTTCTGAGCCATGATCACCCTAAGATACGCGAAGTGATGCTATACACAACAGAAACATAAGTCATCGCTACGGGTTTAATCCAGGCTAAACCGCCACCCATTAATAAAAAAAGCAAAATGAAAAATCCGTACGGAGCCACAACTTCCTGGTATTTTCTCGCCCAGTCATCAGGTAAAAACCACATCAAAACCGTAGCCCCATCAAGTGGTGGCAAAGGTATAAGATTAAAAATGGCTAAAAAAACATTAATATATACGGCCGCACCTAAAAGTTTAACCAGAGGGTATAAAAAATGAGTTTGGGTAATGACATCTGATAAACGAACTTCATATAAGTTTAAGCAAAATATAAAAATTCCTGCCAAAAGTAAGTTCGAAGCCGGGCCCGCCATCGCAACAAACATGTAATCTCGCCTGGGGTTGCGAAGATTTCTAGAGTCTACCGGTACGGGTTTTGCCCACCCTAATATGGGCATATGAAAAAGGGCACCAATCGCTGGTAGAATGATGGTTCCTAGGGGATCAGCATGGACAAACGGATTTAAAGATAGTCGTCCTTGAAGTTCGGCTGTTCTGTCTCCTAGAAGCCTAGCTACGTAGGCATGTGCGGCCTCGTGAAACGTTAGACACAATAGCATCGCAAGCACACTTGTAAAGGCATCGGCAAAATTACTCAAAAAAGTTTTCCTCGCCAATTTGGCTTTAATTTTCCTATCAGACTATATTTTGGTACAATAGAGCTAGTTAAGCAATATGTTAAGCAATGAGATAAGGGTAAAAAATGCGCAACTGCGCTTTGCTTTTAGTTTTTCTAATCGGCTGTAAGCCTGTTGTAAAATTAGGCCGAATTTTGTCAGAAAATGCCGCGGGGGAGGCCAAGACTACGCCACCAGCGACAGATCCCAATGGCGAGTCCTTAAAATCGTTGGTTTATTTTAGATTTGAGTTTGCTCAAAAAAGCGCTTCCGCTTCCCAATTGCAACTTTCTGAGCTGTTAAAGCCAGAAGAACTTTTAACCAAACTACGACCGGTACAAGGCTGTGTAAAAGATGTGAATAAAGTGAAAACATTTGAAGAGATCGCGGGAGCCACAAAAAACTCCAAGCCCTTGCAGTCTATCTCAACCTCCGGATTTGCCCAGGGAATTGGCACCCCAAACTCTCATTTCGATTTTTCTTTCGTTTATAATCTGTTGCAGTTTGATTTGAAAACCTGGGATTTTATGGTCTCTGATCGTCCTGTTTTTCATGCTGTGGCCCCAGCTTTTTTTAAATCGGTTGATGTCTCGCAAAAAAGCACAAACTTTGACGTTTGGAACACCGAACTTCTTAACCCTTCCGAATCCCAGACTGTGCAGTTTAATGAAAATATAAAAGTTTCTTGGGAATTAAACAATGTTTTCGAAAGCCCAAATGAAACCTCTTATTCTCAAGTAATGGTGTTTTTAAAATCTCAATCAGGCGGCCAGATCACCTGTGCTTTTAGTGCTGAAAAAGGCTCAGATACGATATCGAAAGACTTATTTTCTACATGGACTGATCCCGAAATTTCCCTTTCCATTCAGTTACAAAATGTGAAAATATACCCGACGCAAAGCCTTTTAATTGCAAGTTATGACTGGCGTTATTCAACTATAAAACCTTAAAATTAAAGTTCATGGAGGACAATTATGAAGTTAGGAATGAAATCAGAAATGAAATCAGAAATGAAATTAGAATTTAAATCGACTTTAAGAAAAGCACTGCTCACATCGGGAATGCTCGGGTTTTACAATAATCCCGAGTGTTTTGCTGATCAAATCACAAAACTTCTTTCTAAACAGTCGGCTGCAGCCGTAGAAACAAATGATAGTTCTGCTTATAAAAAAGGCTCGGCTCTTTGTTTTGAAGATAGTACCGGTCAAAAAGTAGGCTGTGGAAAAGTTGTGAAGATCACGCCGGAAAAAATCTACGTGCGCTTTCCCAAAGGGGTCTATGACAAGGTTTCTGTGGGATTAAACGTCGCTGGAAAAACTTCCGGTTCCTCTGCGGATAAGGGTGCTGATAAAGTCGAAAAAGAGGTCGGAAGTGATGGCTTTGTTGACAAAAAATCTGACGAGAAGTCCTCTGCAAAGTTCGTTTTGAAAAAAGTCCCTTCATCAATGCGGCTTCTTTACTTGGTGCAGCCAGTTAGCCCGGTAATTTATTCCAATCTAACTTACGACAACACTCAAAACCCAAAAGGAAATCCTTGGCTTGCGGACTCTGTCACCAAGTCGTCTTTTTTTGGAATTGCCGGAGAAGGCCGAATTGGCCTTTCAAAAGCGGCCATTGACTTAGGTCTTAGTTACCGGAAAATTGCTCCGGCTACAATAACCTCTAACTATATTTCGGGAGCAACCACCGCCGACTATCTTGAAAACGTCGCCAGCTTATCAGCCATCAGGTTTTGGGGAGATTACGTGAAGTATTTTGCGATGAGTAAAAGCGTTGGCATCCCTATGAAAGTCGGACTTGATTTTGATATGTCGACTGTAAGCTTTGTTTCGTCTTTTAAAAATGATTCCAAAGCTCCTTCCAGTGCGGATTTTGTTGCAGCTACGTCAAAAATTAATGTGATTTCTTTGCGACTTGGTGGTGGGCTTGATTGGACCATTTTTGGACCGGTTGGAATAAGCGTGGGCGGCGTTTTGATTATTCCGGTAACCCAAATGGGTGGGTCTTTTGCTGCAGATAATTTTGATGCCAATTATGCAAAAAAGCCTGATACCAAAGTATCTGATTTGCAGGACGCCATTGCCCATAAAAAAGGCAGCTTTGGATTTGAAGGAACACTAGGAATGTTTGCCTCTTTTTAATGCAGTAGGATTTGATAAAACTCCCGTTGGGTTGAATGAATTTTTAAACATTTTATCGGTTCATTATTTTAAAAATAAATCGCAGAATTTTTGGGCAAAAATATCTGCAAATTGAAAGCCTGACTTATAAAATCCGCCGATAAAAAATATTTTTTGGTTTTCGGAAAGTTTTTCTAACTCCAGTATTCGCGGTAGGCGATCAGAAAACCTTGTTCGAGTACCAGTCCATTTGTGTTCTAGAAGTAACCCCTGTTCGAAATGACTTGATAAAGCTTCAAAATCATTAAGATCATCTTCAGGTAAATTTTCTGCGGTAGTGGTCGTCGAACCAAGCCTAAAGTGATCACTAAAATAGCCTAAATTCCGGCCCTTGTGCGTAAATCCGCGCATCACTGATCCTGGGCTGACTGCTCCGTAAAAGGTTTTACCTGCTAAATACCTCAAGTCCAATTTAGTCAAACCTAACTGATCGAGTAAACTATTCGCGTCTTTTCCACAGGCTAAAAGTATATTTTTTGCTGAAAGTATCGCGCCTTTTTTGGTTTTGATTTCATAGTAATCTGGCCGCCTGAGAATACTTTCCACATGACTCAAGTGAATTGAGTGGTTTTTTTTCGCGTGCTCTAACAAGGCGTTTAAAAGCTCTGCAACATTGAAAATAAAGTCTTCTGGATAAATAAACCCTTTATTAGTTTTTTTAACCGAGAAGTTTTCTAGAGGCTGTTCTTTATAGATTCGCCACTGGATATCATGTATTTCTTGCTCATTTAAAAACCGCTCTTCAATTCCGTAAATTAAAGAAATACTTTGGTTAGTAGCCTCTGATATTTCAGCTATCCATTTTGGTAAGTGGTGGTGACCCAGTTGCTTTAATTGAAAAAGCTCGCCGCGGGCAACGGTTATACCTTTGTGTGTGCTTACTCCAGTTGCGCAGTGACTTGCCGCAAGTTCTGGTCTTCCTAGGAGAATGACTTTCTTATTTTTTATTCTAAAACTTACGGCTAAACCGGCAATTCCGCATCCAATTATGGCTAAATCATAGGGCATTATTACTTAAAAAGTTTTAGCTTGAAGATTTTGGTAAGCGTAGTCAAAAACCTGAGCCCGAAAATCTTTCCAGCTTTTTTGCACAGAAAAAGATTTTGCAACGCGATTGGTAAGTAATACGACATAGGCTGAAGATTTTGGTTCAACCCAAAAAGCACATCCTGTGAAGCCGTAGTGGCCCATAGTTTTTCCGGCAAAGAAAGCTTTAGCTGCATCATCTCCACCTTGTCTAAGCCCGAGCAAACTTTCGTTTTTTAAATCTTCCGAAATCAATTGCGCATTGGCAGAAAAATACCCGGGATAAGCTTTATTTAAAAATAAATTCTGAAGATTTGAAATAAGCTCATTTCCCGTTAGAAAAAGGCCTGCGTGGCCCGCAAATCCGCTGGTTTTTTCAATTGCGTAGGCATTATCGTCGTGAACTTCTCCCTTAAGTATTCTTTGCCTAATGGCAGAAAAGCCTGTAGACACGGCCGTTTTTAAATTTTCAAAAGAAGGGCTTTTAAAAGGGATCTCTTTAATTTGAGCCATTAAAATAAATCCAAGATCGGAATAAACGGGTGTTTTTTTGGTCAACTTTACATCAGAAAATACTTCTAATACTGATCTTCTTTGATGTTCTGATTGCGTAAAAAAATTTTTCCAAGCTGGCAGACCGGCTTCGTGGCGAAGACATTCGTAAGCATTTAACGACCGCAATTTAATCGAAAAGGGCTTCAAAAATCCAAGTTTTTTAAACGGTGTTTTTAAATCCAGACCATTTTTTTGATAGTAGTCAAAAATCTGCGGCCCAGTTACAAGAGCTTTGGTTAAACTAGAAACATCAAAAGTCGAGTCTTCTGAAACGTTTGTAGCCATTTTTTCGGGCGAAGTATTTTTTAAAAAGCCGCAGGCAAAAAAATAACTATCAAAAAGATCACTTTCAAAATTCACTTCAGAAGATCGCTTTTTAACGCGATTTTTTGTTTGATAAGGTCATTTACTATTCCTGGATTAAATTTTCCTTGGCTTTTTTTCATAACTTGACCAACAAAGAATCCGAAAACTCGCTCTCTTCCAGAAAGATATTCTTTAACTTGTTCAAGATTCGAGTCAATAACTTCTTGGACGACTTTTTCAATTTCTAAAGTATCAGAAATTTGCACCAGGCCTTTTTCTTTTACGATATCTTCGGCGGATTTCTGAGATGTAAGCATATCTTCAAAAACCGTTTTGGCGATTTTTCCAGATATGGTGTTATTTCCAATTAAAGTGAGTAGTCCCGCAAGGCGTTCGGACGAAAAAGGCATATTTTCCCAAAGCCATTCGCGCTCGTTTACTTCTCTTACAAGTTCGCTAATAATCCAGTTTGCGGCAATTTTTGCAGGAATTTGTCCCTTCGAAAAAACCACCGTTTTTTCAAAATAATGTGCCAAATCTTTATCGGCGGTTAAAATCAAAGCATCATAACTTGAAAGTTCATAAGTTTTTTCAAACCGCACACACATCGCCTTGGGAAGCTCTGGCATTTTTTGGCGAACGGCTGCTACACGTGCAGGATGTAAAATCAATGGACTTAGATCTGGCTCTGGAAAATAGCGATAATCTTGGCTGTCTTCTTTTGACCGCATAGGGCTTGTTTTACCGCTTGCGGCATCGAATAAAAGAGTCTGCTGCTTAATCAATTCACCCGCATCTAAGGCGTCTCTTTGGCGTAGAATTTCATATCGCAAAGCGCGCTCGATATTTTTGAAGGAATTAAGATTTTTGATTTCACAACGAGTGCCAAGTTTTTCGCCTTTTTTTCGCAAAGAAATATTTGCGTCGCAGCGAAAAGATCCTTCTTCCAAATTGCCATCATTGACATCCAAATGCCTGACAAGGCTTCGAAGAATTTTCAAATATTCGCTGGCCTCTTCAGGACTTTCCAGGTCAGGATGTGTGACGATTTCAATAAGCGGCATGCCCGCACGGTTTAAATCTACGTAGCTAGAGTTTTCTGCATGGACGTTTTTTCCGGCATCTTCTTCCATATGCGCACGCAAGATCCGAATGGTTTTGCCGCTAGATAGTACTATTTTGCCGTCTGTTGCATAAGGCAGATCATACTGGGTGATCTGATAGCCTTTGGGCAAATCAGGGTAAAAATACTGCTTTCGAGAAAACACACTTTTTTCATTCACGTCTGCTTCTACAGCCAGAGCAAATCGAATGGCCAGGTTTACGGCCTCGTGATTTAAAACAGGTAGGACCCCCGGATGGCCTAAACAAATCGGGCAGGTATTTGAGTTCGGAAGGCTTCCGAACTTAGTAGTGCACGAGCAAAAAAGTTTTGTGGCGGTTTTAAGCTGACAGTGAACTTCTAACCCGATAACTGTTTCGTAAGTATTCACGATGCCGCTCCAAAGTTCGGGTGCTTTTTGACCCAATCGTGACTGGACTCGTAAAGATAGGCTGCTTGGAGCATTGTCTTTTCATCTTCATGATCAGCGATTATTTGCAGGCCAACGGGCAGTCCTTTTTGATCAAATCCACACGGAATAGAAACCGCCGGAACGCCGGTTAAGTTTATGGAAATGGTGCAAATATCACTTAAATACATCGCTAGTGGATTATCCGACTTTTCTCCGATTTTAAAGGCTGTTTCTGAAGCAGTTGGAGAAAGCAAAAGATCAAAATTCTTAAATACCTGCTTAAATTCCGAGGTTATTAATAGTCGCGCATTGTTTGCTTTTGCGTAGTAGGCGTCGTAATACCCGGAAGACAAAACAAAAGTTCCAAGCATGATGCGTTGTTTAACTTCTTTTCCGAAACCTTGGCTACGTGTTTCTAAATAAACATCATTTAATGAGCTGTGTGTAGTTTGAACGCGGTTTCCATAACGGATTCCATCAAATCTTGCTAAGTTAGCCGAAGCTTCTGCGGTTGCTAAAACGTAGTAGGTTGAAACCGCATATTTCAACGACGGAATAGAAACTTCTTCGACGCTTGCACCAAGTTTTTTCAAATCATCTACGGCTTTAAAAAATGCGGTTTTAACATCTTCAGAGGTACCCTCTCCAACCAGATCTTTTACCACTGCAAATTTAAGTTTTGACAGGTCTTTTCTTTCGGTTAAAACCGGCGCAATTTTTGTAGGTTCACGTTTTAAAGACGTTGAATCTAAAGGGTCATGGCCGGAAATACAATCTAGGATAATAGCGCTATCTTTTACGGTTTTCGTCATGGGTCCAATTTGATCAAGACTAGATCCGAAGGCTACTAAGCCAAAGCGTGAGACTCGGCCGTAAGTTGGTTTTACACCGACAATTCCGCATAAACTTGCAGGCTGCCTGATGGATCCTCCGGTATCAGAGCCAAGAGCTGCCACTGCAAAATCGGCTGCCACGCTAGCAGCGGAGCCGCCTGATGATCCACCAGGAACCCGCGTTAAATCCCACGGATTTTTCACTGGTCCAAAAGAAGAATTTTCGTTGGAACTACCCATCGCAAATTCATCGCAATTTAATTTTCCAAAAATCAGAGCTCCGGCTTTTTTTAATTTTTTAATGACCGTTGCGTCATAGGAAGGAATGAAATTTTTTAAAATTTGCGACGCGCAGGTTAAAGGCATTCCTTCGACGGAAATATTATCTTTGATAAGAATGGGAATATTTCCAAGCGATCCATGCGGGTTTTCCGAAGGTTGAATTTTTTCAGGTGCAAAGTAAAGATGCGAATTGAGTTGGCTTTTTAAGTCGAGATTTCTTTTAACGTAAAACTTCTTGACATCTTCCGGAGCTTCTTCGCGGCATTTTTCAATATCAAGAGAGTAGGGGGTGATCATTCCAAAATCCTCGGCACACGAATCGCACTTCCTACTTTATCGGGCGAAGATTTTAAAAGCTCTTCAGTTGCGAGACTTTCGATAATCATATCGTCTCTCTCAGGTAACTCTAGAAACAATTGAGATTTGTCATCAAAGGTTAATGTTTCAAGATTTTTAATATATTCGACAATTTTTTCCAACTGACCTTGGTAATAATTTAATTCTTGGTCAGAAAGCTTTAATTTAGCAAGCTTAGCGACTTTCTTTACTTCATCTAGTGAAATCATTTTTTAAAATCCTACGAGCGCTGAGGTACCAATATATTTAATACAAGGTCTTTTAGCAATGGCTTAAGGGTACAATTTTTTTGCGCGGTCTGAGATCGAACCGGGTTTTTGTAGTATCCCCAGCACGCGTCATTACCGCAACTTCTTTTTTTTTGGTGTGACTGCAGTAAATAGGCCTCTATCATGGCAAATGTGGTTTTGAAACATTTACTTTCAGCACGATAACTTAGTGAGAATTATTCTTTTTGCATTTATCTTCTCAAATGATGCTAAAAGCATTATTGTAAAAGGATAAAAAATGGCGGTTAAAAAATCCGATTTAGAAATAAACTTTCAATATGATAATCTCGTAGAAAGGCAAAACATATGCAATCGTCATAGGGAAATTACACAAATCAATACCATGATCGAACGCAAGCAAAAGATAGTACTCTATGCCCCAAGGAGGTACGGTAAAACGTCTTTAATGTTGAATGTTAGCGCACAATTTTTTCTAAAAAGACAGAAACACAGTATCGTCGTGTACGTTGACTTTATGGACGTTGCAGATCTGGAGTCCATCGAGAAGCGATTTGCAGACAGCCTGGTCCAGGGTTTTAAATCTCATATCGAACCAAAGTCGCTTATCAATATAATAGTGCAGTATTTCAAAAATTTAGCATTAGCAATTGATATTGATCCCATAAGTGGAAGCCCAAGTATCTCCTTGAAAAATTATGCTCACTCTGAACGCAAGTCTATCGATGGCTATTTTAAAAACATGGCTAAGCTTGGCGAAAAGTACCCGCTTCTTCTGATATTTGATGAATTTCAAGACATTAAAAAAATCCCTGAGGCCGAGGCTATTCTGCGAAAAAATATGCAACAAATTGGGAAAGTTCCGATTCTTATTTCTGGCTCAAAACGGACGTTATTAAGTGAAATATTTGCTTTTTCCAAAGCCCCATTTTTTGGCTATGGAGATGAGGTAACTTTTGAGCCTATCTCAATCCAATCCTGGGTGGCATATTTTAATCAGCGTCTCAAAAAATATAACAAAAAAATTGACGAATGCTGCCTCGAACAGATTTGTCAAAAACTTTTCCAAGTACCAAACGCAATCTGTGAAGTGGGATTCTGGTTACAGCACGATGCAGCAACTCTAACTCTGTCCGAAGCTGCTGTCTGGACATCGATCAACCGACTCATTGCATCTAAGTCACAAAGTTTTAGATATTATTTGGCACCCTATTCCGTCAAAGAAAAATCTATAATGCAAGCGATAGCGCGGAACAATTACATTGCAAAACCCAACAGTAAAGAATTTTTACGAGAAGTTTTAAGCAATGCAAGTAGCGTAACAAAATCTTTCCAAAAGATGCTTAATCTAGGGGTGATCGAATGGGAAATAGATAAGGGATATCGACTTTCTGATCCTCTTTTAAGTATGTTTTTATCCAAACAGTCTGGGTTTTAATTTGTTTTATAACGAGAGGAGTTGTTGGTTACATAAGTTAAAGTGTAATTTATCAGTAATCGAAGGTTAATATTAGATGCAATTTTCTGAGCGGGTTAATGTTTTGCGGACTAGTCACCTCTACGTTCGTCCTTGTCTTCGACTTTGGCCTTTTCATGGCCTTTGGAGTTGAACCTGATCGTCATCGGAAGGCGCTGTCATCGGCGGCTTCCGTCAGCTAAGCCTGAAAAACTCGATACATAAATATCAAAGACTCGATTTTATCAAAATAACGCATTAAAATTTGAACGGCAACGCCTTCCGGCGACGATCAAGATCACCTAAAAGGCAACGAAAACGCCGATGTCAAGGACAAGGACAGACGTAGAGATGACATGCCTAAGAAAAATTAACCCGCTCAGAAAATTGCATACAATGTTAACCGGTTGTTATTGACCTGACTTTTCCTTAAAAAACGCACACTACAAATCAATTTCTGGACAGACCACTTTTAAAATAGAAATTTGTTGATTTGTAAGGGTTATTAACTTAGAAATCTGATCTTTTTGGGTCGCGATAGGCTCGGGCTTTCGCCCGAGTCCCCGCGCAGATCCGGACTTGCCCAATTAAGGCATCCGGCTCCTCTTGAAAATGGATTCGCTAAGAGCTGAATTTTGAATGGGGCAGATATGGA